>JBBRLB010000163.1:0-11670 GCA_038231575.1 Opitutales bacterium | reverse complement strand
GCCTGCCGCAGTTCGGAACGGCAGGCAGGGACGCCCGCCGCTATGCGCTCAGAATGACAAACCTCACCGCGGGCTCTCAAGCGCGTGATCGATGGGCAGGTTCACGCCCGACCAGGCCTTTTGCCATGTCGTTGGCGCCGCCGGCGCGCTCCAAAACGGATCGCTCGCCGGGAGGCCGAGGGGGAGGAATGCGGCGCTGCACAAATAGAGGCTGCCGGTCGAAATATAGGTTTCGCCCAGGGATGGTTGATGACCGCTCACGCCGATGCGCAGCCAGCCATGGTCGTCAAAGGTGTCGGCTGCCTCGAGCGTGCGCCGGAGGACGGCGGTGAGCGCGCCGCGCGATTGCGCGGGCGTCACGTGATCAGGCAGGGCGTGCCGCAGGGCCGCGAGCGCGAGGCCCTGAAACGCCCCGCCGCGATACGCAATCGAGCGCCCGACGATCGGGTAGCTGCCGTCGGGCGCGATGAGGCGCTCCTGGATCGCGGCCCAGCGGGTGAGGCGTTCGCGCGCTTTGCCGCGCAGGGTTTTCCATTCGGGTGCTTCGTCGCCGACGACGTCGAGCGCCTCGACGAGCATCGGCTGGATGACGAAGGAATTGTAGTAGTCCCAGTGAAACTCGGGGCCGTCGCCATACGTGCCGTCGCCGACATACCACCCTTGGTGCTTCTTGAGACCTTCGAACAACCGCGCATCGTCGCGCTGGTCGCCGGCCCGCTGGAGAAAAACCTCCACCGTCGTCGCGAACAGCTTCCAGTTGTTCTCGCCCGGCTGGATCCGGCGCGAGGATTTCAGCGCGGCGATCACATTGGCCTGCACGCGCGGTTCGAGTTTTTTCCAGAGTTCATTCGGCGCGCGCAACATCGCCTGCGCGAGAAACGCGGCATCGACAACGGGCTGGCGGCCCCGCGAGAAATTCATGAAGTCCGGCGACGCCGGGTCCGTGCCCGCATCGATCGCGCGGCGGGCGAGGGCGGCGAAACGCGCCCGGTCCTGGCCTTCGGCGGAGTCGTCGCCGCCGAGTTCGAGCCACGACGAAAGGCCGCACAGCAGCCGGCCGAGCGCCTCGAGATAGGTGTATTGCGGGCGATCCGTGACGTTCGGCGCGGCCTCGACGGGCATGGTGGCCTTGAGCCGGCGCTCGGCGAGGGCCGTGAGGACGGGCGTGGCGACCTTGCCCGCGAGCGTGCACCAGCGCGCACGATCGTCGGCGCCCGTTGACGCAGCGCCGGGCGTCGGCGAGGCGGCGGCCGGTGGCTGGGCACGTCCGGCGACGGCACCGAAGAGACCGGCGGCGGTGGTGAGTTTGACGAAGTCCCGGCGGGTTTTCATGGAGCGATGAGCCACGCAGGCTCACCGATCGCGGGTTAGCGGTCGAGCCGGTAGATTTCGCTGCCGGAGAGCAGCAACGCGCCTACGCCGTAGGGCATCGTCGAGTCCTCGGGAAAACTGTTCGGCGAGCCCGCCACGATCTGCACGCGGGTCAGTCTGCCGTCGGGCCGCACACAGCCGTTGAGCGCGCTCCAGGCGCGGAGGGCGGCGGGCAGGTATTTCGCGCGGTCGAGCAGCCCGTGGTTCACGCCCCACGTGAGCGCAAAGCAGTAGAAGGCCGTGCCGCTCGATTCCTTCGACGGATAGCTCGCGGGATCGAGCAGGCTCATGCGCCAGAATCCGTCGGGCTGTTGCAGCGAAATAATTTTCTCCGCCATCGCGCGATATTGCTGCTCGAAGCGCGGGCGCGCCGGATGATCGGGCGGGAGAAACTGCAGCAGGCGGGCGAGGCCGGCGAGCACCCAGCCGTTGCCGCGGCTCCAGAAAACTTTTTTCCCGTTCGCCTCGCGCTTCGCGAAATAAGTGCTGTCGCGGAAATAGAGATGCTCGTCCTGGTCGTAGAGAAAATCCGAGGTCGCCCACCATTTCGTGACGGCGAATTCACGGTATCGCGGGTCGCCGGTCGCGGCGGTGAGCCGGAGCAGCGCGGGCGGCGACATGAAGAGCGCATCGCACCACGACCAGCGTTCGAGGCGCGTGGGGTTTTTTTCTTTGTCGAACTCGAAATTGTGGTCGCGCGGATTCGCGAGCACGAAGTCGAAACGCTTCCGCATCTCCGCGATCATCTTTGGCTGCCGGTCGCGGAGATAGAGTTCGGCGTAGGCCTGGCCGACGCAGTGATCGTCGGCGTGAAACGGCAGCGGGCCGAGCTTCCACGCGTTGTCGTCACCGATCTTCACCATCGCGTCGTGGAAACGCGGGCTCGGCGAAATCTCCGACACGGCGACGAGCCCGGTGTAGAACGCGGCGTTGATCCAGTCGGTCGGCGGAAATTTCGTGAAGGGATTCGCGAGCTGCCAGTCGGCGGCGCGCTCCATCGTCGCGAGGACCTCCGCGCGCGCGGGCACGGCGGGGGCGTCGTCGGCGCGAGTCGCGGGCGTGCCGAGCACGAGGGCGGCGGTGACGCCAAAAACAATCCGTAGCGAGTGGGGGAAGGAAGTCATGATGCGTTTCGCGGGCAGGCCGGACGGTAGACGGTGGCACGACTGGCGGAGCGGGGCTAGGCGGCGTTCATGCAACTGATGCTTGAAAAAGGGGGCGCGGAAGGACGCGCGAATTTCTTGATCATGGGGCGGCGCTACCGGGCGACTTGATCCGCGAGCGGCGTATTGGGTTCGAGCGCGGCGATCCGGGCGGCGTTGGGACGCACGTCGGCGGCGGTGACGGCGCGGAGGAAAACGTCCGCAAACTTTTCGTCGTGAAACTCCGCGAGCACATGGTCGCGCAATTCCTCGAAGGGTTGCGGGGCGGAGGCGCGGGGTGCGGTAAATTTCGCGGCGTGCTCCGTGTGGAACTGGCGCAGTTCCGCTTCGGTGGCGGGGCCGGCGCGGTCGGCGAGGTGTTGCGTGAGTTCGCGCTGGATGCGGTCGTGCCAGGTCAGCCGAAACGATTCCCACGTGAGTTGCTTTGGCCCGTAGATGACTTCGCCGCGGGCGGAAGCTTGGGTGCGGCGGGTGTTTTCCTGGACGAAGGCGCGGCGCAGCGCGGCGTCGCTGGGGTCGTCGAGCAAATGCTGGTCGCGGGCGAGTTGCTGCAGGACCTTGAAACGCACGCAGTCCTCGAGGGCCGCTTGCCGGAGCTTGGTCGCGTCGGAAAACTTCGTCCGGCTCCGCCGCAGCGCCTCGACGAATTCGCGCTGCGTGATGGTGTCACCGTTCACGGTCGCGACGGCGACGGTCTCGTCGGCGGCGATGAGGCGCGGAGCCGGGGGGCCAAGGGCGATGCCGATCAGCAGGGCCGCGGACGGGAGCCAGGTTGCGGCGCGCTTGGCGTAGCTGCGAGCGCCAGCGAGCAGACGGGGGACCACTCGCTGACGCTCTTGGCTCCGAAAGGCAGGGTGGGCATCGCGGTCACGGAAGGTGGTTTGGCCAAAAGGCCCCGCTGCTGCGGCGGGAATTTTCATTCGAACGAAGTCTCGAGCAGCACGAGCCGCCGATCGCCGCGGATCTGGCACTCGATGGTCGTCGCGTCGGCGGCGAGCGGCACGTTCACGACGGCGGTCGCGCCGGGCGCGATGGTGGCGGAGACATCGCGGCCGTTGACGCGGACGTGCACGGCAAGCGGCTCATCCGCCGGATTGAACACGCGATGCGTGGCCGCGGTTTTTCCTGGCGGGATGCGGCACCAGAAATGGCCTTCGCCTTCGCCGCCGTTGCCCGTGACAACCTCCGCCTCGTCGTAGATGGCATCGGGCTCGCGCGGTTTTCCCTTGGCCAGCGCGATCGCGGCCTCGTGCGTCGGCACACCGCTCCAGCCGCGGTGCACATACGGTCCGAAGGGACGGCGACCGTAAGCGACGTATTGGATGCCAGGCCGGCTGTTCCAGCCGCCGGGTCCACCCGCGAATTCGTGGCCGTCCTTGGTGACCGTGATTTCGATGCCGTCGCGATAACTGCCGGTGAGCGCGGGCCGCGAGTTGAGCATGAGGCCGCTGTTGATGCCGGTCAGCACGCCTTTCTCCGTTTCGTAGTGCCCCCACACGATCGGCGCATCGATTAGCGGGTAACGCTCGTGCCCGTCCGCTTGCGTCAGATAGCTGGCGAGATTGGTGAGCAACCGATCGGCTACGGGATCGAGCCCCGCGCGCGCGACGAGATCGAAGGCGCTGAACATCACCGAGCCCGTGCCGGTGAAGAACTCCGCGAGCGCAATGCCTTCGAGCCCGGGACCATAGTCGGCGAGCACGGCGGTGTTGCGCACCTCATCCTTGTTCGTGATCACGAAGCCGTCCGTCACCGGATAAATGTGCGGGAAATCCTTTTTCTGTTCATCCCAACCCGTGTAGTCCGACCACACGTGCAGTTTGCGGCGATCGATCCCGGCAAACACGGGATGATCGGGTCGCTCGGGATCAATGTTGAAGCTGTTGCGCGCCGGGCGCGGCGGTGGCGGGTAAGAGGGATCGTCGATGTCGGTCGTGGGCATCCGCAGCGCGGCGGGCACGAGCGGTGCGACGGCGGCCGCCGCGGTGTGGCTCTGGCGCAACACGAGCATCCGGCCACCGCGTTTCGCGAAGTCGGCGAGCGCGCGCGCTTGCGGGGCGGAGAGTTTTTCGGCGGCGTCTTCGCCGACGACGATGGGCGCATCGGTGGCAAGTGCGGCCGTCGCGTCGTTCGCGAAGGCCAGCGGCGTGGACGTCACCCCGATCTTCGCGAGCGCGCGCTGGGTTGCGCCGCTCGGATCGAAGAGGCGCACGGCGGCTTTGGTCGCGCGACCCGCGCGGGCGAAACCGGGGGCGGCAATAAGTAGCTCGGTGGAGTTTTCCGAAACGACGCGGCCGCCGTGGGTGATCGCACCGTAGAGTTTGTAGGTGCCGGTCGCGAGCGTCGCGGGAATTTTCACCGTGAGGGGCAGTCGGGCCGTCCCGTAGTAGGCGACATCGGGCGCGGTGAGTTTCGCGCTGAAGACGGCGCGTTGCGCGGAGTCACGCAGTTCGTAGGTGAGTGTCGCGCCGCGCAGATCGGCGCCGAGATCGTCGTCGTTCACGATGTGCGCGATCGGTTTCAGGTCGCTGCCGGCGTAGACTTGCGGGGTGTAGAGTTCCCAGCTCAGCAGCACCGGTTGATACGACGCGCGCAACTGCAGCGCGGCCGGCTTCGCGCCCATCTCCGCGAAACTCGAAATCGTGTGCCAGTTGTTGAACATGATCGTGAAGGGAAACACGCCGGAAAGTTCCGGGTTGATCGGACGCAGCCGGCGGAAGAGTTCGGTCGCCTGCTTGATCGTGAACGACTGATGCTCGAAGCCGAGTTGGCCTTCCTCCTCCGCGGACGCGTGGCCGAGCCAGTTTTGTTGCGAGAGCGGGTTCTTGTGGTTGGGCGAGAGATTGGTGCGGCCGTCGGGCCCGTTGTAGTTGCCCACGCACTCGGTGAAGGTGAGCGGCTGGATTTTGCCCGGCCCCACGATCGGGTCGTAGTCGCGCAGATGCAGGAACGTGAACGGCGTCTGGTAATACCAGCCCCAGTAACGGTGCAGATCGTTGATTTCGCCGACGCGCCCGGCGCCGTAGCCGGCGTTGGCGATGTAGAGCCGCGTCGGATCCCACGGCTGGAGCCGGCGGTGGATCTCGCCGAGAAAGGCGTCCCACTTTTCACCCTGAGCCCCGAGGTAGGCGACCTCGTTGGTGAGCGCGTAGATCATCAGCGAAGGGTGGTGCGTGAACGGATAAAACTTCTGCTCGCGATACCAGGTGACCGCGGCCTCGGGCGCGGAGGTTGGGCCCTTGCCGTTCACGGCCCCGCCATAATTGCCGCCAAACACCATCATGCCGAGTTCGTCGCAGACGTCATACCACGTGGGATCGTCGGGGATCCGAATGATGTTCACGTGAATGCTCTTCACGTAGCGGATGTAGTCCTCGGCAAACCCGCGACTGCGCTCGATCTCCTCCGGGATGCCGCGGCCCGGCGGATTGATCGCGAGGCCGCGCAGGAAAATCGGGCGGTCGTTGAGATACAGCCGGCCCTCGCGTGTCGCGAATGAGCGAAAGCCGACGCGTCGCGTGACCGTCTCGCGCCGGCCGGTGCGATCGGAGAATTCCAACGTGGCCTGGTAGAGCGCCGGCGCGGTGGGCGTCCACGGCGTGACGTGCAGGCCCTCGAATACGAGCCGTTGCACCGGCGTGTCGGGCGTCGTGGAAACGTTCTTCGGATCGAGCGCGAGGCGCGCCGCGGCTTCGTTCGCGCCCGCGCCGACGCGCTTAAGCGTGAGCGTGGCTCCGGCCCAGTCGGGCGCGACATTCGGGGCGAGCTTCAGATCGACCGTGAGGCGATCCGTGGTCGTGAAGAACCAACTCTTAGCCACCGCGGACTCCGCGGCGCGGAGGGACGCGACGACGACCAACACAAAAACAAGAAAGGCGAGGGGACGCAGTTTCATGGGGAAGGGGAACGTTGCCCGCGCCCAACCCTGCGCGCCACCCGCGAATCACGCAACTGTTGCCGGTGCGATTGGAGGGGAGGTATCGAAGCCGGGGGTGCACGGAGGAATCTGTCGTCCTCAGCGCGCGTCGAAAACGGTGGGGCTGGCTCCGCGCCAGCCTGAGTTCCCCGGTGATTCGCCGCTCAAACTCAGGGCGGCGCGGCACGCCACCCCTCCCTCGGAACAGGCTTTTTCGACGGCCTCTGAGACCATCGCGTTACCCGGTTTTGGGTAATTGCGGGACTCGGCAAACCGGAAATCCCCGGCGACAACACGCGTGCCGGTGAATTGTTCTCCGGAAAAACGCCCGCCTTTCTCGTGATTTCCCTGCACGATACCGTCCGATCCCTCGTCGCTTGCGCCATCGCGGGGTCGTTTGTTTCGACCAGCTGGAGCGCCGGAAATCTGGCGCCGAAAGTTACGCTGACCGCCCCGGCAAACCACGCCACGTTCTCTGCGCCGGCGACACTCGTCCTCAAGGCGACAGCCACCGACGCCGACGGGACGATCGCGAGAGTCGAGTTTTTCAACGGCGCCACCAAGCTTGGGGAATCGACCAACGCCCCGTTTCAAATCACGTGGCCCTCGGTTGCCGCCGGCACTTATGGGCTGACGGCGAAAGCGACCGACAACGCCGGCCTGACCGCGAACTCGGCCGCGATCAGTGTGGTGGTGGATGAACCGCCGAGCATCACCCTCACGGCACCCGCGAACGGCAGCAAGTTCAACGCCCCCGCGGCGATTCTCTTAAAAGCCACGGCGACGGATCATGACGGCACGATCGCGAAGGTGGAATTTTTCCGCGGGACCACGCGAATCGGCCAGACCAGTAGCGCTCCCTATCAATTCGATTGGACTCAAGTTCCGGCCGGCGCCTACACGCTGACCGCGAAAGCGACGGACAATTCGGGTATCGTTGCCGTCTCTGCGCCTGTCACCATCGCGGTGAATGCGCCGCCGAGAATCGTTTTGTCCGCGCCGGCCAGCACGGCAAAATTCACGGCACCCGCAACGATCGTCCTCGTGGCGACCGCCACGGATGCCGACGGCACGATTGCAAAAGTGGAGTTTTTCAGAGGCACGACGAAAATGGGCGAGGCCACGAGTGCGCCCTTTCAGTTTAGCTGGGCCCAAGCTCCCGCCGGCACCTATACTCTGACCGCCCGCGCCACGGACGATCAAGGCGCGGTGATCACGTCCGCGCCCGTGACGCTCCGGGTGAATATGCCGCCCGTCGTGGCGCTCACGACCCCGGGACTGACCGGGGTCGTCCTGGCGCCCGCCACGATCACGTTGCAGGCGACGGCGAGCGACCCGGATGGTTCGATCGCGAAAGTGGAATTTTTTCGTGGCGCCACGAAACTCGGCGAATCGACCACGCCTCCGTATCAACTGAGCTGGACGAACGCGGCCGCCGGCACTTACACGCTCACCGCCAAGGCCACCGACAACTCGGGCGGCACCACCGTCTCCGCACCAATCATGGCGATCGTCGATGCGCCGCCGAACATCGCACTCACGGCGCCGCTCAGCACGAGCAAGTTTGTCGCGCCCGCCACTCTTGTCTTGAAGGCGACGGCCACGGATTCCGACGGCACGATCGCGAAAGTGGAATTCTTCAACGGCGCGACCAAACTCGGCCAGGTCACGATGTCGCCCTTTCACTTTACGTGGGCAGCCGTGCCTGCCGGGGTTTATACGGTGACGGCGAAAGCGACGGACAATGTCGGCGCGACGGCCACGTCGACTCCCGTCGCGATCACGGTGGATGCGCCTCCAGTGGTTGCGCTGACCTCGCCCAGCGCGGGCAGCGTCGTGAGCGCAGCGGCCACGGTGATAGTGCAAGCGACCGCAAGCGACCCCGACGGCACGATCGCCAAGGTCGAATTCTATCGTGGCACGACGAAGCTCGGTGAGGCCACGAGTGCGCCGTTTCAGTTTTCCTGGACGAATGCGGCGGCCGGCACGTATTCGCTCACCGCGAAAGCGACCGACAATGCGGGCGCGATGACGACCTCCGCTCCCGTTTCGCTCGTCGTCAACGCGCTGCCCAAAGTCGCGCTCACGGCTCCGGTCGCCACGAGCAAGTTTACGGCGCCGGCGGCGATTGCCTTGAAAGCGGCCGCGTCGGATGCCGACGGCACAATCGCGAAGGTGGAATTCTTCAACGGTGCAACCAAAGTGGGGGAGTGTCTCACGACACCGTTCCAATTAAACTGGACCGGAGTCGGCGCGGGCACTTACGCGCTGACCGCCAGGGCCACGGATAATCGGGGTGCGGCCACCACCTCTGCGCCCGTGACGCTGGTGGTGAACGCACCACCCAGTGTGACTTTGACGGCGCCGGCCGCCGGGGCCGTGCTCCACGCGCCCGCGAGTGTCACGTTGCAAGCAACCGCAAGCGACCCCGACGGCACGATCGCGAAGGTCGAGTTCTTCCGCGGCACCACGAAACTCGGCGAGGCCACCAGCGCGCCGTTTCAATTCGCCTGGGCAAATATCGCTGCGGGCACGTATGCGCTGACCGCGAAGGCCACCGACAACGCGGGCGCAGCGACGTCGTCGGCGCCGGTCGCACTCGTGGTCAACGCGCTGCCGAAAGTCGCGCTGACCGCGCCGGCCTCCACCGGAAAGTTCACCGCCCCGGCGACGATCCTCCTCAAGGCGTCGCCCTCGGACAGCGACGGCACGATCACGAAAGTCGAGTTCTACCATGGCACGGCCAAGCTCGGGGAGGCGACGAGTGCGCCCTACCAATATAATTGGACGCCGGTGGCCGCCGGCACTTACACGCTGACCGCCAAGGCGACCGACAATCTCGGTGGCAGCACGACCTCCGCGACGGTGGCGGTCCTCGTCAATGCGCCACCGAGTGTCGCGCTGACTGCGCCGGCCGGCGGCACGGTGGTCAGCGTTCCGGCGAATGTTTTGTTGCAAGCGACGGCGAGCGATTCGGACGGCACGATCGCCAAGGTCGAGTTCTTCCGGGGCACGACGAAACTCGGGCAGGCCACGGCGGCGCCGTTCGACTTCAACTGGATGTCGGCGCCGGCGGGCACTTACACCCTGACGGCGAAAGCGACGGATAATCTTGGCGCCGCCCTCACGTCCTCCCCGGTCACGCTCATCGTCAATGCGCTGCCGACCGTCAAAATCACGACGCCCGTCAACAACGCGAAATTTACGGCGCCTGCGGCCATCGCGATTCTGACCAATGCCGCCGACAGCGACGGCACCGTCGCGAAAGTCGAGTTCTTCAACAGCGCCGCCAAGATCGGCGAAGCGCTGGCGCCGCCTTATGCGGTCACGTGGTCGGGAGTCACGACCGGAAATTACACGCTCACCGCCAAGGCGACGGACAATCAAGGTGCGGTCACCACCTCCCCGGCGGTCGCCGTCAAGGTCGCGGCTGCGCCTGGCACGCCGACGATCGCGATTGTCACGCCGCCTGACGATGCGGTGGTGGCCGCCACGACTTCGATCGCGCTCACCGCGCTCACCAGTGGCTTCGCTCACCCGATCGCCAAGGTCGAGTTGTTCAATGGCAGCGCCAAACTCGGCGAGGCCGTGGCCGCGAACGGACAACCCGGCAGCTATACCTTGACGCTCGGGGCGGGCCTGCCGGCTGGGACGTATTCCCTGATCGCACGCGCGACCGACAACGGGGGCGCGGTGACGAATTCCATCGCTTCCACGCTCATCGTCAACGCGAGTCCAGTCGTCGCGCTCACGGCGCCCGCCGCGGGCGCGATGTTCACGGCACCGGCCACGGTATCGTTGGCCGCGACGGCGAGCGACAGCGACGGCACGGTGGCGAAAGTCGAATTCTTCCTGGGTGCGGCCAAGCTCGGTGAAGCCACGACTGCGCCCTATCAAATATCGGCGGCTGACCTGCCGGCGGGAAACTATCTCTTCACCGCCCGCGCGACCGACAATCGCGGCACCGTCACCGTCTCGTCGGCGGTTTCGGTGAGGGTCGATTCCGCGCCGACCGTTGTGCTGACCGCCCCGGTCGATGGAACCGTGGTGACGGCTCCGGCCGACGTCACGCTCGTCGCCACGGCCACCGACGCCGACGGCTCGATCGCGAAGGTGGAGTTCTTCAGCGGTCTGCAGAAACTAGGCGAAGCCACCGCGGCACCTTATACTATAGTGTGGAGTGCTCCTCCGCCCGGCGTCTATTCGGTGACGGCTTTGGCGAAGAACAATCGTGGCGGCACCGCCACGTCCGCTCCGATTGCGATCACGGTGAACGCCCCGCCGACGGTCGCGCTGACGGCGCCTTTGAATGGCGCCGTGTTTGCCGGTCCAGCCGCGATCACGATCTCCGCCAGTGCGAGCGATCGCGACGGCACGGTGGCGAAAGTGGAATTCTTCAATGGCGCCGCCAAGATCGGCGAGGCGACTGCAGCGCCGTTCCAATTTGTTTGGACGGGCGTGTCCGCCGGAACGTATGCGCTGACGGCCAAAGCCACCGATGACGCCGGGGGCACCGCCGTTTCCGCCGCCATCACGGTGCAAGTGACCGTGCCCAACGCGGCGCCCACCGTGGTGCTCAGCGCGCCCGCCGATGGCAGCGTGGTGGGTGCACCGGGCGCGATCACCCTCCAAGCCACCGCCACGGACTCCGATGGCGCGGTTGCAAAAGTGGAATTCTTCAACGGCGTCACCAAACTGGGAGAAGCGACGTCCGCCCCCTTCACGTTTACGGCCACCGGACTGGCCGCCGGCAGTTATTTCTTCACGGCGAGGGCCACCGACAACGGCGGCGCGGTCACCACGTCTGCGGCCGTTAACGTCGTCGTGGATTCGCTTCCGACCGTCACGATCACGGCTCCGGCCACCGGCACGACGGCGGCCGAGTTCGCGACCATCACGATTTCCGCCACGGCGAGCGACAGCGATGGCAGCGTGGTGAGAGTGGAGTTTTTTAGCGGAGCGACACAACTCGGCGAAGCGACCGCCGCGCCCTTCCAATTTGTTTGGGCGGATGTCGCGGCGGGGAATTACACGCTCACGGCCAGCGCCACCGACGATGTGGGGGGCAACGCGACCTCCGCCCCCGTTACCGTCCTAGTGGCGAGCGCCACGAATTTGCCCCCGTTCGTCACGCTGGATGCGCCCACTGACGGGGCTTCCATCCCCGCCTCGACGGATATCACGGTGGAGGCGACGGCCGCGGACAACGATGGCACGATC
>JBBRLB010000162.1:0-11806 GCA_038231575.1 Opitutales bacterium | reverse complement strand
GGCTCGTGCGCGCGGACAAGGGGCTGCTCCTCTGGGTCGATCTCGAAAGCCCCACCGAGGAGGAATGGAAATTTGTCCTCGAAGGCGTGTTTCAGTTTCACCCGCTCGCCATCGAGGACTGCGTGGCGCCCAGCTCGCTCCCGAAAATCGAGGACTACGAAGACTATCTTTTTATCGTCACGCATGCGGTCGATTTCACGCGCAAGGACAAGTTCGCCACCACCGAACTCGATCTCTTTCTCGGCAAGGACTACCTCGTCACGTTTCACCCCGCACCGCTGCGCGGCGTGACCGCGTTAATCGATCGCACGGTGAAGAGCGCCGGCCCCGGCCCGCGCGGCCCCGATCGGATCGCGCACACGCTGCTCGATGCGCTCGTGGACAACTACACGCCCGTCCTCGACGAACTGCATACCGAACTCGAGGAGCTGGAGGAAAGCGTGCTCTCGCGCGACTCCGGCCAGAAGGAACTCGTCAATGAACTCCTCCATGTGCGCCGCGATTTCACGAAACTCCGCACCATCGTCCGCCCGCAACGCGACGTGATCGAGCGGCTCGCCCGTGGGGAATCCAAGCTCATCCGCTCGTCGCTGCTCCCCTATTTTCGCAATCTGCGCGACAACCTCGTGCGCCTCGATGCCACGGTCGTGAGTTATCACGAGCGCTTGATGATGGCGTTCGACATTTACCTCAACAAAGCGGCGTTCGAGGCCAACGAAGGGATCAAGTTTCTCACCGCTCTGACGGCGGTCACACTGCCGGCGGTGCTCGTCGGTGGCTGGTATGGGATGAACTTCGATCACATGCCCGAACTGCGCTCACCGCACGGCTACCTCTATGCCTGCGTTCTGACGCTCGTCAGCACGCTCGGAATGGTGATCTACCTGAAGAAGAAGAAATGGTTCTGACGCGCAGGGGATTTCGATTTTAGACCGAAGGAAAAAAATTAGCGGAATAAGCTCTGTCGGTTCCGGCGCTACGATCCATTCGGTCCATTCGGTTGATTCTGGCTAAAAATCAGCGCGCCATTTTTTGCTCCAAGCCCGCCTTCACCGCCGGCCACTCGGCCTTGATGATCGAAAACATCACGGTGTCGCGCACCCAGCCGTCGGGCATCACCATTTGCGAACGCAGCACGCCTTCGCGCACCGCGCCGAGCCGCGCGATCGCCGCCTGCGAACGTTCGTTGCGTTGATCCGTTTTCAACTGCACGCGGTTGCAGCCGAGTGTCTCGAACGCGTGGCGCAGCAGGAGAAACTTGCACTCGGTGTTGATCGCCGACCGCCACACCGCTTTCGCATGCCAGGTCGACCCGATCTCCACGCGCTTGTCCGCGAGCGCGATATCGAGATAGGTCGTGCCGCCGACCGCCTCACCACTCGCCACGCTGACGATCGCCCAGGCCGCCACGTCGCCGCGCGCCACTCCGGCCGTGGCTTTCTCAAACCACACGCGCACCGACTCGCGCGGATCGTCGCGCAGCGTCGGCATCCAGCGCCAAATCTCCTTATCCGCGCCGTGGCGGAGCAGGGACGGAAGATGCGCTTCGCCGAGCGGTTCCAGCCGGGCATGGCGCCCGGTGAGTGTGACGGGAGAAAGTGTCATGCAGTGAAAGGCATGCCGCCGATTCGCCGCTTGAGTCGCACTCACCGCAACGAAAAACTTCCGCCATTTCCCTCCACCGCCGCCTCCGCTTTGCCACCACACTTTTGTCCGCGGCACTTGCCCCCGGCCTGACACCCACCGCTCTCCGCGCCCAAGCAGACTCACCCGCCCCGTCGCCGGAAGCGACGGCGCTGCGCAAAATTTATTCCGAGTCGCTCGTGCACGGCGAGGCGTTTGAAAATCTCCGCACCCTCGTCACGACGGCGTCCGGCCGCCTCGCCGGCTCGGCCGCCTTCGCTCGCGCCGTGACCTGGGGCGAAAAAACCCTCGGCGCTCTCCAGCTCGATCGCGTCTACAAGCAGGACCTGATGGTCCCGCACTGGGAGCGCGGCGCGAAGGAAACCGTGACGCTCGTGCCCGCCGCGGGCACAAAAGACCACCGCGTGGCGCTCACCGCGGTCGCGCTCGGCGGTTCGGTGCCCGGCGACATCTCCGCCGAAGTCATCGAGGTGAAATCTCTCCAGGAACTGGATCAGCTCGGCCGCGAAAAGATCGCGGGAAAAATTGTCTTCTTCAACCGCCCGATGGATGCCGCGTCAGTGAGTCCCGGTCCCGCCTATGGGGGCGCCGGCGATCAGCGCAACCGCGGGCCGGGCGTCGCCGCGACGTTTGGCGCGGTCGCGGCGCTGACCCGTTCGCTCAGCCACGCCCACGACGATCTCCCGCACACCGGCAATACGAGCTACGTTCCCGGCCAGCCGAAGATCTCCGCCGCCGCGCTCTCCACGCTGGCCGCCGACCAGCTCAGCGCCACGCTCGCCGCCACTCCGCACGCCCAAGTCCACGTGAAGATCAATTCAACGTGGTTCGCCGACGTGCCCTCGTGGAACGTCATCGGCGAAATCCGCGGCTCGGAGTTTCCCGAGCAGGTCATCGTCGTCGGCGGCCATCTCGACTCGTGGGATATCGCACCCGGCGCGCACGATGACGGTGCCGGCGTCGTCCAATCGATCGAAGTGCTCCGCATCTTCCGCGCGCTCGGGTTCAAGCCGCGCCACACGCTGCGCTGCGTGCTGTTTTCCTCGGAAGAAAACAGCCTGAACGGCGCCACGGCCTACGCCAGCGCGGCGAAAGATTCGAAGGAGAAGCACCTCTTCGCGGTCGAGACCGACAATGGCGGTTTCCAGCCCCACGGGTTCTCGCTGGGCAGCACGCAAGGCGACGCCGCGAAACGCGCCGCGCGCTGGCTGCCCCTGTTTCAGCCCTACGGCATTTTTGAATTTCGCGCCGGCAATGCGGGCGCCGACGTCACTCCGCTCATGGTGCAAGGCGTGACCGTCGGCGAGTTGACGCCCGACTCCCAGCGCTACTTCGACATCCATCACACGACTGAGGATTCGCTCGACAAGGTGAACCCGCGCGAACTCCAACTCGGCGCCGCCGCTCTCGCGTCGCTCATCTGGCTCGTCGACACGCAAGGATTGTAAGTCACGCCGATCTCAGACCGGGCAGTTTGCCATTCTGCCCGGAGCGACGTTACCGGGCGAAGCAACCGGCTTGGGTCATCCCACTAGATTCCCGCGACGTGCAGTGGATGCGAATGTCCCGTGAGCTTCTTCGCTCCGCTCCGACTGCCAGAATCGGCAGACGGGGCGAAAAACGCTCGCCACGCCCACGCGTGCGTGACTGCCTCCGACGCATCCCCCCCGCGCGATTCCCCTCGCGCGCCGCTTCGCTCCCCTCCGGCCTTCGTTCCTCCCGCATGCACTGGACGCAAACCTACTCTCCCGTCGGCGGCAGCCTCGGCTTATCCGCCCTTATCGCCACGCTGCCGATCGTCACGCTGCTCGGCCTGCTGGCGTTCTTCCGCGTGCGCGCGCAAATCGCCGCGCTTGCCGGCTTGATCGTCGCGGTTGCCCTCGCGATCGGCGTTTACGGCATGCCCGCTCCGCTCGCCCTCTCCGCGGCCGGCTATGGCGCCGCCTACGGATTCTTTCCCATCGGCTGGATCATCATCAACGCGATCTTCGTCTATAACTTGTCGGTCGACACCGGCGGCTTCGCCATCCTGCAAAAACAAATCGCCGGAGTCTCCGGTGATCGCCGCATCCAGGCGCTGCTGATCGCGTTTAGTTTCGGCGCGTTTATCGAGGGCGCCGCGGGCTTCGGCACTCCGATCGCGATTTCGGGCGCACTGCTCATCGGCCTCGGCTTCCGTCCACTGGAGGCGGCGAAACTCGCCTTGATCGGCAACACCGCGCCGGTCGCCTTCGGCGCCCTCGGCACGCCGTTGCTCACGCTCGCGAAAATCACCGACCTCGATCTCGGACTGCTCAGCGCGATGGTCGGCCGGCAGCTCCCGATTTTCTCGCTCATCGTCCCGTTCTGGCTCGTGTGGGCGCAGGCCGGCTGGCGGGGCATGATCGAGGTGTGGCCGGCGTGTCTCGTCGCCGGTGCCAGCTTCGGCATCACGCAGTTTTTCATCAGCAATTACCACGGCCCGTGGCTCGTCGATATTGTGAGTGCGGCCGTTTCGATCACGGCGGTGGTGGTGTTCACGAAATTCTGGCGGCCCGCCGAGGAGCAGGCGCAAATCGAAACGCCCATCGGCACCGCCCCGCCGATCCCCACCAATCCCGTGGTGGTCGGCGCCACCTGGCGCGCGTGGCTGCCGTGGATTTTTCTGTCCGTGTTCGTCGGCTGCTGGGGCATCCCGGCCGTGAAGGGATTTCTCAACGGCCTTTTCAACCCGTCGTTCAAAATGCCTCTGCTCCATCAGGCGGTCGAACGCGTGCCGCCCGTCGTGCTCAAGCCGACGCCCGAGGACGCAATTCTGGCCTTCAACGCGCTCTCGGCCACGGGCACCGCGCTGCTCCTCGCCGGAATTCTCGCGGGTTTTTGCCTCAGTCTCGGGCCGGGGAAAATTCTCTCCCTCTACACCGGCACGGTCTGGCGCTTGCGCACCTCCCTGCTCACGATCGCGCTGATGCTCGGCCTCGGCTTCACGACCCGCTACAGCGGCACCGACACCACGATGGGCCTCGCGCTGGCGGCGACCGGCGTGTTCTACCCTTTCTTCTCGCCGCTCATCGGCTGGCTCGGCGTCGCGCTGACCGGCAGCGACACGTCGTCCAACGTCCTCTTCGGCAATCTTCAGAAAGTCACCGCGCAACAGCTCGGGCTCTCGCCGATCCTCATGGCCGCCTCGAACAGCTCCGGCGGCGTGATGGGCAAAATGATCGACGCGCAAAGCATCGTCGTCGCCAGCGTCGTAACCGGCGGGCACTCCGACAGCCCCGACGCCGGCACCGTGCTGCGCTCCGTCTTCTGGCATAGTGTCGCCCTCGCGCTGCTCGTCGGCGTGCTCGTGACGCTGCAGACCTACGTGTGGCCCGGCATCGTGCCGCGCTGAGTTGTAGGGCGTCAGTCTTGCCCGTTCGACAAACTCAGGGCGCCGAGGCCGTCGAGGCGCTGACGCCGGTCCACAAAATCACTTCGGCGGCACGACGCTATTGCCCGACGGCTTCATCGACTGCCACGCGACCATCCGCCACGTGCCGTTCTCGTTGCGCCACACCGAAAGAAACTTGATTTTGATCTCCGACCACGACGGCCCGAGTTTCTTTTTCATCTCCTGCGCACCCGACAGCACGATCACGTCGGCCGCGATTTGCCGGGCGCTCACTTCGGTGGTTTTCAGATCGGAATACGCCGTATCGCCGGCCGACATGTTCTTCACGTAGTCCGTCTTCGATTCGCTCCGCCCGTCGGAGTGCACGAACACCATCTCGTCCGAGAGAATCTTCACCAGCGCCGCGCCATCGCCCGTGCCCATCGCCACGAGCCGAGCCTGATCCAGTCGCCGCACGATTTCGATGGGAGATTCGGCGGCACGCGCACTCACCACCGCGATGGCCAGAATGCCAAACAACACACCGCGTCTGACGTTTGTGAAGTAATCCGTGTTCATCCGTGTAATCCGTGGTTATTTTTTGGGGGATCAATCTCAACTCCGATACGCATCGCGCAGCACCTGCATCGTGTGCCGAACTTTTATCGGTGAATTCTGTTTCGCGAGATGAGCCTTCAGTTGCGTAAGGCAGCCAATATTTCCGCTGGCCACCACATTCGCCCCCGTGTCGATCACCGCTTGCGCTTTCTGCGCGCCGAGCGAAGCCGCCGTCGCGGGTTGATCGAGATTGTAGGTGCCGGCGCTGCCGCAGCACAGATGCGGGTTTGCGAGCTCGCGCAATTCCACACCCGGAATCGCGCGCAGCAGTTTCCGCGGCTCCTCGCGCACGCCCTGCGCATTCGCGAGGTGACAGGCATCGTGATAGGCCACCCTCGTCGGACCCGCGCCACGCGGAGTCTCGCGCAAACCAAGCCGCGCGAGAAACAAGCTCACGTCGACCACGCGTTTCTTGAAGGCCTCCGCGCGCGCCTCGTCCGGCGTGCCGCGCAGAACCAGATGATATTCGTGCATCGCCGAGCCACAGCCCGCCGCGTTCGTGAGAATCGCGTCCACGTCAGTCGGGAAAGCATCGAGATTCTGCCGCGCGAATTTCTGCGCCGCCTTCAAGTCGCCCGTGTGCCACGCGAGCCCGCCACAGCAACCTTGCGTCTCCGGCACGATCACTTCGACGCCATTGCGCGCGAGCACCTCGATCGTCGCGACGTTGATATCGGGATCGAGCACTTGTTGTGCGCAACCCGCGAGGAGCGCGACGCGGGCGCGGCGGGCGCCTTGCGCCGGTGTCACGCGCGCGAGCACGACCGCCGGCGGCACTTCGGCTGGCGCGAGATCAAGCATCGGCCGCAGCACCTTCGGCACGAGCGCACCGAACATGCGGCCGAGCTTCGCGCCGGCGAGCGCGAGCCGGAAGCGCGCCGGAAACGGAATCGTCTGCGCCGCGAGCCAGCGCCGCAATTTTTCGCCGGTCGTGCGCGTCATTTTTGCCTGCCCCACTGCGCGAAACGGACTGATGAGATCACGATACGGCACGCCACTCGGACACGCCGGCTCGCACGCGAGACACCCGAGGCAGCGGTCGACGTGTGGTTGCGCGGCACTCCACGCGAGGCTGCCCTCGAGCACCTGCTTCATCAGCACGATGCGCCCGCGTGGCGAATCCATCTCCTGCCCGAACTCTTGGTAAGTCGGACACGCCGCCAGGCAGAACCCGCAATGCACGCACGCCTCCACCGCATCCGCCATCGGCTGGCCCAGCGGGCCGTGTGAATCCGGTTTGATCGCGTGTTGCATTTCTATTCGTCGAGTTGGGGGAAACGGTTCTGCGGATCGAGCGCGGTCTTCACCGCCTGCATTACCTCGAACCGCGGTCGCACTCCCGGCCACAACGCCACCGCGCCGCGCAGCGTGAGCGCGGGCCACGCCAAAGGGGGCACCGTGGCCCCGGCCGGCAGCGACAGATAGCCGACATTTCCTCCGGCACTCACCCACCCGCGCGCCTCCCCCGAAATCCTCGCGATAAACTCCGGCACTTGCGACGGCGTCAGCGCGATCTTCACGAGCGTGCCGCCGGGATGCGCCCATGCCAGCTCGCCGACGCCGCTCCAAAATTTATCCGCCACCTCCCGCTCGAGAGCGGTGCCCCCCCAGCGGGCAAACATTTCCGCGGCCAGCGCATCGAGCGCCGCCGCCGGACCGGCCAGCCGGGCGTAGAGCGCACTTTCACCCGGCGACGCCTCGAGCGCATCTAGTTCCCAGCGCGCGCTGCCCGCCGTGGAAAATATTTCCATCATCGCGGCCGCGTCCTTCGCCGCGAGCCGCAGCGTTCGCGTCGTCAGCGGCCGAGGAAAAACCTTGAACGTGATTTCCGCCAGCGCGCCAAACCGCCCAAGACTTCCGAGAAAAAATTTCGGTAGATCGAAGCCCGCGGCATTTTTGACGACTTTCCCTCCCAACCGCAGCAACCGCCCGCCGCCATCGACGAAGCGCACGCCGAGAATAAAATCGCGCAGCCCGCCAAATCGAAACCGTGCCGGCCCACTGACGCCAGCGGCCACGGTCCCACCGAGCGTCGCCCCCGCCGCCGCGAACAACGGATCAAAGGGCAGATACTGTCCGCGCTCGGCCAGCGCCGCCGCGATCTCGCGCACCGGCGTGCCCGCGAGTGCGGTGAACGTGAACTCGCTTGGCTCGTATTCTACGATGCCGCTCAGCTTCGCCATCGAGATCCTCACGACGTCGTCCGCGACCTGTGACAATCGCGGCTTCGTGCCCGCACCGACGGCCAGCACGCGCGGCGCCGAGCGGACCGCATCCGCCAGTTCGGCCGGAGTTGATGGCTGCAATGGCGCGCTCATTCCCGCGAAATCACCCCGGCTTTTTCCAGTGGATGGAGCCCCTGTTGCCCGATCGTCATCACCGGCGGCTCGCCCGCCGGAAACATTTTCCCGGGATTCGCGATCCCGAGCGGATCGAAGGCCGCGCGCACGCGTTGCAGGCAGTCGAGTTCATCCGCCGAAAACATGTCGGGCATGTAGTCGCGCTTCTCCACGCCGACGCCGTGCTCCCCCGTGATCGAGCCGCCCATCTCCACGCACATCCGCAGGATTTTTCCCGCCAGCGCCTCGGCCCGCGCCAGCCCATCCGGCTCCTTGCCGTTATACAAAATCAACGGGTGCAGGTTGCCGTCGCCCGCGTGAAACACATTCGCGCAGCGCAATCCCGCCGCGCGCGACATTTCGCCGATGCGGCGCAACGCTTCGCCCAGCCGACGCCGCGGCACCACGCCGTCCTGCACGATAAAGTCCGGCGAAAGCCGGCCCACCGCGCTGAATGCGCTCTTGCGTCCCTTCCAAATCGCCGCGCGCTCGGCCCCATCGCGGGCGACCTTTACCTCGACGGCCCCGCTCTTCGCGAGAATTTCGTCGAGCCGCACGCGATCCGCGGCAACGACTTCGCGCGGCCCTTCGAGCTCGACGATCAAGACCGCCGCGGAGTTCGGCGGATATTCCGCGTGCACCGCCGCCACCGCCGCCTCGAGCGCCAGCGCGTCCATGATTTCGATCGCGCCCGGCAAGAGTCCGCTCGCAATCACCGCCGCGACTGCGTCGCCTGCCTGCTCGAGCGTGCGATAGCCCGCGAGCACCGTGTGAAATACTTCCGCGCGCGGCAGCAGTTGCAGCATGATTTCAAGCGCGATGCCAAAAAGCCCTTCGTTGCCGACGAACAATCCCGTCCAGTCCGGCCCGATCTGTTCTCGGCTCGCGCTGCCAAACTCCACTACCTCACCGGTCGCGAGCACGGCCTTGAGCCCCAGCACGTGATTCGAGGTCATGCCGTATTTCAGGCAGTGTGCGCCGCCCGAATTGAAGGCGACATTCCCGCCGATGGTGCAAATCGACTGGCTCGACGGATCGGGCGCGTAGTGCAGGCCGTAAGGTTGCGCCGCCGCCGTCACCGCCAGATTGATCACGCCCGGCTCGACCACCGCAATCCGCTGCGCCGGATCGAGGCGGAGGATTTTGTTGAGCCGGTTCAGCGTGATTACGATGCCGCCTGCCACCGGCAGCGAACCGCCGGACAAACTCGTCCCGCTCCCCCGCGCGACGAACGGCACTTTCTCGTCGCGGCAAAACCGCACCACCGCGATCACTTCGTCCTGCGTCTCGGGCACGACGACCGCCAGCGGTAGCGTCTTGAACGCGGTCAGTCCATCGCTCTCGTAGGCCGCGAGCTGCTCCGGCCGCGCCATCACGCGTCCAGCCGGCAACAATGCCACGAGGCGGCGGAGCACGGCGGAGGGTGACGGGGTTTCCATTCGCCCCGCATGATGAAACTCGCGCAGCCCGCCTGACGAGCGCGGAGTTTCGATCCCGCCAGCCAGCGCTGGATTACTTGCTCACGAGTCGAATCTCGAACTGCGGTTCGCGGCCATCGTCTGGCAGCGTCACCAAGGTCCAGCCCTGCACCTGCAACGCCCGCGGCAGGCCGAACGAAACGGGCAGCGTCGAAACCAGCACCAGGCCGTCGAGATGATTCGTGAGTGGACGGTGCAGATGGCCGGTCAAGAGAATGTGCACGCCCCCGCGCTTCAGCAGCGCGAGCAGCCGGGCGCGCGGCCCGGGCTCGACGTTCCAATATTCCCCGCCGGGTTCGTCCACGGTTTTCACGAACAGCGGATAGTGCATGAACACGATGGTCGGCGCCGCGGTGGGCGCCGCGAGTTCGCGCTCGAGGAACGCCCACTGCTTCTCTTCCAGCGGCACCCCGCTGCCCAAAATGGGCGAGTTTACGCCGATCAACCGCACGCCCGCCGTGGTTCGCGCGTAGAACGACGGACCCAGGCGCTCCTCGAACGCCATCACTTTCGTTGGCATCACCGGCGTGGCGTTATCTTTTCCGGCGATGACTTTGTTGCCGATATCGTGATTGCCCGGGACGTAGTGCACCGGCGCGGTAAACCCCGCGACGAGTTCCTTGAAATCGGCCATCTCGTCTCTCGATCCATTCTGCGTGAGATCGCCGGCGATGAGGACGAAGCTGACTTTCTCCGCGTTGATCGCCGCGATGACCCTCTCGAAGCGCCCGCGGTATTCCGGTTGATCCTCGGCCGTGCCGCGAGTGACGTGCGGATCCGACAGCAACGCGAAGCGGATCGGCTCCGCGGCAATCGCCACCGCCGCGCTCGCCGCGAACAGAATAATTTTACGCAAACCAAACGGGAAAAGAAAAAATCTCATGTTTAAAATGCCAGCGATGAACTCACGCTGAACTGACGCTCGCCCGGCGTGCGTCGTGTCTCGATCACCGGACGGCCGGTGCCGCCGTCGGTCGCGGTCCACGGCTGGAGGCCGCGGTTGTCGGCGAGATTTTGCACGCGCACCTCCGCGGTCCAGCGGACTTTCCGCTCGAGCAGCGTGAACGTGCGCCCGTATTCGAGCCACGCGTCGAGATTGGCGAACGACCGCCCCTTGAAGGGCCGCGTGGTATCGAGCAGCGTGCCGGTGCGCGCGAAGCCGATCACGGGCGCATTGCGCCAGCGGAAGGCGGTGCCCGCCGCGAAGCCCTTTACCGGCAGCACGTCGTCGAGCTGGTAGCGACCGACAAAGTTCGCCTGCCATTCGTAGACCCGCGTCTGCTTGATGCCGATGACGCGCTGTTGGTCGCTTTGCTCCTGGGCGAGCCGCGCCACCAGCGCACCGACCGTCGCGCCGTCCGGACTCGAAACCGCTTTTGTCGCGCTGGCGTTCCAGGTCGCCAGATTTCGCGCGATATAGGAATAAGTCGTGCCGCCGTGATCCTGGAGCACGTTGACGTCGCGACTGACGTTGAACATCAGGCGCAGGCTTTTCAGCGGATTGGCCACGAACTGGATTTCAACTCCGTGCGTCTTCGACTGCTTCGTGTCGGTCCACGCCGGGTCGGGCACCTTCGTCGCATCGAGCGCGGTCCAAATGGCGCTGATCCAGTTGATCAGGTTGGCGCTGTTGACCGTGGCGTCGCGAACGTTGGTCTGCTGCGTCTCAAAATAATCTACGGAGCCCGAGAGCTTTTCCCCGAAGAGGAAGAATTTCGCGCCGCCGTCGAAGCCCCGACCGCGGATCGCCGGGAGCGGCTCGTTGTTGATCGTGCGGAAGGACTGGTTGACGGGCTGGAAATTCGTGGAGCGGTTGGCGAACAGGCTGAAGTTCGGCGTGGCGTTCAGCACGGCGCCGATGAGATACGGTCGGCCGACGGAGTTGATCTCGGGCGCGGGGGAGCCGCCGTGCGAGCCGCCGGCCGTGAAGAGCCCGCGCGCGTCCCTCGTGAAGTTATACTGCCCGACCAATGCTTCGTCGCGGCGGAGGCCACCCGTTACCGCGAGGAGATGATCGAACAAGAGGGCCTGGCCCGCGACCGCATACGATTTCGTGCGCGTGAAATTATTGCGCGGCGTGTTGACCGGCTCCCAACCCGCCCGGATACCGTTCTGATCGAAGAGCGCGAAGTCCGATGTGAAATAGTGATTGCTGCCGGTGAGATAGGACCGGCGACGGATCAGGTTGCGGGCGTTGCTGAGATCCGGAATCGAAATCGCGAGGGGTGTTTCATTCACCTGGCGGAAGTTGTCATTATAGTTGTGCAACGTGTCGTTGTTATAGAGCCCGGCGAACGTGAACTTGCCGAGGCCCCGGCCCCACAGCTTCACCGCGGAAAGATCTTTTTCGTAGGAGAGCGTGGCGCGGACCTGGT
>JBBRLB010000161.1:0-11969 GCA_038231575.1 Opitutales bacterium | reverse complement strand
GGCGCAGGCGCTCACGGATGGGCACGCGCCAGTGTATCTCGTCCATTTCACGCAACGGGACGCGGCGGAGGCGGCGCAGGCGTTGATGAGCCTCGACGTGTGCACGCGCGAGGAGAAGGCGGCGATCGCGACGGAGCTGGAGCGGGTAAAGTTCAACAGCCCGCACGGCAAGGACGTGAAGCGCTGGCTGCGTCACGGCATCGGCGTGCACCATGCGGGGCTGCTGCCAAAATACAAAATCCTCGTCGAGCAGCTCGCGCAAAAAGGTTTACTCAAACTTATCTGCGGCACCGACACGCTCGGCGTGGGCATCAATGTGCCGATCCGGACGGTGCTCTTCACGCAGCTCTGGAAATACGACGGGAAGAAGGCGGCCATCCTCGCGGTGCGCGACTTCCGGCAAATCTCCGGGCGGGCGGGGCGGAAAGGTTTCGACGACAAAGGCTACGTGATCGCACAGGCGCCGGAGCACATGATCGAGAACAAGCGCAACGAGGAGAAGCTGAAGGACAATCCGGCGAAGCTGAAGAAACTCGTGAAGGCGCGCGCGCCCGAGGGTGCGGTGGGCTGGGACGTGAAGACGTTCGAGCGATTGCAGACAGCGCCCCCCGAGGGACTCGTGTCGCGATTCGCGGTGTCGCACGGAATGATGCTGCTCATGCTCGGGCGAGAGGAAGATGGGTGTCATGCGATGCAGCGGCTGATTCGCGAGAGCCACGAACCGGCGATGCGGAAAGGCGCACTGCGGAAGCGGGCGTGGCAGTTGTTTCGAGCGCTGGTCGAACGCGGCATTGTGGCGATCATTCCGAAGGGCGAGCGCGGCGCGGGCATCCTGCCCGCGTCTTCCGGCCAGCCCAGCCGGGAGGACCGAGCGACGGGGCGCAAGCTGCGCGTAAACATCGAACTGCAGGATGATTTTTCGCTGCATCAGGCGCTGTCGCTTTACCTGTTGGACACGCTGCCGAAGCTGAATCGCGAGTCGCCGGATTATCCGTTCGACGTGCTGACGCTCTGCGAAGCGATTGTCGAGGATCCGGAACAGATTCTGCGCGCGCAGGTGAACCGGGCGAAGACGGAGAAGATGACCGAGATGAAAGCGGCGGGCGTGGAATACGAGGAGCGCATCGCGAAACTCGAGGAAGTGGAACACCCGAAGCCGCTCCGGGAATTTTTATACGAGACGTTCAACGGGTTTGCCGCGGCGCATCCGTGGGTCGAAACCGAGAACGTGCGCCCGAAGTCGATCGCGCGGGAGATGTTCGAGCGCTACCTGAGCTTCAGCGACTACATCAAGGACTACGGACTGGAGCGCGTCGAAGGCCTGCTGCTGCGTCATCTCTCGCAAGTGTGGAAGGTCCTCGCCCAAACCGTGCCCGAGAGCGCGAAGGCCGAGGAGGTCGCCGAGATGGAAGCGTATTTCCGCGAACTCATTCGCGGCGTGGACTCCAGCCTCATCGAGGAATGGGAAAAGATGAAAGACCCCGAGTGGATCGCCGCGGACACGGGTGGGGCGGAGAAGCCAGCGCGACCCGCGAGCTATGATGTCACGCGCGACGAGGCATCGTTTCACCGGCTGGTGCGGGCGGAGATTTATCTGCTGCTGCAAGGCGCGGCGCGCTGGGGCGCCGCGGGCGGCCGATCCGCGCCGCCGTCGCCGGATGAAACCGAGAAGGAAAAAGAGCCGAGCTACCGGTTGTTCGAACCGTATTGGGAAGCGCGCGGCCGCTTCCGCCTCGACCCCGAAGGCCGGGCCGCCAAGCACACGCATTTTGCGAAGGCGACCGGCGCGGGACTGGCCGTCGCCGGCGAGTGCGAGGTCGCGCAAGTGTTGATCGACGAGGACGGCGCGAACGATTGGGAAGCGGTGTTCGTGGTCTCGCTCACGGAATCCCGCGCGGAGGATCGCGCCGTGGTGCGATTGGTGACAGTGCGGGCGATTGGTGCGTTGTAGGCCCGCACGGTGGCCGGGCTCAACCGGCCAACGGCCGGTTCGACATCAATCGGTTGATCCGATTGCCGCAGACGTGCGCAAAAATTATCTGTCCAGCCGACGAAAGATTTCCGTGCGCCGATGGGCGCCGTGAGAGATTAAATCGCCCTCCATCTTTGCGCCTTTTTTTGGCTAAAATGCCTTGATGGTCCGCGGCGGTTCACCAACTCAATTCCAGCACGCGACCGGGATTCTGCGGGCGGCCGGACTGGTTGTCGATGGGGCGCGTGTATTCGACGATGTAGAGTTTCTTGCCGACCTTCAGAAGATCGAGCGGACGCGCGAGGGGCGCGAGGAACGTCTCGGTGTGCGCTTCGTAGATGCCGGCGGCATTGCGCTTCAGATCGATCGCGAGGAGATCGTAGCCGACGTCGGGGCTTTTGATGAGATTGCCGAAGCGGCCCATCAGGAATTTTCCGCGCAAGGACTTGGGCCAGTCGGGGCCGCAGAACAACAGACCGGCGGGCGACGAGTGCGGAGTGAAGGAGGCGAGCGGTTTCGCCGCGGATCCGCCGGCAGCGGGACCGAAGTTGCGGATGGCGGGCGTGAACGTGAGGCCGGGCGGCGCGGCGGGCGTGTAAGGATAGGGCCTCTCGGTCGAGGGATAATCGCCGAATTGGTAGGGGAAGCCGTAGTGTTTGCCGCGTTCGACGAAGTCGAGTTCCTCGGGCATGTCGGCGTCGGGACCATTGGCCACGGAAAAAAGTTCACCCCGATCGTTCCACGCGAAGGACCACGCGTTGCGAATGCCGCGCGCAAACATTTCGATCTCGGGCGCATCCTTGTGCGGATCGATCCGCCAGATGCCGGCGGTGTAATCGGTTTCGCCCCCTTTCCAGTAGATGGATTCTTTTTTGAAGAGGCCGCCGTCGACTTCGCCGCCATCGGTGCGCGCGCCGCTCGAGACATACATCATGCCGTCGGGGCCCTCGGCGATGTGGCTGACGCCATGGTTGTAGTAATTGTTGCCCCACGGGTAGCTCGTGCGAAGCCAGGCTTGCACGGCCGTCGGGACGCCGGTGGCGTCGAGGGGCGCGGAGCGGTAAATCACGACGCGGTTGATGTGCCACGGCGTTTCGCGCACGCGCTGGTTCGTGACCAGGTAGAGCCGCTGCTTCGAATCGATCATCATGCCGAGCGCGTCGAGGCCGCCGGGCGCAAGGTCGGCGTAGTCCTGCGCGGCGAGCACGCGGGCGACATTGCCGGTGTCGGGCTCGAGTCGGTAGAGATCGCCGCCGTTGTTGAGGACGAAGATCCAGTTCACGCCGGGCATCGTCGCGAGCCGCACGCCGTGTGCGGGAAGTTTCACGACCTCGCGCAGCTTGAAACCAGCGGGGGGCGTCGGCAGCGGCGCGAACGGGTCGGTCTTGTTCGGGTCCTCCGCGGCGAGCGTGGCCCGCACGGCCTGCACCTCGGCGGTCGTGACGGCATCGCCGCGATTGCCCCACGCGCTGCGAACGTAGGTGAGCACGTCCGCAATTTTTTGATCATCGAGGCCGGGCGGTGGGGGCATCACGCCTTGATAATCGACGGCGTTGACCTTGAGGGGACCGCTCGTGCCTTGGAGCGCGATGCGGATGCTGCGGGCCTTGTCGGCGAGCAGGTATTCGGAATTCGCGAGCGGCGGAAAAATCCCGCGCACCCCTTCGCCGGTGGGCTGGTGACAGGCGGCGCAGGCGACTTGGTAAACGGTGAGTCCGCGTTCGGCGGAGGGGTCGGCGGCGGAGGCGAGCGTGGTCGTGACGAGACAGGAGATTGCGGAAAGCGCGGGGACGAAGCGGGGCAGCATGGGAGAGGGCGAAAGAGGCGACGGACGTCGTGGTGATCAGGACTTCGGCTGGTAGTCGGCCCACAGCCATTCGAGCGCGGCGGGCAGCGTTTGACGGATCACGCGACCGTCGGTGTGGCCCGCTTTCTCGGCCACGACGTAGCGATAGGTGTAACCCTTCGCTTTGAGCGCGGCGGCCATGCGGGTGTTCGCCATGACCCAATTGTGCAGCGACGCCTCGTCGCGATCATTGCCGTTGTCCTCGTCACTCACGTGCAGCCAGATCTTGATCGGCTTGCGCGGGCTCTCGGGGATGAACTTCGCGTGATACTCCCAGGCGCCGCGGGGCGAGTCGGGCTGGTATGTCCACTCGGCGCGGGGCGCGCTGAGATTGAGCGGCGATTGCTGGTTCACGAACGTGCCCGAATACGACAGCACGCGATGATACCGCTCCGGGTGAAACCACGCCATCGTGAACGCGGCCGCCGCGCCGGAGCTGCCGCCGAGCGTGGCGCGGCCCTCGGGGTCGGACGTGAAGGTGACGCCGCTTTCCTTCGCGGCGCGCGGGAGCACCTCGCTCTCGACGAAGTCGGAGTAGAGGCCGGAGACGGTGTCGTATTCGAGTCCGCGTTCGCTGCCAAGCGAGTCGCCGCCGCCGTTCGCGACCATGACCGCGACCATCACGGGCAGGCGTTTGTCGGCGATCATGTTGTCGAGGATGGTCGGCATGAAGTCGTGGTAGTTGCCGTCCTGTCCGACGATAAACGGCGCGGGCGTGCCGGGCACGTATTGGCTCGGGACGTAGACCCAGACCTTGCGCTTGTAGGGCACGGTGCCGGGTTGAGTTTTCGAGATGCCGGGGTAGATTTTGCTGTCCTCGGAATTCAACGTGAACTCAATGACTTTGCCCTTCGGCACGTCCTCGCGCACGGCCACCTCGGGCGCCCACGTGTAGTCGGGGCCGATGACGAATTCGACATTGTCCTTCGTGCGCGTGGGTGAAGGAACTTTGCTGAGCGGACGGGGCGGGGCTTTCGCCTTCGTCGCGCCGGGCGCGGTCGCCGGAGGAGCCGAAGAGTTCGTGGCGGGTATCGCTGACGGACTGACGGCCGGTGTGGCCGCCACTTGAGCGGCGGCGAAAACGGGCAGCAACCCGGTGAGGAGAACGAGCAAGGCCGAGAAGTGGGAAATTTGGGGAGACGTCATAGCGGGGAAATGCGAACGCGAGTGCAACGAGGGGCAGGAAGTTGAAGCGGAATAATTCCGGTTGAACAGAGCATTCGATGAGCGCGACGAGGAAATTGGCTCGGCTTGCCCCGACCGTATCCGGCAAACTGCGGGGATGGACCCTGTGCGCAAAGTCGCTGTCGTCACCGGAGCAGGATCGGGCATCGGACGCGCCTGCGCGCAAGGGCTGCTGCGCGCCAACTACGCCGTGGTGCTGGCGGGACGACGCACCGACGCGCTCGAGTCCACCGGCCGCGAATCGGGCACGCCGGCCGGGCAGTGGATTGTGATGCCGACCGACGTCACGAACCCCGCGGCGGTGAAGGCGTTATTCGCGCGAACGCGCGACGCCTTCGGCGGCCGCGTCGACGTGCTGTTTAACAACGCCGGCGTCGGCGCGCCCGGCGTGCCGCTCGACGAAATTTCGTTCGAGCAGTGGAGTGCGGTGATCGCCACGATTTTGACGGGATCATTTCTGTGCGCGCAGGAGGCGTTTCGGATCATGAAGGCGCAGCAGCCGCGTGGCGGGCGGATCATTAACAACGGATCGATCTCGGCACATGTGCCCCGGCCGAATTCCGCGCCTTACACCGCGGCGAAGCACGCAATCACCGGACTCACGAAATCGCTCAATCTCGATGGGCGGCCGTTCGACATCGCTTGCGGCCAGATCGACATCGGCAACGCCGACACGCCGCTGACCGGACGGATGAGACAAGGAGTGCCGCAGGCGAATGGCACGATCGCCGTCGAGCCGACGATGGACGTGAAGCACGTCGTCGACGCCGTGCTCTACATGGCCGGCCTGCCATTGGACGTGAATGTGCCGGCGCTCACCGTGATGGCCGCGCAGATGCCGTTTGCAGGGCGCGGCTGACCAGCGCGCAGCCCACGGCTCACCGTCAGCCGGACCTCCGCATCGCGCGCCAAGTATCGAGGCAGCGCTGGGCGGTCTCGAACTCAGAGAAGCGGCTGCCTTCCTGTTCGAGTAAATAATACTCCACGCCACCGACGGCTTCGACGGTCGCGAGGATTTCCCGCCACGGTGAAACGCCTTCGCCGAAAAGCACGCGGTAGGCCTTTTCGTCTTTCTTCTCCCCGGGCGTCCAATCCTTGAGATGCACGCTCTTGATGCGGCCCGGGTTCGCCTTGATCCACGCGATCGGATCGGCGCCGGCTTCCATGCAGGTGCCGACGTCGAACTGCAGGACGAATTCGGCGGGCGTGTGCGCGGCGATGAGGTCCATCACGCGCGGGCCCTCGGGCGTGGCTGTCCACTCGATGCGGTGATTGTGGAAACCGGCGGTCAGGCCGTGAGTCTTCAATTGTTCGACCGTCGTCGTGAGCTGGCCACAGACGCGTTTCCAATCGTCGCCGGTCTTGGTGTTCGGCGGCGGTGACGCCATGACGATCGTGCGCGCGCCGAGGATTTGGTTGAGCTCGATCGCGCGGGCCATCGTCTCGGTGCCGGGATTGAGCGAGGGAAAATTATTGTGGGTCGAAAAGCAGCGCAGCCCGAGATCATCGAGTTGGCGGCGGACGTCCTTCGCGTAGGGGAACGTCCAGCCGAAGTAGGGCGAATAGAATTCCACGATCTCGTAACCGATCTTGGCGACTTGGCTCAGCGTGCCCGGCAGATCCTTGGCGAATTCGCCGCGGACGGAATAGAGCTCGAGGCCGATCGGATATTTCTTGGGTGACGTGGGTGCCACGGGCGCCTCGGCGGCGCGCGCCGATGTGAGCAGGCTGGCGGGTAGGAGCGCCTGTGCGGCGAGCACCGCGGGGACGGCGGCGGCGGCTTGCAGGAAACGACGGCGCGATGGCGGGGCGGAGGGGGTAGCTTGGGGTTCCACGCGCTAGAGCTAGAGGGCTCGGGCGCGCCGAAACAATGTGCAAACGCTACTTTCCTGTGACGTAGTCAGCATAGCGCTCGGCGAGGCGCGCGGCTTTTTCATCACCCGTGTGGACAAAAACACGATAGCGAAGCGTGAGGCTGCCGCCCGCGGGAATGGTGTAGTCGCCGGCGTGCGGCTTGGTCGTCTTGGCTTCGAAATCGTGCCACCCGATCGGGTTGGCGGCGAACAGGCCGTAGTCGCGGGCGTGCCACCACGTCGGGTGGCGCAGATTCTCCGGATGGTCGAAGATCGCGACGCCGTAGGTTTTTCCGTCGTGCACGCCGTAAAAGTCGGCCCAGTCGGCGCGCTTGCCCCACGCCGCTCCGTCGCGGTCACCGCTGGCGGTGACGAGCTGGCCGACGCCGGGCGTGTATTGCCGCGTGGTGCCGGCGCCGCGCGGAAGGTTCAGCCACATCGCGAAGCGCAGCGCGAGTCCGCCGTCCTTGTTGTCGCCGAGGAGCACGGGCGCATCCGCGGGTGCGCGCAGCGTGATTTCAAAGTCGATCGTGCGCGCGTCGCTGCCAGCGCCGAAACGGATCGTGGTCTCATCGGTGCAGAATTGGCGGCCATCGGGCGCGACCCAGCGGCTGCGCGCGCGAATCACGCCGGTCTCGCCACTTTTGGTTTCGAGCAACGCCTCGTGGAGAATTTTTCCTTTCGGGCGCGGGCTGCCGGCGGCGTCTTGATTCCAGAAGTCGACGCCGTTGACGTCGCTGTGCGCGAACCAGAGCGAGCGATGATGCGGATGATCCTCGTCCTCGCCGAGGCCCGGTTTCATCGGGAAACTCCGGGTGAGCGGCGTGCCGTCGGTTGCGAGGACCGGATAGAAGTGGGGCCTATCGGCGCCGCGGAAGATATATTCCGTGAAGAGCTGGCCATCGATTTCGACGCGCACCCGATCCTCGGAACGCGTGAGCTTGACGTCGGCGGCGCGTGTGGCGTCGGCGAAAAAACCGACACCGAGCGAGAAGAGAACAAACGGTAAGCGGGGTAACGTTTTCATCGGGAAATGATCGCGCCGCATCCGGCCCGGTGGCGCCTACGCGTTGTTCGTCCGCGTGGAGACTTCGACGACGTCGTGCGGCGCGGCTTCCTTCTGGCCGGCGGGGGAAATGCGCACGTAGCGCGCCTTGGTGCGGAGTTGGGCGAGATTGGCGGCCCCGAGGTAGCCCATGCCGGATTGCACGCCGCCGATGAGCGTCGCGAGGACATCGTCGACGGAGCCGCTGACTTCCTTCAACGCCTCGATGCCTTCAGCGGCGACCTTGCGGGTGCTGTCCGCCTTGTCGTGGCCGTAGCGCGCGGCGCTGCCGGCTTTCATCGCGGCGAGGGAGCCCATGCCGCGATATTGTTTATAAATCTTGCCGCTGATCTCCATGATTTCACCGGGGGCTTCGCGGCAGCCGGCAAGGAGGCCACCGCAGATCACGGCGTCGGAGAGCGTGAGGGCCTTCACGATATCGCCGCTTTTGGTGATGCCGCCGTCGGCGAGGAGTTTCACGCCCTTCTTTTTCGCGGCGGTGCCGGCGACATACAAAGCGGTGAGCTGCGGGATGCCGACGCCCGCGACAATGCGCGTGGTGCAAATCGAGCCCGGGCCCTGGCCGATCTTGATCGCGTTGGCGCCACAGCCGGCGAGGAACTCGACGCCCGAGGCGCTCGTGACGTTGCCCGCGATAATCGTGAGATCCTTGAACTGGCTGCGGACGAGTTTCACGACTTCGCCGACGCCGGCGGTGTGGCCGTGCGCGGTCGAGACGGCGACGCAGTCCACCTGCTCGGCGACGAGCTGGCCGACGTGTTCGAGGATCTTGTCGCGGTCGAGTTCGCCGTTCGGCTGGCGGATGGTCGAGAGCGCGGCGCCGACGAGCAGGCGAAATTCGGCGTCGCGGGCCGGCTTGCGGCGCGACTTGATTTCACCGACGAGGCGCTCGATGTCCGTGCTCGTGACGAGGCCGCGGAGCCGGTCCTGCGCGTCGACCACCAGCATTTTGTTGATGCCGATGTTGTCGCTGAAAAAGTTGTCCGCGTATTTGATCGGGTCCTTGCCGAGATCGCGTTCCTTGACGGTGATCAGTTTCGCGCGGGGCGTCATCGCCTCGGTGACTTTCTTCGCGCGATAACGCTCCTTCACGATGCTGCCCGGCAGGAGGCCGACGAGATGGCCCTGATCGTCGATGACGGGAAAGGTCTGAAACCCGTAGCGGTGCTGCTCGATCATCGAGAGGACGCCGGCGACATGCTGGTTGGGAGCGACGGTGATCGGGTCCTGGATGAGGCCGTGGATGTGGCGCTTGACGCGGGCGACTTCCTTCACCTGCTCGCGCGCGGGCATGTTGTAGTGAATGAGGCCGAGCCCGCCGTTGAGCGCCATCGCGATCGCCATGCGCGACTCGGTGACGGTGTCCATATCCGACGAAATGATCGGGATCGAGAGGCGCAGCGCGTCGCTGAGAGCGGTCGACGTGTCGGCGTCTTTCGGAAGAATTTCCGAGTAGAGCGTCGCGAGCGAAACGTCGTCGAACGTGAGCGCCGTGGGCGCGTTGGCCCGAAAAAACGCCTCGGCTGGCAGGTAATATTCGGCGTCAGCGGCGGCCGTGGCGTTGGCGGGAGTCGTGGCAACCTTCGTCATAGTTGCCATGAACGGGGTAGGCCTTCCGCGGCGGAGCGCAAGGGGAAATCGGGGGGCGGAAGACAGATGACAGAGGACGCGCCTGGTGGAGGGATCGCGGGGGCCGGAGGCAATTCCGGCCAATGCATTTTATGGGAGGCAACGGAGGAAACGGAGGAGGACGAAGGCGCGGCCGGGAGTGCGCTCCGCTTTCTCCGTTGCCTCCGGTTGAAACAAATCAGTTCGTTGGAATCAGGAATGAATTATCGCTTTCAGTTTCGCCGGTATCGCCTGCCGCTGCGTGTGCCGGTGCGCACGGCACATGGGCTGTGGATGGAGCGCGAGGGGGTCATCGTGCGGCTGGAGAACGAGAGCGGCGGGGCGGGCTATGGCGAGGCGGCGGTGATTCCATGGTTCGGCACGGAGACGGTGGAGGAGGCGGAAACGGCGTGCCGGGAACTGAGCGAACACGTGGACGATGCGCGGTTGGCGAGTGTGCCGGCGCGGCTGGCGGCTTTGAGGAATGCGATTGCGAGCGCGCGGTGGGAAGCAGGGCGGGGCGTCCGCCCGCCCTCGACTCCTCAGGGCGACAAAGGGCGGGCTGACGGTCCGCCCTACCTTCCCGTCGCTGCGCTCCTGCCGTCGGGACGCGCGGTGCTGGCCGAGATCGCGCCGAAGGCGGAGGCGGGCTTTCGCACGTTCAAGTGGAAGGTGGGCGTCGGCGACGCGGCGGACGAACTCGCGCTGCTCGACGATGTGTGCGCGGCGCTGCCCGACGGCGCGAAGCTCCGGCTCGACGCCAACGGCGCCTGGGATCGGCGCACGGCGGAGCGCTGGCTCGAGCGGAGCGCGGAGCGGCCGGTGGAATTTGTCGAGCAGCCCTGCTTCGCCGGGGCGGGCGAGACGACGACGCGCCGCGAGCGGTCGGACGATTTGCTGCGGGGCTTGGCGGAAAGTTTCCCGACGCCCATTGCCCTCGACGAATCGATCGCGAGCGAGGGTGATGTCGAGCGGTGGCTCGCGCTGGGCTGGCGGGGAATTTTTGTGGTGAAGCCATCGCTGCTCGGCGATGCGACGGCGGCGCTGGAAAAACTGGCGGCGGCGAAAGCGGACGTCGTGTTTTCGTCGGCGCTGGAAACAGTGGTGGGCGCCCGCGCGGCGCTGCGGAGGGCGTTTGCGTGGAAGCCCGTGAACGGCGCAGCGGGTTCGACCCATTCGGCGAACTCAGGGCAAGCCGGCTCACCGCAGGCCCGCGCGCTCGGCTTCGGGGTGTGGCCGTTATTTGCCGACGCGCGATTCGACGGGCCACACACGGCGGCGTTTTTGCGGCTGGAAGATGTGGAACGACTCAACCCGGAGGTCCTATGGAACGCGCTGAGCTAGCTCGCGCGCTTGGCGCTCCGTCCATGATCGCCGAGCCCGGCGTCGGCCCCGTCGTGATCGACGAGCGCGACCCGGCGCGCTTCCGGGAGGAATTTGCCGCCGCCGTCGCGACGGGGGCAGACGTTTTTCTCGCGGATCCCCATTGGGGGCCGAACGAACGGGCGCAGCTCGCAGCGCTGCTGCAATCAAGGATCGAAAATCAAAAATCAAAAATCCGACAAGGCGGCTGGCTGATGATCCCGACGGGCGGCACGGGCGGTCGGATCAAATTTGCGCGGCACGATGAGAGCACGATTGCGGCGGCAGTGCGCGGGTTTGCGGAGCATTTCGGCGTGGCGCGCGTGAACGCGATTGGAATGTTGCCGCTGCATCATGTGAGCGGGCTGATGGCGTGGCTGCGGACGGCGCTGATGGGCGGGACGTTTCAGCCCGTGGAGTGGAAACAGGTGGAGGCGGGGCGTCGCCCGGCGTTGGCGGACGGCGTGGACACGGTGATTTCCGTGGTGCCGACGCAACTGCAACGGTTGCTGACGCAGCCGGAGGCGGTGACGTGGTTGCGCGGGTTCAGCATTATTTTTGTCGGGGGTGGCGCGGCGTGGCCGGAACTTTTGGGAAAAGCCGCCGACGCGAAGCTGCGCATTTCGCTGAGTTACGGCATGACGGAAACGGCCGCGATGGTCGCCGCGTTGCGGCCGGCGGAATTTCTCACGGGCCTGCGCAGTTCGGGTGCGGTGCTGCCGCACGCGCGGGTGACCGTTGGAGCGGACGACGTGCTGCGGATCTCGGGTGAGTCGGTTTTCCGCGGCTATTGGCCGGAGTGGAGCGACGCGCGCGAGTTCAGCACGGAGGACCTCGGGCGCATCGACGAGCGTGGACATGTGCACGTGCTCGGCCGGCGCGATGCGATGATCATCACGGGAGGTGAGAAGGTGCGGCCGACGGAAGTGGAGGTGGTGCTGCGCGCGAGCGGCGAGTTTTCCGACGTAGCCGTCATCGGCGTGCCCGACGCGGAGTGGGGCGAGATCGTGGTGGCCTGTTATTCGGCGGGTGGGGCCGCGCCGGACCTCGGCCGGGTGGAACAGATGATGAACCGCG
>JBBRLB010000160.1:0-12257 GCA_038231575.1 Opitutales bacterium | reverse complement strand
TTGAAAGACACCGGCGCGGTCATCCCGCTCCGCAACCCCGCCTACAACCCGGCGCTCCCCGCCCGCAAAACCAAGCTGGCACCCACCCTATGAGCCGCGTGATGAAAAATCTGCTCTTCTTGACTCTGCGGTGCCTCGCGCTCGCCTTCGCCGTCGCCGTTTCGGCCGCCGATTCGCGTCCGCCCAACGTCGTCTTCATCCTCGCCGACGACCTCGGCTGGCGCGACCTCGCGTGCTTCGGCAGCACGTTTCACGAGACGCCCAACCTTGATCGCCTCGCCGCGCGCGGCGTGAAGTTCACGCAGGCCTACGCGGCCAACCCGCTGTGCTCGCCCACGCGCTCCAGTATTCTCACTGGCCAGTATCCCGCCCGCATCGGCATCACCGCTCCCGTTTGCCATGTGCCTGAGATCCGCCTGGAGAAGGCACTCACCGAGGGAAATCCCAACCAGCGCACGCGCATCGCGCAAAGCCTCACGCGCCTGAAGCCCGACTACTACACGCTCGCCGAAGCGTTGCATGATGCGGGCTATCGCACCGCGCATTTCGGCAAATGGCACCTCGGCCAAAACCGCGAAGGCCACGGCGAAGATCGCTATGAGCCGCGCGACCAGGGCTTCGACTCTGATTTTCCCCACGTGCCCAACGCTCCCGGTCCCGGCGGCGGTTACCTTGCTCCGTGGAAATTCATCAAAGACCCGAACATCGTCGGCCAACCCGGTGAGCACATCGAAGATCGTATGTCCGCCGAAGCCGCGAAATTTATTCAGGCCAACAAGGACCGCCCGTTCTACCTCAACTACTGGGCCTACTCCGTCCACTCACCGTGGAACGCCCGCGCCGATTACATCGCCCACTTTACCCCCAAGGTCGATCTGAAGAACCCCCAGCATAATCCCCTCTACGCTGCGATGGTGAAGAGCCTCGACGACGGCATCGGCCGCCTGCTCGACGCCATCGACGCCTCGGGTGTCGCCGACCGCACGATTATCGTTTTCACCTCCGACAACGGCGGCTGGGCCTATAAACCCCGCGCCACCGATCCCGACGGCTACACCGACCAGCCCGCGACCAGCAATCTCCCTGCCCGCAGCGGCAAAGCCTCGATCTACGAGGGCGGCACGCGCGAGCCGCTCATCGTCGTCTGGCCCGGCCACACGCAGGCCGGCACAAGCAGCGAGGCGATGTTTCAAAGCGTCGATTACTACCCGACGGTGCTGAACATGTGCGGCCTCGCACCCCGCCTCGGCCTCAAATTCGACGGCCTCGATCAAACGGGCGCGATTCTCGGCGGTGCGCCTGTGCGCGACCGCGTCTTCTGCCACTTCCCGCACGGCAGCCCAAACCAGGCGATCGAGATTCCCGGCTTCCTGCCCTCGACCTACGTGCGACTCGGCGATTGGAAACTCATCCGCTTCTATGCCGACAACCCCGACGGCTCCGATCGCCTCGAGCTCTACAATCTCTGCGACGACCTCGGCGAAGCGAAGAACCTCGCCGCCGCCCAACCGCAGCGCGTGCGCGAAATGAACGTTCTCATCGACGGCTTCCTCCGCGACACCGAGGCCGTCGTGCCCGTGCGCAATCCGAGCTACAATCCCTCCACGAAGACCGACGACGGTGCAGCCAAGTCGAAGTCGAAGAAAGGCAAAGCCAAGGCCACGAGTCCGAAAGCCGATCCCGGTCTCGAATAAAATCTCCGCGTCTCACCCCTTAGCCCAAGCCCGATGAACTCCACCCTGCGACACCTTCCACGCCTCGCCTCGATCATCTTCGCGGGCACACTGTCCGTCACCGCGCAAACTCCACCGGCCACGCCTGCTCCGTCTACTCCTGTCGCGTCCGCCGCGAAAGACGAAGCTCTCGTCCTCACGCCTTTCCAGGTCGATGCCAGCCTCGACCGCGGTTACGCCGCTTCGCAGACGCTCAACGGCACGCGCATGAAGACCGACCTGAAGGACATCGGCTCCGCCCTCACTGTGTTCACCGAACAGATGATGGACGACCTCGGGGCCAACAGCATCTACGACCTCATGGCGTTCGCGCCCAACACCGATCCGTTCATCATGTCCACGTCGGACATCACCGGTAACGGGAACGATTTCATCAACATCCCGACGAAATTCGTGACGCGCGGCGGCGCCTCCACCGTCGTCTCGCAAGATTTCTTCGCGAATAATATTCCCAACGACCGCTTCAACTCCGAAGCGCTGTCTTTTTCCCGCGGCCCCAACGCCATTCTCTTCGGCCTCGGCAATGCCGCCGGTGCCTTCGTCTCCTCCACCAAGCGCGCAAAAAACAAGACCGCCAGCTCCGTCGAATACCAGATGGACAACCGCGGCTCTTTCCGGGGCACCCTCGATCACAATCAAGTCCTGCGAAAAAACCTCCTCTCCCTTCGCTACGCCGGAGTCTACGAGACGCTCCACAATTTTCGCATTCCGACGCAGAATTTTCAGCGCCGTCACTTCGCCACGCTCAACTTCACGCCGTTCAAAAAAACCACCGTCCGGGTGAACTACGAAAAGGGCCTGATCAACGCCCCCGCCGTGCGCCCGTGGCCCGACTACGACGGCGTCACGCCGTGGATCGCCGCCGGCCGCCCGCTGATTCCCACCTATTCCAACACCACGACCGGGAAACCCGCCGGCACTCAGAACTTCGCCTTCACCGGGGTCGTCTCGACCGCCCTCTCGCCCGCCGGCACCCAAATCACGCCCCAAAATCTCAACAACCAGGGCCAGAGCGCACTCCCCACCTTCGCCACCGGTTTCCCGGTCAACGGCGCGAATTTCCGCTCCTTGGTCAACGACTCGATCTACCCGACCTTCGCTTCGAATTTCGGCAACACCGCGTTTCGCCTCACCGACTACAATATCCGCTCCGCCTTTCTCGAACAGGAGATCACCCGGGATCTCTTGATCGAAATCGCCTACAACAGGGTGGATAGCCATCTCGTTGCGCTGAACGGCTTCGTCGGCCAATCCACGCAAATTTTCGCCGACCCGAACGCCCAACTCCCCAACGGCTCGCCCAATCCCAACGTCGGCCTGCTCTACAGCCAGGCGCAGTCCACGCGAATCGACGCCCCCAATGTGGCCGAAAACTTCCGTGTAATGGCCTCTTACAATCTCGATTTTACCCGGCGCTCCCAGAAATGGCTTCGCTCCTTTGGCCGCCATCAGGCCGCTGTGTTTATGGAGCACAGTGATTCGCAAGGTTGGTCCAGTAATAACAACCTCTACAACGTCACGCCGCTCGCCACCACCGGCGCCGCCGCCACCCTCCTCAACGGCGCGAACCTCCTCCAATACCGCTACTATTTCGATCCGGCCAACGGGAAGATCGGCACCGCCGCAGGCAAGACTCTGCTGACCCATCCCGTGCTCTACGCCAACACCCCGCTGCCGACTCGCGACCCCAGTGGCGTGACGCCCGCCTACGTCGCCCAGCAAGGTCCGAGCGCCAGCGAGTCCATCGTCACGACCCGTGCGCTCGCCGCGCAGAGTTTCTTTTGGGATGACCGCATCGTCGTCACCAACGGCCTGCGCCACGATATCCAGACCGGCTGGACGGGCGCGCCGGCCGACTTCGCTGCGCAGCGCGACCCCAACGGCATCGCCCCGCGCCTCGACGGCATCGACCTCCGCTCTTTCAAACCCAGCAGCCGCCTCAGCCGCGGCGGCCACACCGCCTCGCACGGCATCGTCTTCCACGCGCTCCCATGGGTCAGCCTCAGCTACAACACCTCAAACAATTTTCAGGTGAACGCCGCCGGCAAGGACATCTACGGCGACCTCCTGCCGAACCCTCAGGGCGAGGGCAAAGACTACGGCCTGAAATTCAATTTCTTCGACCGTCGCCTCTTCGTCGATGTCACCTACTACACCAACAGCAGCGTCAACGCCTCCGACAGCATCTCGAGCAATCCCGCCGGAAATTTTAAGCAGATCGACGATGTCTGGAACGCGATCGCCACCTTTACCGGCGACGTAAAATACCGCACCTATCCCTATTCCTCGATCAGCACCACGTGGGCCGACGTCGTCTCCACCACCTCGAAAGGCTGGGAGTTCGCCGTTACCGCCAATCCCACCCCGCGCTGGCGCGCCTCGCTCAACGGCAGCCTGCGCGGCAACAACACGACCTCCTCGCGCGGCACCATTGTCGCGAAATATTTCGCGCAATACCTTCCCGTCATTAAATCGCAGCCCGAGTGGCAGCCCCTCGCCGCCAACGGCTCCATCGTCTCCACCCGTATCGCCGACATTGAAAACACGCTCGTCAATTTCGCCGCGATCAAGAATAGCCCGTCCTCCAACTTCGCCTCCAAGTGGACGCTGAATCTCGTCCAGAGCTACGACTTCGCGCGCGAAGGCCGGCTCGGCGGTTTCTCCCTCGGTGGGAGCATGAACGCCCGCGGCAAAGCGATCAACGGCTTCGCGGTGGACTCGAAGTTCGTCCTCGACCCCACTCAACCCTACACCTCGCCCGCCTACGCCAATTTCGGCGCCTGGATCACCTACAAGCGGAAGCTCTTCAAGAACCGCGTCGATTGGCGCCTCCAACTCAACGTTCGCAACGTCCTCGATCAAAACACAATTTATCCGCTGATCAACGTCGATACCCGCGACGGAAAACACACGCCCAACACCGCCGTTTACACCCTCAAGGAGCCGCGCACCTACCAGTTCACGAGCACCTTCAGATTCTGATTCTGATTTCCCAATCCGAACCACACCCAATCTCCCGCCCCGACAAATGAACACCATCACCGTCCAACTCCGAGCGCTCCTCGCCGCGCTCGTCCTCATCCCCGCGCTCAGCGCCCAAAGCACGCCGGCCCCCACCGCCCCAGCCACGACCCCGGCCAAAGACGAAGCCATCGTCCTCTCGCCCTTCCAAGTCGATGCCACCGCCGACAAGGGCTATCTTCCGTCCCAGACGCTCAACGGCACCCGAATGTCCACCGACATCAAGGACATCGGCTCGGCGCTCACGATCTTCACCGAGCAACTGATGGATGATCTCGGCGCCACGAGCATCAACGACCTGATGGCGTTCGCCCCGAACACCGATCCATTCGTCGCGACGACGAGCGACGTCAGCGGCAACGGCAACGACTTCATCAACGTCGGCAACCAGCAGTTTGTCACGCGCGGCGGCGGGTCCTCGGTCGTCGCCCAGGATTTTTTCACCAGCAACATCCCGAACGATCGCTTCAACACCGAGGCCCTCACCTTCACCCGCGGCCCCAACGCGATTCTCTTCGGCTTGGGCAACGCCTCCGGGGCCTTTACCTCTTCCAGCAAGCGCGCGAGGTTCAAGACGGCGACGACGGTCGCCTATCAGGTGGACGACCGAGGCTCCTACCGCGGCACCGTGGATCACAACCAAGTGCTGAAGGCCGGCCTCGCCGCCATCCGCTACTCCGGCGTCTATGAAGCGAGGCACACTTTTCGCCCGCCGACCCAGGATTTTCAGCGGCGGCACTATGTTGCGCTGACGCTCACACCGTTCAAGAAAACCACGGTGCGGGTTAATTTCGAAAAAGGTCTGGTGAACGTGCCCGCCGTGCGCCCCTGGCCCGCGTATGACGCGGTCACCCCGTGGATCGCCGCCGGTTCGCCGATCATTTCCACCTTTGTCAACACCGCCGGGGGCAAGCCCACGGGAACCATCAATTACGCCAGCACCAGCCTGGTCTCGACCCAGTTTTCCCTCGGCGGAACGCAAATCCCGACGATGGCCCAGACCAACACCGCGCAGAGTGCCAAGCCCGCGTTTAATCTCGCCGGGTTTCCGCTGAATACGTTTGCGGTGAACGGCGGTAATTTTCGCTCGCTCGTCAGCGACTCGATCTACCCGACCTTCGCCAGCAATTTCGGCAGCACCGCCCTCCGGCTGAACAACTACAAGACCTATCAGATTTTCCTCGAGCAACAGATCACCCGCGACCTCTTCGTCGAACTCGCCTACAACAAAGTGGACAACCGGCTCATCGCCCTCAACGGCGTCGTTGGCCAGCAGGACTTTATTTTCGTCGACCCAAACGCCAGGCTGCCCAACGGCCAGCCCAACCCCAACGTCGGCAAGCTCTACACCGAGGGCGTGCCCACCCGCATCGACTCCCCCGGAAAAAACGAAAACCTGCGGCTCACCGCCTCCTACAATCTCGATTTCACGCGCGCCAAGACCGACTGGCTCCGCTATCTCGGCCGGCATCAAGCGGCCCTGTTTGTCGAGCGCGCGGACACGGATGGCTGGAGCAGCAACAACGCCCTGCGCAACGTCACCCCGCTCGCCGCCACCGGCGCCGCCGCCGCCATCAGCAACGGTGCGAACACCCTCACGTTCCGCTATTATCTCGAGCCCGAAAAGGGAAAGATCGGCACGGCGGCCGGAGAAAAATACCTAAACTTTCCCGTGCTGTATGCCGGCAGCACGCCGCCCCCCGGCGCCGGCACCGGGGTGATCACGCCCGGCTTCATCGCGCAACAGGGTCTGAACATGAGCTCGTCCAACGTGAAGACGTATGCGCTCGCGACCCAGAGTTTCTTCTGGAAGGACCGGATCGTCGTCACCCACGGCATCCGCAAGGATGAGAACACGTCTTGGCGCGGCACCGTTTCCGATTTTGCCTCGCTGCGCGATGCCGCAGGTTTCGCGCCGAGCGGCGATGGCATCGATGTGCGCAAGTTTCTGCCGGGCGCGCGGCGAGAGCGGACCGGTCGCACGTTCAGCCGCGGCCTCGTGTTTCACGCCCTGCCGTGGGTGAGTTTCAGTTACAACACCTCCACCAATTTCAAGGTGAACGATTCCAACCTGAACGTCTACGGCGACCTGCTGCCCAATCCCGAGGGCGAGGGCAAGGATTACGGCGTGAAGCTCTCGTTCTTCGATCGCCGGCTGTTCATGGAGTTTATCTACTATACCAACAGCAGCGTTAACGCCATCGACCAGGTTTCGTCCGGCGCCTTTGGCGACTTCAAGTCCCACCTCGATCGCACCTGGATCGCGATCGCCGACTTCACCGGCGACAATAAATACAACACCTATCCTTACAATGCGATCGGCACCACGTGGCAGGATGCCGTTTCCACCACCTCGAAGGGCTATGAGTTCTCGCTCACGGCCAATCCCACACCGCAATGGCGCGTGGTGCTCAACGGCAGCAAGCGCGGCGACAACACGACCACCGAGCGCGGGCCCGTCATCACCAAATACCTCGCGGAATATCTCCCGATCATCAAGTCGCACCCCGAGTGGCAAAATCTGAACGTGGGCACCCTCAACATCTCCGTCGCGCAATCCGTCGCCGAGTTGCAAGACACCCTCGCCAATTTCGAAAAAATCCGCGGCAGTCCATCGACCCACTTCGCCTCCGACTGGACCCTGAATCTGATCCAGACCTACGAACTCGGCGGCCGGCTCAAGGGCTTCTCCGTCGGCGGCAGCATCAACGCGCGCGGCAAGGCCGTCGGTGGATTCGCCGTGGACTCCGCCAACCTCCTCGACGTCACGCGTCCCTACTCCACGCCCGCTTATGCAAACTTCGGCGGCTGGATCAGCTACCGGCGGAAAATCTTCCGCGACCGCATCGACTGGCGCTTGCAGATGAACATCCGAAACATCCTCGACCAGAATACCGTTTACCCGCTCTTCATCGTCGATTCACGCGACGGCAAACACACGCCCAGCACCGCCGTTTACACGCTGAAAGAGCCGCGCACCTGGCAGTTCACGAGCACGTTTCGCTTCTAAGCCCATGGGGCGAAAACATCCTACGCCCTCCGCCGCGCCATCCTCCACCACGCGGCGATCTCGTCTTCCAGCACACTCTACCCACATGAACCTCCCCGTTACGTTTCTCCACCGCCTCGCCGGTCTCAGCGCGCTCATTGCCGTCTGCGCGGCCCCGCTCGTCGGCGCCGACGCTGAAAAGGCCGGCAAGGCCGCGAAGAAAAACGCCCGTCCCGCAGTGGTCGGCCCCGCCATCGGCGAAAACAAAGCCACGCCCGTCAGTCGCATCAAGGCCGCGCAAGGTTTTCGCGTTGAGCTCCTCTACTCCGTCCCCGGCGTCGAGCAGGGTTCCTGGGTCAACCTCTGCGTCGATCCGAAAGGCCGTATCATCGCGAGCGATCAATTCGGCGGACTCTACCGCTTTACCCCGCCGCCCGCCGGCCAGTCGCTCCAGCGCGACAAAATCGAAAAAGTTGGCGGCAGCATCCGTGCCGCAAACGGCCTGCTCTTCGCTTTCGGCGCACTCTACGTCGGCGTCAACGATTACGAAAACGAAATCCCCTCCGGCCTCTACCGCCTCACCGACACCGACGGCAACGACCAGCTCGACCACGTCGAGCTGCTCCGGAAAATCGAGGCGCGCGGCGACCACGGCGTCCACGCGGTGCTCCCCACGCCCGACGGCCAGGGCCTCTACCTCGTCTGCGGCAACGGCGCGAAACTCACCGCCGCCTCGCCCGATTCGCCCGTGCCGCCCATCTGGGGCGAAGACCATTTACTTCCGCGCATGTCCGACGGCCGCGGCTTCATGCGCGACGTGCTCGCGCCTGGCGGCATCATCTATCGCGTGTCGCCCGATGGAAAAAACTTCGAGGTGTTCGCTTCGGGTTTCCGCAACATTTTCGACGCCGCGGTCAACCGTGACGGCGAACTCTTCACCTACGACGCCGACATGGAATTCGACTTCAACACCTCGTGGTATCGCCCCACGCGCGTGAACCATGTCGTGAGCGGCGGCGAGTTCGGCTGGCGCAACGGCGCCGGCAAACGCCCGCCGTTCTACGCCGACAACCTCGGCGCCGTTGCCGACATCGGCCCCGGTTCGCCGACCGGCGTCACCTTCGGCTACGGCGCGAAATTTCCCGCGCGCTACCAAAACGCGCTCTTCATCCTCGACTGGAGCTGGGGCAAATTGCACGCGATTCATCTCCGGCCCGATGGCGCCGGCTACAAGGCCGAGCGTGAGGAATTTCTCTCCGGCGCGCCGTTGCCGTTGACCGACGCCATCATCCATCCCGGCGACGGCGCAATGTATTTCACCATCGGCGGTCGCCGCGTGCAGTCGGGCCTCTACCGCGTCACCTACACCGGCTCGGAATCCACCGCGCCCGTCGACGGCAAACCTGTCGCCAGCCCCGCGCGCGATCTACGCCACCAGCTCGAAGCCTTCCACGGCAAAGCCGATCCCGCCGCCGTCGCCTTTGCCTGGCCGCATCTCAACTCACCCGACCGCAACATCCGCTGGGCCGCGCGCACCGCAATCGAGCACCAGCCGTTCACGCAGTGGTCCGACCGCGCCCTCGCCGAAACGGATCCGTCGCGTCGCGTTGAAGCCGTGCTCGCGCTGACCCGTGCCGCCGGCATCAGCCCGCCGCATCGCACGCCCGACACCGCGCCCGTCGACACCGCGCTCGGCCGCAAACTGCTCGCCTCGCTCGCGTCGCTCAACTGGGCCGCGCTCGACGCCGACCGCCGCGCTGCCTACGTGCGCACCGTCGAGATCATCCTCCACCGTTTCGGCCCGTTCGCGGCGGCCGACACCGCACCGCTCCTCGCCAAGCTCGACGCGCAATTTCCCGCCCCCACGCCCGACCTCAACTGGCTTCTCTGCGAAACGCTCGTCGCCCTCCGTTCGCCGACCGCCGCCGCGAAGGCCATCGCGCTCATCGCCGCCGCTCCCACGCAGGAGGAGCAAATCGAGTATGCCCGTTCACTCCGCATGCTCGACACCGGCTGGACGCTGCCGCTCCGCACCGCGCAGTTTGAGTGGTTCCTCAAGGCCGCCAATTTTCGCGGCGGGCTCAGCTTCTCGAAGTTCATCGAGTTTATCCGCCACGATGCCGAAGCCACGCTCACGCCCGCCGAGCGCGCCGCCCTTGCGCCCACACTCGCCAAAAAAGCCGAGTCGCGCAGCGCCATCGAAAATTTTGGCGACATCTTCGCCGGTCGCACCGCCAAAGACTGGACGCTCGACGAACTCGCCACCGCCGCCGAGCGCGGACTGAGAAATCGCAGTTTCGACACCGGCCGGAAAATGTTCGGCGCCGCCGCGTGTTTCGCCTGCCACCGTTTCGGCAACGAGGGCGGCATGACCGGACCCGACCTCACCGCCGCCGGCGGCCGCTATGGCGCGCGCGACTTCCTCGATCAAATCATCAGCCCGAGCAAGGTCATCAACGAGCAGTTCGTCCCTTCAGTGCTCACCAAGAACGATGGCACCACCGTCGTCGGCTCCGTCGTGAACCTCAGCGGCGACAACGTCACCATCAACACCGACCTCTCCGATCCCAACCAGCGCGTCTCCGTCGATCGCAAGGAAGTGAAGAGCATCGAGCCCTCGAAAATTTCTCCCATGCCGCCCGGCCTCCTTTCGCTGCTGAACGAGAGTGAAGCGCTCGATCTCGTCGCCTACGTGCTGAGCGGGGGCAAGCGCGAGCATGAGTATTTCCGCGCCGCCCGCTGAGCACCCCGCCGTGAACCACCGCATCTTTCCGCGCCTCCGGCTCCCGCTCGCGGCCGTCTGCAATGCACTCGCAGCGCTCGTCGTCGCGCTCGCGGGCTGTGTCAACCCGTCGAAACTCACGCCACTGCTAATGGCGCCGAACCCCGGCACGGCCTGGCCGGCGACGGATGCACTCGGTCGCGTTATGCCGCCAGCTGCGGAAGTTACCGCCGTCCGGCCCGGGCGATTCGTCGGCATCTTCTACTTCCTGACCGCGGGGCGCGACATCACCACACTGCCCAACGACATTTCCAAAATCCTGCCGCAAGATCCGGAAATCCTGAAAAAACCGGATTCGCCTCTCTGGGGACCGCGGGGCCCGTATTACTGGGGCCAGCCGCTCTACGGCTACTACAACGCCCGCGACCCGTGGGTCATCCGGCGCCACGCCACGTTGCTGGTGGACGCCGGTGTGGACACCGTGATTTTCGACACGACCAACCGAAAAACCTACCCGGAGGTTTACCTGGAGATCTGCAAAGTCTGGTCGCAGATCCTCCGCGAGGGCGGTCGCGCGCCGCGATTGTGCTTCATGGTCAACACAAAGGCGGGCGACACCGCCGAGGAACTTTTTCGCGACCTCTATCAACCTGGAAAATTTCCCGAACTCTGGTTTCGCTGGCAGGGCAAACCGCTCCTGATCTGCGATCCGAAAGAGGCGAGTCCGGCAGTGAAGGAGTTCTTCACCCTGCGAAAGGCGCACTGGCCCTTCACGATGGTTAATACCCACAACGCGTGGTATTGGGAGGCGACCCATCCGCAGCCCTACAGCTACGACACCGACCCGGCCAAGCCCGAGCAGGTCAACGTCTCGGTCGCGCAAAACCTCCACAAGGTCACCGGCAAACCCATCAACATGAGCAGCGGCAACGGTCGTGGACGCAGTTTCCACGACAGCGCGCAGGCCATCGCGCCCGGCTCGGTCAACCTCGGGAAAAACGCCGACGAACAATGGCGGCGCGCGCTCGAGCTTGATCCGCCCTTCGTGATGATCACCGGCTGGAACGAATGGACGGCCGGGAAGGGCGTGCGGCCGAATGAACCGGTGGCGTTCGTGGACCAGTTCGATCAAGAATTCAGCCGCGACATCGAGCCGGTCATGGGCTTGCACGGCGACGACTACTATTACCAGATGGTCGCCTACATCCGCCGCTACAAGGGCGCGCCGGCGCTGCCAGTGGCTTCGGCCCCCCGGACGATCAAGGTGAGCGGCAATTTCGCGCAATGGAAAGACGTCGGCCCGGAGTTCGCGGATCACGCCTTTGACAACGACCATCGCGATTTCGGCAAAGGCGAGGTGCACTACGCCAACACCAGCGGCCGCAACGATCTCACCGCGCTGAAAGTGGCCCGCGACGCCGCCAACGTCTATTTCTACGCGCAAACCCGCGAACCGCTCACGACTCGCACCGATCCAAACTGGATGTGGCTCTTGATCGACATCGACCAAAATGCCAACACCGGCTGGGAAGGCTATGACTTCATCGTCAACCGTTCGCTCGACGGCACGGAGACGTGGCTTGAACGTAACACCGGCGGTTGGACGTGGGAGCGCGTGGCGAAAATCCAACTCCGCACGCAGGGCAACGAGCTCATGCTCTCGATCCCGCGCTCCGCCCTCGGCCTCGCCCCGAAAGCCGCCTTCACCCTCGACTTCAAGTGGTGGGATAACTCGCAGAAGCCAGGTCACATCATGGACACCTACGTGAGCGGCGACGCCGCGCCCGACGGA
>JBBRLB010000159.1:0-12264 GCA_038231575.1 Opitutales bacterium | reverse complement strand
GGCCTTGCCCTGTTTCTGCTGGGTCACGGCATAGGGGGTTTGCACAAACGAGATGTAGTTTTGCTGGGCCGTCTGCGAACCGCCGTAATTGTGCGTCCACCAGAGGTGCTGGGGCTCGGCCGCCAGTTGCGCGGGAGTCCAGTTGATGGCGGCCGCGGGATCGACGATGGTGGTCCAGATCGGCAGGCGCGAATTGAGCCAGTCGTTGATGCTCGTGGCGACGTTGGTGTTGATCGACTGGGTTTCCGCCCAGTTGGCCGAGACGGTCCAACTGGAGGTCGGATTGAAGTTCAACTCGATCTCGTTGCCTTTGGCGGTGATGTCCTGCGTGGCCGTAATGGTGCCGGCGCTGAAGCCTTGGACCAACGCGTTCTGCTGGGCCGTGGAGACGCCGATTTCCTTGGCCAGTTCGTCCGCCACTTGCTGGTTGTTGAAGCTCGGGTTGACCTGGCGAATCCAGCCGGGGATGGTGCCGCCGTTGCCGGCCGCCTGCGTGACGAGCAGGAAGGCGGCGGTGGACGTGATGTCGATGCGGGTGACGCGTTGCGCGATCGTGCCGGCGTCGCCGCCGCGGTTGTTGATCGATTTGTTATCGTAGTGATTCCAGCGGAGGACGACTTTGCCGTCGAACATGTTGAACGCGACGCCGAAGCCCCGGCCAGTGCCGGTGGGCACAGGGAGGGGCCGGAGGAAAATATCCGTCGCCGGATTCGCGGGGATGAAGCTGTCGGATTTGTTCAGCGTGAATGACATGCCGCGGAGCATATTGCCGACGAAGTGGCTGACGCCGGGGCCTTCATCCAAGCTGCGCACGAACGCGAGATCGCGGAAGGGGCGGACCACGGCGCCGGCGGTCTTGGTCTTGCCGCTGTTGAAGCGGTAGTTACCGAGCGCCCAGTGATTGACGGAATCGTAGTTCAGCGTCTCGCCGTCGGCGTTCAGCAATTGGGGCGTGCTGCCGGATTTCACGTATTGTTGATCCTCCCGCAGGCCGAAAGTGGTGACGAGCTTGTCGCCCCAGAAATGGTTCTGCATCACGCCGCCGAGCGTTTTCAGGATGGTCTTCGTGTTGCTGCCGGCGCCGGTCGAGTCGGTCACGTTGACTTGATGGAGACCAATGGGGTCGTTGTGAAATGCGTTCGTGGTCGTGTTGCCCCAGACGAAAGGATAGGAGCCGTATTGGAATTCGGAGGGGGCGTATTCGACGACGCTGCTGGCGCCGCCCACATAATAGCGGAAATAATTGCGCGTGATCGCGAGGGCCGCGCCCGGGCCTCCGCCGATCGCACCCTGATTGGCGCGCGACTGGCCCGCGGGGATCCACGAGACGGGTCCGGTCATCGCGTCCTTGAACCCGTATTGCCGGTTGATGCGGTATTTGTATTCGTCGTAGACCGAGAACTGGGTGAGGCCCAGCCAGCTGAGCAGATTCTTCTCGTGAGTGAGATCGAGTTTGTAGCCGACTTGGGCGCGGTAGGTATCCCACTTGGCGGGCTGCTGCAGGGTGATGGGCTGGTCCGTGCCGATATACGCGTGCCCGACATACGGGTTCGGGGTGCCGTCGAGGTTCTTCTCGTTGATGTCGACGAAAAGCTGACCCGACTGGCCGTTCGCGTTTTGCGTGCCGATCAGATTGCGCTGCCTTTGCTTCGAGTCCTCGCGCATCAAGCCAAACTGCGCGGCGAGCGTTTGCCGCGGGGTGTTGAAGAACAACTGGTCGACTTGCACCGACGAGGTGATCGTCCGGGTGTGGGTCCGGTTGGGGGCGCCGAGATTGACGGACGAATAATCATAGAGGGACTTGTCGCCGGTCGTCGGCGTGGTCGTGAACAGCGGCTGGCTCGTGCTGCGTCCGAGCGTGGCGTTCGCTTGCGGGGTCGTGGCCAGCAGATATCTCAATGCGCCCGAAGTCGGGCCGGCGGTGGTGGCGCCGGCCAGCGGCGTGACGTTGGAGAAACCGGTGGGGGCGGCCCAATAGGTGATGCCGCCTTTGTCGATGTAAGTGTAGCCGTGATTACTACCCGTGAACGTGGTTTGGAAATAATCGGGGCCCGAATAGGCCGTGCCGGGGAAGGCACCGAACGGCCCGAGGGTCTGGCCGCGAACATGGACCACTTGGGCAATCGGATCCCAGGTCGGTTTGCCGTTGGCCACCCAGTAGGACACGTTGTCGCGGGGCGGCACGAAGTTGGGGCGATTGCCGTTGCTGTCGTAATACAAGGCGCTGGCCGTGATCGTCGTCTTCTTGAACGGCTGATATTTGATCATGCCGTTGTAGCGCTCGATATTCACGCCCGAGGGCTTGCGCTGGAAGGCGTCGTGCTGGAACACCGCTTGGCCGCGGACCGCGAGTTTGCCCTTCAGGAGGACGCGGTTGGCGTCGAGCGAGAACCGATAACCGCCGTAACTGTCGCCGCGCACGCTCGTCGTCGTGGAGTTGCGGGAGATGTTGGCGGCGGACGGCACCATGTTGACAGTGCCCGAAGGATTGCCGAGGCCGAAGATGTTGGCGTTGGGTCCGCGGCTGAGTTCGACCGAGTCGAGGCCGATCGGATCGACGGGCACGCGGCCCATCGTCTGGATATTGTTGAACGCGTAATTGGCCGACGAGATGCCGCGCACGCGATTGGCACTGGTGGGATTGGCCATCACGTTGTCCTGCGCGTCACCATTACGGTTGATCGAGAAGTCCGTGTAGGTGCCAGTGCCCTCGGTGTTCGCGGTGTAATTAAAGACGTCGTTGATATCGAGCATCGCGAAATCGGACATCTGCTCCTTCGTCATCACGGTCACGGACGACGCGAGATCCTCGAGCTTCGAGTTGAAGCGGGTGCCAGACATCGTGTTCGCGGAGTAGTAGCCCTTCGTGTCGGACACGACTTCGAACGGCGACAGCGCGACGATGTCTTCCGCGGGTTTGTCGGGCGTCATCTCGACCGGAATCGGTTTCTTCGGGTCGGTGTCGTCGCCGGTCTTGGCCGGAGTGGGGGCGGCCTGCGCCCGCAGGAGGGACGCGGTCAGGAGGAAGCATGCGGGCGCGGCGAGCAGCCGGCACAGAGCGGAGGTCAATCGATGGCTTGGTTTCATGGTGGTAACAACGCGAGGCATCTAGGGTTGCTGGGTCAGTCAGAGGGTTGATCGCCGCGCACGGGGTGTGCTGGGTCGAGGTAGGTCAGGGTAACGGGCGAGACGCCGTCACGTTAGGACACGTGTCTTCGTCGTCAAGGATTAGGACGCGGCAAATTGGAATTTGATACGCGGGCATTTTTGCACGCGACGTCTTCGCAAAAAACATCCGGCCGTCGCGCATCGCTGCGACGACGGCCGGGCGAGCCCGAAACAGGCGCGGATGCTTACGCTTTCTTCTTGTCGGGCAGAGCGCGCGTCGCGACCTCGGCCTTGAGTTTTGCGATGTAAGCGTCGGCCGTCATCACGCCCTCGTCGCCGCGGGCGCGCGAGCGGACGGAGACGCTGTGGGCGTCGGCTTCCTTCTGACCGATGACGAGCGTGTAGGGAATCTTGTCGAGTTCCGCGCGGCGGATCTTGGCGCCGAGTTTGTCGGAGTGCTCGTCGAGCGCGGCGCGAAGGCCTTCGGCGCGGAGCTTTGCGAGGAGCGCGCCCGCGTAGTCGTTTTGCTTGTCGCTGATCGGGACGAGACGGACCTGCTCGGGCGCGAGCCAGGCGGGAAAGTCGCCGCCAAAATGCTCGATCAGCACGCCGCAGAAACGCTCCATCGAACCAAACGGCGCGCGATGGATCATCACCGGAATGTGGGCCTGGTTGTCGGCGCCGATGTAGGAAAGCCCGAAGCGCACGGGCAGCACGTAATCGACCTGCACGGTGCCGAGCTGCCACTCGCGACCGATGACGTCTTTGATCACGAAGTCGATTTTCGGGCCGTAAAAGGCGGCCTCGCCCGGTTCTTCCGTGAAGGGCACGCCGAGGGTTTGCGCGGCGGAGCGGCAAGCGGCTTCGGCAACATCCCATTTCGCCGGATCGCCGGCGAACTTCTTGCCGTCGGGATCGCGCAGGCCAACGCGCACGCGATAGTCGGACATGCCGAGGGTGCTGAGCACGGTCTTCACGAGCGAGAGACAGCCGAGCACCTCGGCGGCGACTTGCTCCTCGGTGCAGAACAGATGCGCGTCGTCCTGCGTGAAGCCGCGGACGCGCGTCATGCCGTTGAGTTCGCCGGACTGTTCCCAGCGATAAACGGTCCCAAACTCCGCGAGCCGCACGGGCAGGTCGCGATACGAGTGCGGCTGCGACGCGAAAATCTTGATATGATGCGGGCAGTTCATCGGCTTCAGCATAAAGCCGTCGAGCAGCTGATCATCGGGCTTAACGCGATCGGCGGTGATCGTTTCCTGGCCGGTGCGCGCGTTGATCTGATCGCGGAGGTGCGACGACACGGCGTCGAGCCGCGCGTAGACTTCGGCGCACGAACAACCCTCTTTCAAAACGTTCGCGAGCGAAGCGTTCTCGATCACGGGGGAGAATTGCGATTCCTTGTAGTAGGGGAAGTGGCCGGAGGTTTTATAGAGTTCGAGTTTGCCGATGTGCGGCGTGAACACCTGCGAGTAGCCCTGCTTGCGCAGCTCTTCGCTGATGAAGTTTTGCAACTCCTGGCGGATGATCGCGCCATTGGGCGTCCAGAGGATGAGGCCCTGGCCGACGTCTTCGTCGATGTGAAAAAGCTTCAACTCCTTGCCGAGCTTGCGATGGTCGCGCGCCTTCGCCTGTTCCTGCCGCTCGAGGTATTGCGCGAGTTCTTCCTTCGTCGGAAACGCGGTGCCGTAGATGCGCTGGAGCTGCTTGTTCTTCTCGTCGCCGCGATGATACGCGCCCGCGATCGAAAGCAGTTTGAACGCCTTCAACTTCGACGAGTAGCGGACGTGCGTGCCCGCGCAGAGATCCATGAACTCGCCGTTGGAGTAGAACGAAATCTTTTCGCCTTCGGGAATGTCCGCAAGGCGGCCGAGTTTGTAGCGTTCCTGTCCGCGCGTCTTGATGATCTCGATGGCTTCCTCGCGGGAAACTTCCTTGCGGTAGAACGGCTGGTTCTCCTCTGCGACCTTCTTCATCTCGGCCTCGATCTTCCCGAGGTCGTCGGTGGTGAATTTGTGTTCGAGGTCGATATCGTAGTAAAAGCCGGTGTCTGTGGGCGGACCGATGTCGAGTTTGGCATCGGGGAAGATGCGGAGAATCGCGGTCGCCAGAATGTGCGAGGCAGAATGGCGAAGTTCTTCGAGCGGAGTCATGGACATGATGAGTAGGTGTTGTGGTCCTGCCTACGATTGCAGGGCCTGAACCCGCAAGACCGCCGCGAAAATGCGCGCGTGTCAATTCGCGGAATTTCGCTTTGCGCCGCGCGGCATTTTCCCCGCTAGTGCGCGGGAGCCATGGCCGAGCTACGTCCCATCGCAATCCTGCGCACCCCGTTCGCCGAGAAATTCGGCGTGCCGCGGCAGTCCGGCCTCGTGCCCGCGGCGGAAGGCCGCGTGGAGTTCCTGCCGGAATTCGCCGCGCCGGAATGCGTCCGCGGCCTCGAGGACTTTTCCCATGTGTGGCTGATCACCGGCTTTCACCAGAGCCCGCCGTGGGAGGGTTCCACGACGGTCCGGCCGCCGCGGCTCGGCGGCAACGAACGCGTCGGCGTCTTCGCCTCGCGGGCGCCGTCGCGGCCGAACGGGCTCGGACTCTCCCTCGTCGAACTCGTCGCGATCGAGCCGGGCGCACTGCGCGTCGCGGGCATCGACGCCGTCGACGGCACGCCGGTCTATGATGTGAAGCCGTATCTGCCGTGGTGCGAGGCGAAGCCCGAAGCGCGTTCGGACTGGGCGAAGGACGCACCGTCGATCCGCGTCGCGACCGACATCGTGATTCCGCCGGAAATCGCGGGGCAACTTCCGCCGAACGTGGTCACGCTCGTGCGTCAGTTGCTGACGCTCAACCTGCAGCCCGCCTACCAGAAGCCCGAGGCCGGCCGCGTGTATGGCATGTCCGTCGCCGGGTGGAACGTCCGCTGGCGGTCGTCCCTCACCGGAAAAATCGAAGTCGTCGAAGCGCGGCGATTAAACGATGGGGAAGGGCAGGCGTAAAATCTGCCGGAGAGCGGCGCCGCACTAGACCGCGGTCGGCCACGCGACTTGCAGGGTGCCTTGTCGCCTGGGGCGGTCGTAGGCCACGGCTTCGACGGTCACGGGCTGGCCGGCGGCGAGGGTTCGAGTGGCCGTATAGTGCCAGCGCCGGGCGCGGAGGCTGGCTTCGCCTGTTTCGAGGACGGCACCCGTGGCGCTGCAGATGGAAACGGTGACGCTCACGACGCCAAACGCGTCGGTGGCGCGAACTGTGATCGGGTCGCCGGCGCGTCCGCGGTAGCGGCGGAGGTCGATCGCCTCGACTTTCGGCGGGTGGAAGAAATCGCTCAACGCGACTGCCCGCACGCGCAGCCCGCGGGCGCGGGCGAAGGGCGCGTAGAAGGCGAGCAGGGCGGCGTCGCGCTGCACGGCCTTCGCATACTCCGACGCCGCCTTGAAGCGCCCCCGGTGGGCGGCTTGCGCCGGCGTGGGCTTGCTGCGTTTACCCCGTGGCCTCGGCTTGCGGCCGATGAAGAGCTGGCCGCGAATTTCGCGGACGACGAGGTTGTCGATTTTCCCCCGCAAGCCCTTGAGCAGGGAGTTGACCGTGAGCTTGGCCATGAGGTGGTGGAATCGCAGGGGTAGGTGGCTTCTAGACGGCGGGTAGACGGCGGGTAGACGGCCTTCTCACATAGTGTGGATTATACCAGCGTTATACCAGCCTTATACCAAGGTTATACCGCTCCGGTGGCGCACCGCAAGCCTCTCCACCTACCCGTGACGGCGGCGTCACCACGGGCATCAACTTGGACGCGAGCCTCGGGAAAAGGTTCAACCAAGATGAAATCGTCCCAGCGAATGCCATGAGTGATACCAGCGTCCCTTGATTTCTGGACTGTAGGCCCGGCCGGTGGCCGGGCGACCCGCCCAGCGGGCGGGCCTACAACAGCAAAGTCCAAATCACACGGGACGTTGGTATGACGCGGGTTCTGCGCTGCCAAGGGCGTGATTCCGGGCCAGTGATTTTCAGTTTGTGGAGCCAGTGCAGTGGCTGGAACCGAGACGCATTCCTCGTCTCCTCTCACCGCTGATGACTCAATCCATGGCAATTCTTCCCGGCGCCGTTACTTCCCGCCAATAAAACCTGGCAAATTCGCGCGTTTCTAAATCCCCCCCGTTTCGGGCGGAATACCCTCGCTCGAAAACCGCCTTCCCATCGCAGTGTTCTGATCTGGTGCTTTTTGGGATGCGCCAAAACGGCGCTCAGAACAGCGGCGCGTTGTTCTACGGGTCGGTGAGCAGCGCCTCGAATCGCGGGTCGCCGCGCAGCGGGGCGAAGGCCGGGTGGCCTTTCCATTTCGAAAACATACAGCCCGCTGTAGGTCGTGCGGAGCAGCCGCGCGTATTCCGCGAGGGCCCGCTCCTTGTCGCCAGTCCACGCGTAAACGAAGGCGAGGCTTCTGCGGCGCGGCGGACCCGTCTGCGCGTCGAGCGTTTCGGGCATCAACTCCACGGCTTTGCGGGCGCAGCGCCTCGTTCTTGTTGCCGAGCAGCGCTTCAATCTCGCCCAGATTCGCCCACACGGTGGAGTTAGCCGGTTCGCTCACCACCCGTTGACGCAAATCTTCCACGTTCGACAGTCTATTCCGGGCTCCGGCGAGGTCGCCCAGCGCAATCAGCACCAACGCCTGATCCCTGCCGAGCATCGGACGAAACGCGCGGTCCGCCGGCCAGTCGTTGGGTTTGATCTGCTCAAGCCGGAGATACTCCTTCAAGCTGCCGGTAGTGGCTGCCCATCGTTTTCGCACGTTGAGACCAATGGTTGATTCGGCCGGTGTCGGAGTGAGTCGCGCGAAGAACTCGATGGCCTCTTTCGTGGAACCGTTCGCGCGGAATGCAGCCAGCGCCGGATTAAACGCGACCACCAAATCCTCGGGCCCTGCACTCATCACCCGGCGGCGCAACGCGATCGCTTCCGGATAACGGTGGCCAGACTCGAACGCGGCCGCGAGAGTTTGTGCGACAAAGAAATTCAGCGGATCGAGCTCCAGGCCCTTGCTAAACTGGGCCACGGCTTCGCTCCAACGGCCCTGCCGCTTATTCACGACGCCGATTTGCTGGGGCAAGTCCGGATCGCTGGGCCGCAAGCGGCGCGCCTTTTCATACTGCTCAATCGCCCGGTCGTAGTCGCGCAAGCCGAAGAAATAAAAATGACCGAGGGCGATGAGGGCGTCGGGCGAATCCGGGTCAATTCGGACGACGGTGTCGGCCGCCGTCTTGGCGCGCGCTAGCCGCGCCGGCGTGTGATCGTAATCTGAAAAATAAAGATAGGCATGAGCGCGCGTCAGCATGGTCCACGCTCCGGCGAATTTGGGATCGAGCTGCACGGCCGCTTGGAGAAAGGCTTCCTGCTTTTCCGTCTCAATTTGTCCAGCCGCGGTCGGCTGGTGAAAGACTTCGCGCGCCTTGAGGTAGAGATCGTAGGCGGCGATGTTGTCGGTCGGGCGGCGGGCGATCAGTTTTTTCTCCTGCGGCGAGAGCGCCGTCTGCACCGCCGCGGCGATCGCCGACGCGATTTCAGACTGGACGGCGAAGACGTCGGTGAGTTCGCGTTCGCTCGCGGGCAACCCCCACACGGGGGTGTCGGTGCGCGCGTCGATGAGCTGGGCGCTCACGCGCACCTTGTGGCCGGCGCGGCGCACGCGGCCCTCGAGAATGAGTATCTGCGACGGTGCGGCCGTGGTCGCCAGCACCGGCTTGATGGATGGCCATCGCGCCACGGCGCACTGGGCCAGCGCGAAGAACCGCCGGCGGATGTTTCCCCGCGTGGAATGGATCGCCGACATCCGCTACGTCGCCGACGGCCAAATCATCTCCACCGCCGGCATCAGTGCGGCCCTGCCCGCCTCGCTCGCCTTGGTGGAAGCCATCGCCGGTCACGATCGCGCGCAGACTCTCGCGGAGGAACTCGGGGTGTCCGACTGGAGCTCCGCTCACACCACCGCGCCGTTCCGTCCGCGCTTGGGCGTCAACGTGAAGGCGCACCTCGCGGTGACTTATCCGAATGCGTGGTTTCATTCCACCGCGATGATCGGCCTGCCCGTCGCCGCAGGTGGCGACGAAATCGTGCTCGCCGTAACCGCCGACGCTTACTCGCGCACCGGCCGAAGCATGCTCCACGCGTTGTCCACGTCGACGGAGCCGGTGCGCACGCGGTCCAGTTTGATGATCGTGCCCGACTCGCTCACCTGCGGGAGCGCTACCGCCACGTGCGCGGACGGGTTCACCTTCCACATGGATCGGGAGTTGCCCGCGCTCGACGCCACCCCCTCGGCCCAGTGGTTCGAGAAATCGATTGAAGGTATCAACCAACTCTACGACCGCACCACGGCCTACGGCGTCGCCCTCAATTTCGAATATCCCCTGATCCCGAGCTGCCCCTTGGCGAAAACCGGACGGCAGGTCCCGACAAAGCAGCCCGCGCTGTAAGAACAGCCCGCCGACTCCGTCTGCTCGGTTGAATCCATCACTAACAACCACTCCTCCTCCCAACTCGTTTCCAACTTGAAAACCAATCGCCTCCTCCTCGTCACCCTCATCGCTTTCGCGGCGCCATTCGCTACGGCGCAGTCGCCCGCTCCCACCACTCCGCCCGCTGCGGCGACCAAACCCGCCGCCAAGGTCCCCACCAAGGCGTATCCCCTCAAAGTCTGCCTCGTGACTGACAGCGACCTCGACTCGATGGGCGACGAAGTCTCGTTCGTCTATCAGGGCCAGGAAATCAAGTTCTGCTGCAAGCCCTGCGAAAAGAAATTCCTCCGCGCCCCGGAAAAATACCGCGCAAAACTCGCGGCCCTCGCAGCCGAAAAAAAGTAGCCGTCTGCCGATCCCTCCCAACTCGTGCATCCCTGACTTTGGCCGCCATTCATCCATGTTCTCGCTCAATCTGAAAATCCCGCCGCTCGGAGTTCTCGCGCTCGCTGCCGGGTTCATGTGGCTCGGGGCGCGGACCACGCCCTCGGCGAACGTCCCGTTGTTCGCCCGCATCGCGCTTTCCGTCGGTCTGGCCGCCGCCGGAGTCGGCACCGCTGTCGCCGGTGTCGTCTCGTTTCGACGGGCGAGGACCACGGTCAATCCCCTCAAGCCGGATGCCGCCACTGCGCTCGTGACGTCCGGCGTCTATCGGCTGACCCGCAACCCGATGTATCTCGGCGCGCTGATCTTGCTGCTGGGATGGGCCGTGTTTCTGGCCAACGCCATCGCGTTGATTCTCGTCTCCCCGTTCGTCCTTTACCTGAATCGATTCCAGATCGGGCCCGAAGAAAATGCGCTCGCGACCCTGTTTGGGTCGGAGTTTAACGTTTACTGCGCCAAGGTGCGACGCTGGCTGTGATCGCCGGCCCGCTCCGCCGGCGATCTTGTCGTTCACCCATTCCATCTTAACCATCATGGCTCTATTCATCGGTGTGATTCTGGCGCTGGCCGTGGCGCTCTTTGCCAGCGTCGTCGGCTTAGACCGCGAACGCTCGTTTTATGCGACGGTGCTGATTGTCATCGGGTCGCTCTACGGCCTGTTTGCCGCGATCGGTGGAGTCGGTTCGACGTCGCTCGCGGAGTGGGTTTTCGTCGCGGCGTTCGTCGGCCTCGCGGTCGTCGGCTTCAAATTCAGCCCGTGGTTTCTCGTCGCGGGTCTGGCGGCCCACGGGGTATTCGATCTCTTCCATCCCCACGTCATCACCAACCCCGGCGTGCCGGTGTGGTGGCCGGATTTCTGCTGCGGCTACGATCTGACCGCGGCCGCCTATCTGGCCTGGCTCATCCGGCGCCGGCGCACTCTGCATACGGAGGCGTGAACGCATGCGCGGTTGCCGCGCGCCGGAGGCTTTACGCGCGGCGAAACGCGGTTACGGTTCGCCGCATGTCCCAGCCCAGCTCGCCCGACGTCGCGTCCGCGCTGCTCGCTCACCGCAGCGCGTTCAAAGCCTTCGTCGTCTCGCGCGTCGGCAACTCAGCCGACGCTGAGGACCTGCTCCAAAACGGCCTCATCAAGGCGCTCCAGCGCGCCGACGAATTGAAGAACGGCGAGAAAACCGTCGCGTGGTTTTATCAGATTCTCCGCCACGTCATCATCGATCACGCGCGCAGCCGCAACGCCACGCGCCGACGCGAGGACGCGTGGACGACCGATGCCGTCACGCTGGCCGACGACCCCGACGCAGAGCGCGTGTTGTGCGGCTGCTTCGAGCATCTCCTGCCGTCGCTGAAACCGGCCCACGCCGAGTTGCTCCGCCGCGTCGATCTTGAGGGCCGCCCGGTTTCAGCCACCGCAATCGCGCTTGGGATGACGGCCAACAACGCCAGCGTCACGCTCCACCGCGCCCGCGCGGAGTTGCGGAAGAAGCTTCAGGAATTTTGCGGCGCTTGCGCGAACGGCGCATGCCTCGACTGCGATTGCGATCGCAGCGGGGCGGAGAATTAGCCGGCAGCCCACATAAATCGCGGGCGCGCGTCGGGCCCTCGGGCCCCAATGAGCGAGGCACGGTGGCTTTACCATCGAGCGAGTCTCGTGGGGGAGGTGCGTTCAGCCGACAAACATGCCACCTTCGTGGCACATCGGTCCGGTGCGCGCCCGCGCCGCTGTAAGTTTGCGAAAACGTCTCCGTCTCCCTGGCATGAACCACTCCCACCATCATCACTCCCCCTTGGCCGCCACGGATTCCATGCCTGCCGGGGAAACGTCCGCAGAGGAAACTCCCGTCTACATGGGCCTGCCGGACGAACGATTCCTCCGCCCGCGTTTCTGGGTCGCGCTCGCGCTCAGCATACCGGTGCTCGTCCTGTCCATGGGCGAGATGCTGTGGCCACATCTTTTCCACGCCATCACGCCGCGCCTGTCGAGCTGGTTGCAATTCCTGCTGACTACGCCCGTGTTTTTTTGGAGTGGCGCGCCATTCATCCGCCGCTGGTGGAAATCCATCGTCGAGCGTGACCCGAACATGTTCACGCTCACGGTCACGGGCACGGGTGCCGCCTACGTTTACAGCACCGTCGCAGCGCTGTTTTCGCACTGGTTTCCGGAAATCTTCCAAGGCCCGCACGGTGTGCCGCTCTATTTCGAAGCCGCCGCCGTCACTACCACGATCGTTCTCCTCGGGCAAATCATCGAGCAACGCGCCCACGCCCG
>JBBRLB010000158.1:0-12609 GCA_038231575.1 Opitutales bacterium | reverse complement strand
TTCCCGCGCCTTCGCCTCCGCCGCGCCCGGATCCGCTTTCCGGCTAAACACCTCCGGCAGCCGCTCGGCCACCTCCTTCTTCCATTGGCTCACTTGCACCGGATGGATCTGGTGCTTCGCGGCAATCGCGTGCACCGGCTAGATGCCCTTCAGCGCTTCTAGACCGATTTTGGCTTTGAACTCAGGGTTATGCTGGCGACGTTTCTTCGACATGTGGATCGTTCTTTCTTGGGTTTGGATTTAACGATCCCTCCTGTCCAGTTTTCGGGGTCCACCTCAGAATACTCTTTGCGCCGTGTTTACCTCTGACGTCGAAAAAGGACGGACCGGGGTCGTTGGCTCTGGCGCCTGGTTCGGCCAACGCAGACGCGGCAGGAAAAGGCTCGGGCCAACTCGCCAGTCTTTCTGTGAAGCGTCACGACGCATTTTTATTTTCGCTGGGGCGACGGGGTTAAATGACCTCTGAGATTCGGGACCGAAACTTTTTAGGAGCTACGCAGCCGAGCCAGACAACTTTTTTGGCCGACGCAAACTTCCGCAGGCCTGTCGCCAACTCCACTCGAAGATTTTCTCAGAAGAAACATACGCGACGCCGAACGTTTAAGATGAGCCACGGCCGCTCGGGGCCGTTGGCTCTGGCGCCTGGTTCGGCTCTTCTTTTCTTCGAATAAACGCCAGCGTCACAATAGCGAAACTGACAGCCGAGAAGGCCATCCACGCAATCTTGATTTGGCGGCCTTGCTTAATATCCGCGACCTCATCGGCGTCGCTGGCATTGAACGGTTCTTGAAAACGCCACGGCTGCATCACCGCAGCCTGAACTAGAATGATCGCGACAGCGGTGATTCCGGCCTTGGGTGATTTCTTTCTTAGGCAAACCAGAGCGGCCCAAATCATGGCAAGAAATCCGCCGACGACAAAAATCAGCACCGCAAGCTCAAGAACCGGAGGAACGCCACCTGCTATCGCGAGGAAGTGCATCGATCTTGCCGAACAGTGTTATTGGGACCAACTGAGTTGGGCTTTTGCCGGAAATGAGGCAGGGGTGGGGTTCATGAGGAAACTAGAACCGAAGTGAGGAACTTCTTGAATCACAAAATCTCGGGGCCGCTTACCTGATTTTCGGGTGTTGGCCGGCTTTCCTTTCGGCGGCGATCAAAGCCTGATCGCATTCATGGCGGACTTGATTGCTTCCGACTCCGATCGCGCCGCGGTCTCGTTTCCCCAGTGGAAGGCGCTGCTGGCGGCGTCCCATCTTTCGCCGCATCAGCAGATTTCGTTTCAACGCGAAATCCTGGCCTTCCTCCGTCACTGCAAACTGCGTCACGCGCCGGTGACGATTGTCCTGGCCCGGCACTACGTGGCCGACCACGAGTCGGCGCGATTGGCATTGCGGTGGTTCGTTGGGCGCGGCCGGTGGCAGCCGGCCTCTTCGCCGGGCCCGACGACACCGCCGACTGCGGTCCCGTTGCAGCACGCGGCGCGCCCCACCGAGCCGCCGCGGGCGGCCGCGGACTTGGGCGGACCGGAGTGGGAACGTGAATTGATCGTCGCGTTGCGGCGCAAGGGGCTGCTCTGGCGGACGGAGCAAATTTACCGCGAGTGGGCGGCGCGCTTCGCGCGGTTCATCGCGCCACGCTGCGTGCGCACGGCGGAGGCAGCGGAAGTCGGCGCATTCCTCAGCAGCCTGGCAGTGGAACACCGGGCGAGCCAAAGCACGCAGAAGCAGGCGTTGAACGCGCTGGTGTTTTTGGTGCAGGAGGCGTTTCAGCGGCAACTCGGCGAGATTCCGTTTCAACGTGCCGAGGCCGGACGAAAAGTCCCCACGGTGCTCACGAAGGCTGAACTGGGCCGGGTGTTTGTTCATCTCAGCGGGACGAACCGGCTGATGGCGGAATTGGCCTACGGCGCAGGGCTGCGGCTGATGGAGCTGTTGCGCCTCAGGGTGCACCATCTGGATCTGGCCCGGGCGCGACTGCAGGTTTACGATGGCAAAGGAGCGAAACATCGCATGACGGTCCTGCCCGCGGTATTAGTCCCGGCGCTCGAAGCCCATCTCGAACGGCTGAAGCCGTTGCATGCGCGGGACCGCACCGCCGGCTTGCCCGGCGTGTGGTTGCCGGAAGGGCTCGCGACCAAATACACGCGAGCCGGCGAGCGATTCGAGTGGCAGTGGTTATTTCCGTCCCGGGAAACAAGTATCGACCCGGCGACGCGGGTGCAGCGCCGGCATCACGTTTCCGATAGCGCGTTTCAACAAGCGATCCTGCGGGCGACCTTCGCGGCGGGAATCACCAAGCGCGTGACGCCGCACGTGCTGCGGCACAGCTTCGCGACGCATTTGTTGGAAGGTGGGGCGGATATCAGGACGGTGCAGGAATTGCTCGGACACGAGAGCGTCGAGACGACGCAGATTTATACGCACGTGATGCAGAAGCCCGGGCTGGGGGTGCGGAGTCCGCTCGATGGGTGATGCGGTGGGGATGGATGATTGGTGACCGGTGACCTGTGAAGGCGGAGGGCGGGCTGCGGAGGACGGAGGTGGGCCGGATTATCCTTAATCCGCGGCGGCGTGGGATATCGGGCGCGTCGAGCAGTGCGTCGGGGATAACGCGGCCGACCTCGGAGTGGCAGGCGTAAAGTCTGCCGTCTCTCTGCGCTCTCTGCGTGCTCCTGTAAAATCCGGTTCGAAACCAAGGCAGTTTTTTACAGGAGGTCGCAGAGGTAGCAGAGGTGAAGGCAATGAGGACGGAGGACGGAACGCGGAGGATAGACGACGGACGACGGAGGCCCGAAGGCGGTCTGCTGCTCTCGGTGCTCAGTCTTCCGTCTCTCTGCGCTCTCTGCGTGCTCCTGTAAAATCCGATTCGAAACCAAGGCAGTTTTTTACAGGAGGTCGCAGAGGTCGCAGAGGTGAAGGCAATGAGGACGGAAGGCGGAAGGCGGAGGATGGCTCGCAAGCTGAGACTCGGATTTTCCGGGGCGTGTTATCACGTGCTCAACCGCCCCAACAATGTCTTCCCCTCCCCGGCTCTCTGCGTTAGCTCCTGTGAAAACAAACCCATGACTTTCGAAGCCGCCCTCGCCGAAACGACGCGCACCCTCGCGGCCCTCCCGACGCTCCGCCCCGCGATCGATCGGGCGGGCGCGATGATCCTCGCGACGTTGCAGCGCGGCGGGAAACTCTTGATCTGCGGCAACGGCGGCAGCGCGGCCGAGGCCGCTCACTTCGCCACCGAACTCGTCGGCCGCTACGCCAAAACCCGCCACTCCCTCCCCGCCCTCGCGCTGTCGTCGGACGGCTCGCTCGTCACCTGCATCGGCAACGATTTTGGTTACGACCAGATTTTCTCCCGCCAGGTCGCCGGCCTGGCGCAGCCGGGCGATCTCGTCGTCGTGCTCACGTCGAGCGGCAACTCCGCCAACATTCTCGCCGCGTTGCACGAGGCGAAGAAAGTCGGCATTGAATCGATCGCGTTTCTCGGCCGCGGCGGCGGCAAGGCGAAGGGCCTCGCCACGTGCGAATTGATCATCCCGGGCCAAAGCGGCCCGGCGACGCAAGAGTCGCACCTGTTTCTGATCCACTACTTCTGCGAGCTGATCGACGCGGCGTTTCCGACCTAAGATCGGTTGTTGGGCGTCAGTCCCTGGTCGCCTTCGGCGCCGCCCAAGGGGGGTCAACGGGTTGACGCCGCTCAGGGAAACGGGCGGATCGAGGCACGGACCCAATCCATCCCAGACACGGCATCAGCAAATCTGACGCCCCACGACAAACCCCTCACGGCTGATACCAATAACCCGTGGTCGAGCCGTCCTTGAACAGCGCTTTCGGCACCATTGCGTGGATGCCCTTGGTCTGGTCGACCACCTGTGTGACCTCGAAGTCGACGCCGATGCTCGCGAGCGAGAGCGCATCGAAGAAATCGAGTTTCTGTTTCTCCTTCAGGAAATCGAGCGTCTGCGTGATCGCCATGCGCATCGCCATGCTCAGTTCGCCATCGAACCCCATCAGGATGTAGTGCGTCGGCGTCTCGGCGCGGACGGTTTTGAGCGCGAGATCCTTGCGCACGATGAACTGTAACGTGACGGTGTTGCTGCTCTCGATGGCGGTGATGCTCACCTCGCCGTTGCCCTGCGCGGCATGCGGATCGCCGGTCTGGAAGAGCGCGCCCTCGGTCTGCACCGGGTAGAAAATCGTCGCGCCCTGGCCGAGATGCTTGTTGTCCATGTTGCCACCGAGTTCGGGATACGGCGGGATCGAACTCAATCTGCCGCGCGCGGCGGTCGGAGCGATGCCCATGACGCCCTGAAACTGCCGCAGCGGCACCTCGATGGTGTCAGTGAATTTCGCGACCTGCCGCTCGAGATCGAGCGGGATGAAGCGGGAGAACGGCCGCGGCACGAGGTCGGGCACGCCGCCGCGACCGGGGCCGCCGCCGTTCACGCCGTAGGGCGCGCGTGATTTCACGTCGAGCACCCGCACCTCGAGCGTATCACCCGGCAGCGCGCCTTCGACGAAGATCGGTCCCGTCATCAGATGCGCGCGAAAGCCGGACGGCTTCAGCTCTTTCTTGATCGCGAGGATATCTTTGACGGCGGGCAAATCAAGCGACACGCCGTTGTCGTTGAAAAATTTCGTCGGGTTGTCGTCGCGCACGCCCGCCGGATTGACCGTGTCGATCTCGACGACCTCGCCGGATTTGATCCGCAGGACCGGCGGCGTGTCGGCGGAGAAAAATCCGTCGACGGTGTTGGCGGGAGTCGCCGGCAGGTGATGGTCGACCTTGAACGATGCGGCGGCGAGCGTCCACGACGCGGTGAACAGCAATCCGGCAAATGCGGCAGCAAAAATTCCACGGCCGCGCGGGGCGCGGGGCAACAGGGGTGGGTTCATGATGTTGAGCTAAAGCGATTCCGTCGATCGGGGCACGATCTTCCGTTGCACCCGGCATGCCAAATTGGTTCTTGCCGCGCCCGAAGCGCGGCGGTTCGCTGCCCGTCCCATGAGCACTCCTGTCGCCAAAGAAAACGCCGTCCTTCACACCTCCTACGGAGACATGACCCTCGAGTTCTGGTCCGATGTCGCCCCCAAGCACGTCGAGAATTTCAAGAAACTCGCGCGCGAAGGTTTTTATAACGGCACCGCGTTTCACCGCGTGATCAAGGGTTTCATGATCCAGGGCGGCTGCCCCAACACCAAGGCCGGCGCGCGCGGGATCCCCGGCACGGGCGACCCGGGCTACAAGGTGAAGGCGGAGTTCAACAACCGCCCGCATGTGCGCGGTGTCCTCTCGGCGGCGCGCTCGGCGAGCCCCGATTCAGCCGGCTGCCAGTTTTTCATCGTCCACGGCGACGCCAAGTTTCTCGACAATCAATACACCGCGTTCGGCAAGGTCATCGCGGGCGACGACGTCCTTGATAAGATCGCCAATGTCCCGACCAAGAGCGGCGGCGGCGGCGAGAAGAGCACCCCGATCGAGCGCATCGAGGTGAAGAGTGTCGAGATCGTGCCGGCCTAAAATAGCGCCGGTCTCTCACCGGCGTGAGTGGGGATTGCGTAAACGCTGGTCGAAGACGGGTGCCGTCTGAAGCTCGCGCGGATGATCCTTAATCCGCCGCGTCGGCCACCCGCTTGCGCACGCGAGGTTGGGCGCGCGCGAGCGCGCTGACTTACCGAATCTCCCGGGCGGCGCGTCGGGAATAGCGCGCCCTACCCCAAGGCACGCAGCGCCACCGCGATTTCCGCGGCGACGCGCGCGTTATTCACGAGCAGCGCAATATTCGCGCGGCGTGATTCACCCTCGGTTAACTCGGCCACCCGCCCGAGGACGAAGGGCGTCACCGCCTTGCCGTGAATATTTTGGGCCGCGGCCTCGTCGGTCGCCCGCCGGATCGCGTCTTCCATTTTCTCCGCCGGCATCGCGTCCTGCTCCGGCACGGGCACGGTCACGAGCAGGCCGTGCTGCGCGCCGAGCCGCTGTGCCGCCACGATGATCTGTGCCGCCTCCGCCGCGGTCTGGATCGTCACATCGACGGGCAGGCCGCTGCTGCGCGCATAAAACGCCGGCAGCGTGGTCGTGCCGAGACCGATCACGGGCACCCCTTGCGTCTCGAGGACCTCGAGCGTGAGCGGCAGATCCAGAATGGATTTGGCGCCGGAGCAAACCACCGCGACGGGCGTGCGACCGAGCTCGAGCAAGTCCGCCGACACATCGAACGGCGCGCCGCGATGCACGCCGCCGATCCCACCCGTCGCGAACACCCGAATCCCCGCCAGGTGCGCCACGATCATCGTGCCCGCCACGGTCGTCGCCGCATCCTCGTGCCGCGCCACCGCGATCGGCAGGTCGCGCCGCGAACATTTGCGCACGCTCCCGGCCGGCTGCGTCGCGAGCCGCTCGATGTCGGCGCGAGCGATCCCGACGGTAATTTTTCCGGCGAGCACGGCAATGGTCGCGGGCACGGCTCCACCCGCCCGCACCGCCGCCTCCATCGCGAGCGCCGTCTCGACGTTCGCCGGATGCGGCAGGCCGTGGGTGATGAGCGTGGACTCGAGCGCGACGACGGGCCGCTGCGCGCTCAACGCCGCGGCGACTTCGGGCGAAACATAAATATCGGCAGACATGGCTGTCTCAATGATCACCCGCGGCGCTTTTATCGAGCCCGAGTTTTTTGCGATCCAACTCGTCGAGCGTGCGCTGCGCCTGCTGGCGCATTTGCAGGGGGGCGCGAGAAGCCACTACCTCCCGGCAGAGCCGGCGCGCCTCGGCCCATTGTTGATCCGCCAGAGCGCTTTGGATATTCTGCGCCAGCACCGCCGCCTCCAACTCGGGCCGCATCATGATTAGCTGCCCGCGCAGCGCCGCCGACACGCCATGCTCCAACCGGTCGTCGATGAACGCCACGGCTTCGGCATATTTCTGCTCGGCACCCAGCCGGTTGATTTGCTCGAGGACATCGTGGTGCTCCCAAGCATCGTCGAGCCGGCGGGCATAGCCGCGGGCGTTCGCCGGCGCGTCGCCTCCCATGGCCAGCACCTGATCGAGTTCGGTCCGGGCGGCGGCATCATCGCCGGCCCGTTTCATCAGCACCGCCCGGCCAATCCGGATCATCGCGTCGCGCGGAAAGAGGTGCTGGCCCGCATCGAGAAACTGCCGATCGGTTTCGCCCCATGGTTCCGCCAGCCCGATGACACCCGCGAGATTTTGAAACGCCAGGACGAAACGTGGGTTGAGATTGATCGCCTTCTCGTAGTTGTTGGCGATGAGCCGGGCGTCGGCCGCCGACAGCGTCACCCCGCCCGCGGGATCGGCGCCGGCGTTTTGGGCGGCGCAGGCCAGTTCAAAATACGGCGCGAAATCCCGCGAGCCGTGCTGCTTCGCGAGGGCGAATTCCGCCAGTCCCGCCGTCGGGTCGCCGCCCTCCTGCAGCGCAAAGCCGAGCGCCTCGTGTCCGCGGGGATCGGCGTCGTTCAGGGCAATCGCGGCGCGCGCATGTTCCGCCGCCTGCGACCAACGACGGCCGACCAGCGCCAGGCGCGCCAGCGCGTCCTCCACGTCCAGGGCGGCCGCCGGCTCGACCTTCGGCGCTTCAATTTTGCTGAGCGGCTGGCTCGTGATGAAATAATGGCCGCCGCGCAAATACCCATCGAGGAGCCGGTCCATGTCGCGATAGCTTTTCCCGAAGGCGCGGCGAAAGGCCTCTTCCCCCGCGACGCCCCGTTGCATGAGGTCGGCATAATTGCTCAGCGCCCCGCGCGGGAGGTCGTGTTTGCCGTAGATGAGGAAATGCACGAACGCCCACGACTTCGCGTAAACCAGGCCCGTCCGCAGCGAATCGTCGCCAAACAAATCCGCGTGCGCCGTAAACAGGACCTCCTCGATCGGCACCGCTTCACTGCGCAGCAGTGCCACGTGATTCTCGATCGCGCGTCCCCACTCGGCCTGCGTCTTGGTCGTGGCGAAGGTCGAGAACACCTCGGCGAGGCCTTCGTCCAACCAGACAGGATTCACCTGATTCTGAAAACTCAAAAACCAATGGACGCCCTCGTGAAACACGGTGTGCCGCACGCTGGCCGAGGCGTCCGCCCCCGCGAGGCCGGCCACGGCCCAGGATTGGTGACGGCAGAAAAAGCCGGTGACCTCCTGCGGTTTACCGTTGGCGCCGAGGGGACGGTATTTTTCGAAATCACGATCGCGGGCGAAGATCACGATCGTCAGCGGCGGGAGCGCGCGATCGCCGTTCCGGAAATAACTGCGCAGCGCCGCCACGTATTGGGCGAATTCGTTCGCCCACACGGTCGCGCCTTTTTCCGGCAACGACGTGATCAGCGTGAACTCGGGCTCGGTGACGCGCAGCCACGTGTCCTTCGCCAGCGCCACCGGGATCGCCGCCAGCGCGAGCACGGCGAGCACCCCGATTTTCCGGCCGGCAGGGTTCACGCGTAGCCCAGCGCCTTCGCCACCGCGTCGTAAGTGATCTTGCCGCCGCGGGTGTTGACGCCGCGGGCGAGACCCTTGTGTTCGGCGAGGGCGCGCTCGACGCCTTTTTGCACGAGCATCGCGACATAGGGCTCGGTCGCCTGCGTGAGGCCGAGAGTCGAGGTGCGGCCCACGAGCGCGGGCATGTTCGGCACCGCGTAGTGGATCACGCCGTGTTGCCCGTAGACGGGATTCTTGTGCGACGTCGGCCGGATGCTCTCGATGCAGCCGCCTTGATCGATCGCGATGTCGACGATGACGCTGCCCGGGCGCATCTTCGCCACGGTCTTTTTCGACACGACGATCGGCGCCTTCGCGGCGGGGATGAGCACGGCGCCGATCAGCAAATCCGCATCGGCCACCTCGGCCTCGATGTTGGCTGGGTTTGACATCAGCGTGACGATGCGTCCGCGATATTCGGTATCGAGGGCCTCGAGTTTGCGCGTGTCGAGATCCAGCACCGTGACGCGCGCGCCCATGCCCGCCGCCATCTGGACGGCGTGCGCGCCGGAGTTCCCCGCGCCGACGACGACCACGTGGCCCGGCATCGTGCCGGGGATGCCGCCGAGCAGCACTCCCGAACCGCCGTGCTGCGACTGGAGAAAATACGCCCCGATCTGAATCGAGAGCCGGCCGGCGATCTGCGACATCGGCTTGAGCAACGGGAAACTGCCGTCCGCACCTTCGACCGTCTCGTAGGAGATGCCGAGAATGTTTTTCTCGAGCAGGACCTTCGCGAGCTGCGGGCCCGCGGCGAGGTGCAGGTAGGTGAACAGCGTCTGGCCGTCGCGCAGCGAGCCGTATTCAGCCGGAAGCGGTTCCTTCACCTTCAGGATGAGGTCCGCGGCACGCCAGACCTTGGCGGCATCGCCGACGAGCGTGCCCCCCGCGGCACGATATTCGTCGTCGGTGAAGCCGGCGGTGATACCCGCGGATTTCTGGATGAGCACTTTCGCGCCGAGCGAAACGCAACGGCGGCAAAGGCTGGGGGTCATCGAGACGCGCGTCTCGCCGATTTTGATTTCTTTAGGAACTCCGATTGTCATGGCCGAGATAGAACCACGAAACACCCGAAATACACGCAAAGAATAACGGCCGGCGACACTCCAAACGCCGATCAGGGTTTCGTGTTTTTCGTGTATTTCGTGGTGAACCTTGTCTGGCTGTCCGCCTGTGCCCAAGCTGCTCCACCTCATCGTCGCCTGCTCGGAGAATCGCGTGATCGGACGCGACGGCCGGCTGCCGTGGCGCATCCCGGAGGACCTGAAATATTTCCACGACGAGACGGCGGGACAAATCGTCGTGCTCGGACGGGTGTGTTTTGAAACCTGGCCGCGCGCCGCGCTCGATGGCCGTCGGCCAGTCGTCATCACGCGCAACCGGGCGCTCACGCGTGAAGGCGTGCGGGTGGCGGCGTCACTCAGCGAGGCGCTCGCGCTAGCCGAGACGTTGCCGGGCGAAATCATGATCTGCGGCGGCGAGCGCATTTACGCGGAAGCGCTGCTGCTGGATCGTCCCACACGACTCCACCTCACGCTCGTGCACGCGGAGGTGCCCGGCGACACGTTGATGCCGGAGTGGCGGCACCTCGCGTGGCGAGAGATCTCACGACGCGAAAGCGCCGACGCCAATTTCCGCTACACGTTTTTCGAACTCGAGCGCGCATAGGCGCCGCGCGGTCAGGCCTTCGACTTCCAGCCCGGCCCGCGCACGAAGCGTCCCGGCTTCGCGCCGGTGTGCTCGCCGTCCTTTAACACCTGCACGCCGTTCACGAACACGTGCATCATGCCGGTCGCATACTGGTGCGGCTGGTCGTAGGTCGCGTGATCCTGAATCGTGGCCGGATCGAACAGCACGACGTCCGCAAAATAGCCTGGCCGCAGTGCCCCGCGTTCCTTGATTTTCAAGTTCTCCGCGGGGAACAGCGAGAGTCGCCGCACCGCCTCCTCGAGCGGAATGACTTTTTCGTCCCGCACGTATTTTCCGAGCAGACGCGCGAAACTGCCGTAGGCGCGCGGATGGGTGCTCGACTTCAAAAAGACTCCCTCCGCGGCCATCGACGCGGAGTCCGAACAAAACGCCATCCACGGCAGCGCGATTTGCTTCTTCACGTTCTCCTCGCTCATCAGGAAATAGACACACGTCACCCGGCTGCCGTCCTCGATCACCAAATCCATCGCGGTATCCTCGGGCGATTTGCCGCGCAATTTCGCGACTGCGCCGAGGGTTTTGCCGGTGTAAATCTTGAGGGCGTCGTTCTTGAAGCCGACGAGTAGGATTTTTTCCGGCGAGCCGGGAGCCAGGAAGTAATTTTCCCATTTGGCCTGCGGATCGTTCATCTCGCGGCGGACGCGCTCGCGCACCGCCGGGTCGCGGAGGCGCGCCGCCCATGCTTTGTAGCCGCCTTCCTGCACCCAGGGTGGCATGGCCGCGTCCAGGCCCGTGGAGCCCGCTGGATAATTATACATATCGGTCGTGATTTTGAGCCCGGCGGCGCGCGCCGCTTCGATGTGTTCCACGACGGTGTCGAACTTGGGCCAATTCGACTGACCGGACATTTTCAGGTGAAACACTTCCGCCGGGATGTGCGCCTCGCGCGCGATCGTGATCAATTCGTCGAGCGACTCGACCAGTCGATCGCCCTCGCTGCGCATATGCGAAATGTAGATGCCGCCATAGGGTGCCGCCGCCCGACAGAGGGCGATGATTTCGTCCGTCTTGGCGAAAACCCCGGGAACGTAGATCATTCCGGAACTCACCCCCATCGCACCCTCCTCCATCGCCGCGCACACGAGCGCCTGCATGCGCGCCAATTCGTCGGCCGTGGGCGGGCGGTTGGTCTTGCCGAGCTCGTGCTCCCGCACGCCACCCAAGCCGACGAACGAGGCCACGTTGCACGACACGCCGTGCCGTTCGAGCTGCGCGAGGAATTCGCCGAGCGTCGTCCAGTCCACCGGATATTTTATGTCGCCCTGCATCGCGACCAGCTCCGCCTTCATCTCGGCGTTGAGCGGTCCCATCGCCGCGCCCTCGCCCATCACCTCCAGCGTCACCCCTTGACGAATCTCGCCTTGGGAACGGCCATCGTGCTGAAGCGCAATCTGCGACTGACTGAGCATGTTGATGAACCCGGGCGCCACCGCGAGGCCGGTGGCGTCGATTTCCTTCGTCGCGCGCTTGCTGGTGAGATCGCCGACCGCCGCGATCCGATCGGCTTTGAGCGCGATGTCGCCCGCGAACGGTTTGCCGCCGCTGCCATCGTAAATCGTGCCGTGGCGCAAAATCACATCGTAGTCGGCTTGCGCCAGTGCGGCGGGCGCGCCGCCCAAACTCGTCACGCTCAACAGCACCACCAAGGCGGGAAACGCGCAGGGATTCATGCGCGCGTTCATGGCGACGCGCGACGCCGCGAGCAAGCGTCGAGCAACAAGGTAGGTCCGGTCTTTGACCGGACCTACTTCAACCCTGCGTGCGCTTTCGCGACGGCGACATATTTTTCCGCCCAGCGCTTCAGGCCCGCCTGCTCGTCGGCCGTGAGCGCGCGCACGACTTTTGCGGGTGACCCGTAGACCATCGATCCCGGCGGCACGATCATGCCTTGCGGCACGAGCGAGTTGGCGCCGACCAGACTGCGCGCCCCGACGCGCGCGCCGTCGAGGACGGTCGCGCCCATGCCGATGAGGCATTCATCCTCAACGGTGCACGCGTGCACGATCGCCGCGTGGCCGATGGTGCACCACGCGCCGATAACCGCATCGAGATCGTCGGCGAGGTGGACGATCGCGTTATCCTGGATGTTGCTCCCCTCGCCCACCACGATCCGCGCGATGTCACCGCGCAGCACCGCGCCGTAGAACACGCTCGATTGCGCGCCGAGCGTGACGTCGCCCGTGATGGAGGCGGTCTTCGCGACGAAGAGCGCGCGCGACGTGTCAGGGGTTTTGCCGAGATGCTGGGCGAGGCGTTCTTGGATGGTCACAGGGAGATAGCCGCAAAAAGGCGCAGAAGGCGCAAAAAGAAAACCAAGTCGGTAGACAGGAATCCGATTTCCTTTTTTTACGCCTGCTGCGCCTTTTTGCGGCCAGTCACTTTTCCTTGGAATAAGGCACGCCGATCGCAGCGGGCGCAG
>JBBRLB010000157.1:0-12763 GCA_038231575.1 Opitutales bacterium | reverse complement strand
CGGGGCGCTCGTGGCCTCTGCGGCGGCGGTTCGGGTTAACCAGCCCAACTCAGCCACGAAGCTTGTGCCTACCGTGCGCCTATCGTGTGCCTACCGTGCGCCTACCGACGATTTCGCCGGGGCGAGCGGTCCGGCCGCCGGCGGTGCGGAGAAAGGAGGGTGCTGACATGCCCTCCCTCCATTACAATCCGCACGTGCCGGGCGAACTGGCACGGGTCATCCTCCGGCGCGTCGGAAGCCGGCAGGTCTACGTGAAGCCCCGGACGAGTTTGCCGAAACCGACCGGGCCCATGCTCGCGCAGCGCCAGGTCTTCACGGAGGCGTGCGCCTACAGCACGGGCGTCTTCCGGAATCCGGCACGGCGCGCACCGTTCGAAGCCAAGGCAGCGGCTACGGGGACGCAGGTCTTCGCGACGATCATGAGCGAGTTCCTCCAGAACCCGGTCATTCGTGACGTGAAGACCGACGGCTACCACGGCCACACGGGCGACATGCTCGGGGTGCTGACGCGCACGGGCCTGAACCTCGCGGCGGTGCATGTAGTGCTCCGGCGCGCGGACGACACGGTGATCGAGGAAGGTGATGCGGTCCTCGCCGCCGGCGAGTATCGTTACACCGCGACGCAGGACGTGCCGGCCGGCACGGACCTGTTCGCGGATGTGACGGTGCGCGACACCGACGGCCTCGAGGTGAAGCGCAGCGTGCCGCTCCGCGTATAGGCTGCGCCACGCGGCAGGCGCAGGCAAAGGTCAGGATGTAACCCGTAACAAAGGGCACGCATGATTAATCGGTCTCGGTGCTGCGTGTGGTGCTGGTCGAGCCGACGGACTGGATCCGCCGGCGACGCTTTCTGGCCCGTCACGAAGCTCGCCGTAGTCGGGCTGCGATGGGAGCCGCGCGCATTATCGTGCGGTCCGCGGCTGGATGGGCGCGGCTACGCGTCGGAAAAAGCCCGTGGGCTAAACGGGCGGTCCACTCACTCACGCGCGCGGCGACTTCCACCCAGGGGCTAAACGGATCGACCGCCGGGTTGACTCTCCCTTTGCTCCGTTGCCTCCTGTGAACCCGGTTTCTCCATGCGCCTGCGTTCACTCACTCTCCGGCACTTTCGCAACGCGGGCTTTGCCGCGCTCGAATTTTCGGGGCGGCAGCATTTCCTCGTCGGCGCAAACGGGCAGGGGAAAACCAATCTCCTCGAGGCGGCGGGATACCTCACGGCGTTGCGCTCGTTTCGCACGACGGAGCAGAAGGTGCTTGTCACGCACACGCAGCACACCGCGGCCATCTCGGCGGTGATCGAGCACGAGCGGCAGGGCGAAACGCACCTGACGATCAAGTTGCACCACGGCGAAAAGGAACTCTGGGCGGACAAGGCGCGCGTGACACGGCTCGCCGACCATTTGGGAAAATTTCCGACGGTCGTCTTTTCGTCGCAGGATCTGCAGCTCGTGCGCGGCTCGCCCGCGGGCCGGCGGCGCTGGCTCGATCTCACGCTGGCGGCGATGGACGTGGGCTACTTTCGCGCGTTGCAGACGTTTTCCCGCGCGCTGACCGCGCGCAACGCGCTGCTCAAGACGGGGCGCGCCGTCGACCCGCAATTCGCGGCGTTCGAGCAGACGCTCGCGCCGGCGGCGGTCGAGCTGATCACGCTGCGCGCGGCCGGGGTGCAGGCACTCACGAAGTCGCTGAAGGCGGCCTACGCGACCCTGTGCGACGACGCCGAGCCGGCCAGTCTCATCTACGAGCCAAATTTCCCCGACGCGTCCGTGGAGTCGCTCCTCGCGCGGCTCGAAGCGGGGCGGGCGCGCGATGCGCAGTTCCGCACGACGCTGGTGGGGCCGCATCGCGACGATTTTCATTTCAACGTGCGGCACACCGCCGCGAAGGAGTTCGGCTCGGAGGGCCAGCAACGCTCGCTGGTGCTCGCGTTGCGGCTGGCGCAGGCGGCGTGGTTTCAGGAAAAGAGCGGGGTGCGGCCCGTGCTCCTGTGCGATGACGTGCTCGGTGAACTCGATCCGGCGCGCCGGCGAAAATTCTGGTCGGCGATCGATCACGAGTCGCAGGTGATCGCGACCGGCACGAGTTTGCCCGACGCCGAGTTGGGGGCGTGGCAGGTGTTCGAGGTAGTCGACGGCACCTTCACGGAGAAGGTCGCGAACGCGGAGGCGGCGACGTGACGTTCACTCCGGGGGAATGGGCGCTGGCGTTTTTTTTGGCTTTCATTGTCGGCGTGTCCAAAACCGGCATCGGCGGGCTGGGCATGCTGGCGGTGGTTTTGTTCGCGCTGATTATCCCGGCGAAACAAGCGACGGGGATCGTGTTGCCCCTGCTCTGTTTTGGCGATCTCGTCGCGGTGGCGTCTTATCGCCAGCACGCGAAGTGGAATTGTCTCTGGCGGGTTTTTCCGTGGGCCGCCCTCGGCGTCGTCGCCGGGTATTTCGCGCTGGGCCGGATCGACGATCGTCAGGCGAAGATCTTGATCGCCATCCTGGTGCTCGGGCTGGTGGTCGCGCAGTTGATTCGCCGGCGCTTCTACGGACACGAAGCGGATCACGGCGCGTGGTTTCCGCCAACGATTGGGGTGCTCGCGGGCTTCACGACCCTCGTGGCCAACGCGTCGGGCCCGTTTATGGCGATCTACCTGCTCGCGATGCGCCTGCCGAAGATGGACTTCATGGGCACCTCGGCGGTTTTTTTCATGCTGATCAACCTGTTTAAGGTGCCCTTCATGGTGAACCTCGGGTTGATCACGCCGGCCAGTTTTGTTTTCAACCTGAAGCTGGCGCCCGCGGTGTTTGTGGGGACGTTCGTCGGGCGAAAACTGCTCGCGAAGATCGACCAACGCCTGTTTGAAAACCTCGCGTTGGGTCTCGCGGCGGCGGCGGGCGTGAAGCTGTGGTTTTGGTGAAGCCGGCGGTGGAGTTGAACGTGTGATTGGCGCTTCCCTTTCACGCTCACTTTCACTTTCACTCGTGCCGTGGCGCGGATGAACGTTCGGCAGATGTGGGCGGCGAAACTCGCGGGCAAACCGATGCCCGCGGCGATGACCGTGCCGAAAAACGCCGGGCTCACCGCGCAGCAATCCCTCGCCTTGCAGCCCCGCGCGGCGTTTGCGGGTCTCGTCCTCGGCATCGATCCTTCGCTGCGGGGAACGGGACTGGCGCTGATCGAATTCGCGGCGGGGCGTCAACCGGTGCTGCTACGCTGTCAGACCGTGAAGGTGGCGGCGAAGCATCCGATGCCGTATGCGCTCGGGGAAATTCACCGGGCGGTGGCGATGTTTCTCGATGGCGCGGAGGTGCGGCACGTGGCGCTCGAGCAGACGATCTTTGTGCAGAATTTCCAGACGGCACAAATTCTCGGCGCGGCGCGCGGCGCGGCGATTGCGGCGGCGGCGGTGCGGGAGCGGCCGGTGTTTGAATATGCGCCGCTGCGGGTGAAGCTGGCGGTGGTGGGCGCGGGTCGCGCGAGCAAGGAGCAGATGGCGCGCACGGTGATGGCGCTGCTCGGCCACGGCCGGACGCTCGCGCTCGACGAGGCGGACGCCGCCGGCGTGGCGCTGTGCCACGCTTTCACGTGGCGCGAGTAGCGCCAGCGTCCCCGCCTGCTTCGGGACCATGCAGGCGTCGCCAGCCTGGTAGCATCGGCCCGCCGTGGAGCGGGCGGCCCGAAGGGCAGACCCTCAACCCAGCACGGCTTTGATCACCTTGCCGAGCTCGGCCACGCGATAGGGTTTCGGGAGGCAGCCACAAAAACCCATCTCCATGTATTTCCGGTTCATGTCTTCGTTGTCGTAGCCCGTCGCGAGGATGGCGCGCACTTCGGGATCGAGTTCCTTCAGCGCCTTGAAACATTCCTCGCCCCCCATGCCCCCGATGACCGTCAGGTCCATGATGACCGCGTCGTAGGGCCGGCCGATGTTCATGTAACGTTTGTAGAACGTAATCGCCTCGTCGCCGTTTTTCGCGAGGTCGAATTTATAGTCGAGGCTCGTGAGCATCGTGCCGGTGAGCGTGGAGATTTTCGGATCGTCGTCCATGAAGAGGACGCGGCCGGTGCCGAAGCGGAGCGACGCGGCCTTGCGCGCCTGCACCTCCACGGGCTTGTCGGCCTTCGGGAGATAAACGGTGAACGCCGTGCCTTGGCCGACCTCGGTGTCGAGCCCGAGTTGGCCGCCGTGTTTGCGCACAATCGAGAGCACGGTGGCGAGGCCGAGGCCGGTGCCGTGTTTTTTCGTGGTAAAAAACGGATCGAAGATTTTTTCGACGTGCTCGGGCTTGATGCCGCTGCCGTTGTCGCGGACCTCGAACTCGACGTAGTCGCCGGCGGGGAGCGACGGCACTTGGTCGGCGGTGAGCGTGAGATTGGCGGCGCGGATTTGCAGCCGCGGCAGGTGCGGCGGCGGTGGCATGGCTTGGAGCGCGTTGACGATGAGATTCTGAAACACCTGCAGGATTTGCGCGCGGTCGACCATGACGGGCTCGACGTTTTCGGTGATACCACTCCGGTCGATCTCGGCGGACGAGGCGGCGGCGGCGATCTTGATCGAGTCTTCGATAATTTCCTTCGAGTCGCAAACGATCTGGGTGCCGACGCCACCCTTGGCGAAGGCGAGGAGCTGCTTCGTGAGGCCCTTGGCGGTGAGACAGGCTTTCTCGGCGTCGTCGAGCGCGGCGTAGTTGCGGTTGTCCTTCGCGAGTGAGACGGCGCCGAGGATCGTGGTGAGCAGATTGTTGAAATCGTGCGCGATGCCACCGGCGAGGAGACCGAGGGACTCGAAGCGGTTGCCCTTTACGAGTTCCTCAGGCGTGAGCGTCATCTCCTCCGGGTTGCGGAAAATAATCACGACGCCGCGCGGCTTGTGGTCGGCGCTGAACACGGCGCGGGCGGTCCAGACAATCGGCGTGGTCGGCCCGCCGTCGATCGCAGGGAGGAGCGCGTCAGCACTGATGAGCGGGATCGGCTGGTCGGCGTTGAGCGCGCGATCGACGGGTTCGTCGCTGGGACGGTTGCTCTGACGATTGACCAGGCGAAAAACGTCACCGACGGACTGCGGGCGGATTTTGTCGAGCGGGAGGCCGATGACTTTCGCCGCGGCGGCGTTGGCGAAAAGAATTTTGCCGCGGGCATCGGCGATGAGGACCGATTCGGCCAGCGTGCCCAACGCCTCGCTCACGAGGGCCGCGGCGGGCAGGGCGTCACTTTCGGTCGTTGCGGACAAATCGGCGGGCAGCGCCACGGCAAAGCCGACGACGCGAGCGAGTTCGCGTTTACGCGTGACGGTGCGGTGCGCGCCGAGGAGCACCGGCACGGGCCGTCCGTCCTGGCCGCGGAGCTTCACGGCCTCGACGAATGCGCCCTGGCCCACGGCGCGGTTGAGCCACCACGACTCGACGCCCGCCGCAGCTTCCTCGGCCGGGAGCGCGGCGGCGAACGATGCGGCGTCGGGCGAGAGCGAGCCCTCCTCGTGGCCGAGGCGTTTTTCGAACGCCGGGGAGAACCAGAAAATCTTGCCCGCGAAATCGAGTTCGAACGCCGCGAGCGGACCCGTGCCGCTGAGATCCTGGAGCCGGGCGTCGTTGGCGAGCGATTCCTCCTCGAGTTGTTTGCGCTCGGTGATGTCGAGATGCAGCCCGACCACGCGCTCGAGTTCGCCGGGGGCGGAGAGAATCTGCAGGCCGACGCACTGGATCCAGATCCAGTGGCCGAGGCGGTGCTTCATCCGAAACTCGGCGCTGAACGGCCGCGAGCCGGCGGCAATCTTTTTGCCGACCTTGTCGGGCGCGGCGGCGGAGTCGTCGGGATGGATGAGCTGGCTCCAGGTGTCGAGAGTGTCGGGCAATTCGGCGTCGGTGTAGCCAACGAGTTTTTTCCACGCCGGCGAAAACCGCACGCGGCCCGCGGCGAGTTGCAGATCGAAGAAACCGGCGCCGCCGTGATCGGCGAGGAGCTGAAACGCGGCCGAACGATCGTCTTTCTCGCCCGCCGCCGCGGAGGCACCGGCGGCCAGCGCGGCTCCGGGCGGCTGGATCGTGGCGATGTAGCCGCTGGCGGCGCCGAGAATTTTTTCGAGCCGCACGCGCACATCGCGCGGCGCGCCTTCCCGCGGCTGGGCTTGAAGCGGGGTGGTGCGGTTCAGCCCGCCGTCGAGCAGGACCTCCCATTGCGCGTCGAGAAATTCCGGATCGCTCGAGGTGATCTCGAACAGGAAGAGGGTGGCGAAGGCCTCGCCGATGAGTTCGTTGTCTCCCGTCTGCCACAGCGCGCGGGCGGAAGCGTTGGCGGCGGTGATCTTGCCGGTGGCATCGAGCACAAGCACGGCGCAAAGCTCCGCCGTGGCGGCGGTCGCGGCGACACTCCCAGAGGCGGACGCTGATGCAGAGTCGTTCACACTCGGCCGTCAGAGAGCCACAAGCGGACGCGTTTGGCGAGAAAATCGATGAAGGCCGGATGATCGTTCAGGCACGGGATGTGGGTGAATTCGGCCCCCCCGGCGGCCGTGAAATCCTCGGCGCCGCGGACGCGAATCTCCTCAAGGGTCTCGAGGCAGTCCGTGACGAACGCCGGCGTGATGACGAGGAGGCGTTTCTTGCCCTCACGGGCGAGGCGCTTCAGTTCGAAGTCGGTGTAGGGCGTGAGCCACGGCTCGCCGACAATGCGCGACTGAAATGCGATCGACCAGCGGGCGGGGTCCAGTCCGGCGCGCGCGGCGAAAAGATGCGTGGTGCGGGTGAGCTGGGCCTTGTAACAGGTCGCGTGCGCGGGCGAGCACGTTGTGCAGCAATCAGGGACGGTGAGGCAGTGCGCTTGGGACGAGTCGCCCTTCCGGAGATGCCGTTGCGGAATGCTGTGGTAACTGAAGAGCAGGTGATCGTGCGGCTGCGCGAGAAACGGCCGGGCGCTCGCGACGAGCGCGTCGATATAGTCGGGATCGGCGTAGAACGGCGGCTCGACCGCGATCTTCATCCGCGGCGCGATCGTGGCGGCCGCGCGGCGGACTTTCACGACGACGGTCTCCCAGCTCGACATCGCGTAGTGCGGGTATTGCGGGAAGAGCAGCAACTGTTCGACGCCCGCGGCGGCGAGCCGGCGGACCACGTCGGGGATCGCGGGATTACCGTAGTTCATCGCGAGTTCGACCGGCACGTCGAGTTTCCCGGCGAGGAGCGACTGCGCGCGTTGGCTCGTGACGACGAGCGGCGAGCCCTCGTCCGTCCAGATGGTGGAATACGCGTGCGCGGAGTTTTTCGCGCGCAATGGGATGATGAGGCCGTTGACGAGCAGACCGCGGAGCAACGCGTTGGCGGGTTTATCGATGACGCGCTCGTCGTTGAGGAATTCGCGCAGGTAGCGCTTCACGTCGGGCACCGCGGTGGAGTCGGGTGAGCCAAGGTTGAGGAGCAGGACGGCGCGTTTGGGCATGGGCCCGAAATTGGCGGATAATTTCCGGCGAAGTCAAACGGCGCTGACCGGGCGCCCGATGTGCCCGGGATTTTTTCCCGGTGAAATTTCCGAATTTCCCGGGCAGCGTGGAGCCCGATCTGGCAGAATCGGCCCATCGATGAGCCTGCTCGCCTCCCGCCCGATGCTCGCGGTTGCCTCCACCAAGGTTCCGTTGGTGCTGGAGCCGTTGGTCATCGCGACGCTCGTCATCGTGGCCGTCCTTATTTGTGCCAAACTTTGGATTGAGCGCGGGCAGGGGGAGCCGCCCCGTGGGGGACGCCGCCGGCGCTAGCCACCCCAACCCCGGCGGCGCGATGAATTCTCACCCCAGTCCCCGGCAGAAGCGGATCTTCGCGATGAGGCGGTGGACGTTTTCCGGGGCGATGCGATCGGTGATGACGGAGCGCGGGTAGTTGGGCTCGAGGTCGAGGTGCACGCCGGCCTCCGCGCCGGGTCGCACGAAGTCCTCCACAAAATCCATCCCTCCGCGCGGGCGCATCCAACGCACATAAGGATCGGGATTCTCGGTTTCGATCACGATGTCATCGCGGAGAAAGACACTGCAGTAGAGTGTGAGATCCCGGAACGAGGCGAACCACGTGGGCGGGTTCAGGAGTTGATCGCGGATGATGAGGGTCATCGGGGTGCCATGGAGCAAGCGGACTGCCAATCTCTAGACCGGCTGGATTTTTTCTCGTTGCGACGTTGAGTGGTAGGTTCACGCCTATTATCGGACCAATTTACTATGACTTCACCGCGCAAACCCGTCCTCCTTGTGATCCGTGATGGCTGGGGTGCCAATCCCCATCTGGAGCAGAATAAGTTCAACGCGGTCTTCCTCGCCCACAAACCGTGCGACGACGAACTCCACGCGAAGTCGCCGCGCACCCTCGTCGCCGCCAGCGGTCTCGACGTCGGATTGCCCGAAGGCCAGATGGGCAACTCCGAGGTCGGGCACGAAAACATCGGCGCCGGCCGCATCGTGGATCAGGAACTCGTGCGCCTGAACAAACTCTTTTCCGAAAAACAGCTCGCGCAGAATCCCGTCTGGCACGCCGCGCTGTCGCGCTTGCGGGGTTCACCCAGCGCGAAGCTGCATCTGATGGGCATCGTGTCGGACGGCGGCGTGCACGGGATGCTCGAGCATCTCTACGGAATTTTACAGCAAGCCAAGGAGGACGGGATCGGTGCGGGCCGCGTGTTCATCCACGCGTTTACCGATGGCCGCGACACGCCGCCGCAGAGCGGGCGCGGCTACCTCCAGCAAGTCGAGGCGAAATGCCGCGAGATCGGTGTCGGAAAAATCGCGACCGTGTGCGGCCGCTTCTGGGCGATGGACCGCGACAACCGCTGGGAGCGGGTGCAGAAAGCCTACGACATGCTGACGGGCCGCCAGGCCGTCGCGACGGCGCCGAGTGCGGAGGCGGCCATTGCCAGTTATTACGAAAAGCCGCTGAGCGCGACGCAGAATGGCGACGAGTTCGTGCCCGCGACGTGGATTGTCGGGGCCGACGGCAAACCGCTCGCGACGATCGGCAACGGCGACGCGGTGCTGTTCTACAATTACCGCGGCGATCGTCCGCGCGAGATCACGAAGGCCTTCGTGATCGATGGCTTCAAGGATTTCGACCGCGGCCCCAAGCTCGATCTCTACTACGCGACGATGACCGAATATGAGGCGGGTTTGCCGGTGCACGTGATCTCGGGCAAGCCGGCGCCGTTGAAGAACATTCTCGGCGAGGTCGTGAGCAACGCGGGCCTCGGACAATTCCGCTGCGCGGAAACGGAGAAGAACCCGCACGTGACTTTTTTCTTCAACAATTACCGGAGCACCCCGTTTCCCGGCGAGGAGCGGGCGTGTCCGGCGAGCCCGAAGGTGCCGACCTACGATATGCAGCCGGAGATGTCCGCGGCGCAAGTGACCGCCGACGCGAAGACCGCGATCCTTTCCGGGAAATACGGCCTCGTCGTTGTAAACTACGCGAACCCCGACATGGTCGGCCACACTGGTTCGCTGCCCGCCGCGATCAAGGCCTGCGAAGCGACCGACCAAGGGCTGGGGGAGTTGCTCGCGGCGCTGGCGAGTGTCGGCGGCAAAGCCGTCGTGCTCGCCGATCACGGCAACGCCGAGCAGATGTGGGACCCGATCAACCACGGGCCGCATACGGCGCACACGTTGAATCTCGTGGAGGTTTTCGCAGTGGGCGAGGGGCTCGTTGCGGGTAGAACCAAGATGCGCACCGGCGGCCGGCTCGCCGATATCGCGCCGACGGTGCTCGCGTTGATGGGCCTGCCGAAGCCGGTGGAGATGACGGGGGAGAGCCTGGTGGTTAGCGGAAGTTAAGCGCAAAGATGCAAAGCAGCTAAGGTCGGAAAACAAGGGCTGGGCTTTGCGTTTGCCCTTCGCGCCTTTGCGTCTTCGCGCTTTGATGCCTTAAATTCTGTTTGCCCTGCACGGTCGCGGTGCGTTTTCCTGTTCGGCTCACGTTTTCCATGCATCGCTCCCATCACTGTGCCCAGCTCACTACTGCCGACCTCGGCGCGACTGTCTCGCTCCTCGGCTGGGTGGACACGATCCGCGATCAAGGCGGCATCATTTTCGTCGACCTGCGGGACCGCAAAGGCGTCACGCAGATCCAGCTCGAGCCGAAGGAAAACGCGACGCTCGGCGAGCAGTTGAAGCATCTCAAGCCCGAGTCGGTCATCGGGATTTCCGGCAAGGTCGTGCGCCGTCCCGCAGGGACGGAAAACAAGGGGCTGCCGACCGGTGAAATCGAGATCAACGCGACGGCGCTCGAGATTTTCAATATCTCCGACACGCCGCCCTTCCCGCTCGACGATGCCGGCGGCGACAAGGTCAACGAAGACCTCCGCCTCACTTACCGCTACCTCGATCTGCGCCGGCCGAAGATGCGGAAGAATCTTCAGGTGCGCCATCGCGCGACGAAATCGATTCGCGACTACTTCGACTCCCAGGAGTTCATCGAGGTCGAGACGCCAGCGCTGTTCAAAAGCACGCCGGAGGGCGCGCGCGAGTATCTCGTGCCGTCGCGCATCCACGCGGGTCAGTTTTACGCGCTCTCGCAATCGCCGCAGCAGTTCAAACAAATCCTGATGGTGGCGGGCGTGGAAAAATATTTCCAAATCGCGCGCTGCTTCCGTGACGAGGATCTCCGGGCGGATCGGCAGATGGAGTTCACGCAAGTGGACGTCGAGGCGTCGTTCGTCACGCGCGAGGACATCTACGCGCTGTTCGAAGGCATGCTGAAGAAAGTGTGGAAGGACGTGCTCGGCACGGACATTCCCACGCCGTTCCCGCGGATGGCGTTTCACGACGCGATGAATCGCTACGGCGTCGACAAACCCGACGTGCGCTTCGGCATGGAACTCGTCGATTTCACCGAGCTGTTCAAGACGTCCGGCTTCAAGGTGTTTTCGGCGACCGCGACCGGGGGTGGCGCCGTGAAGGCGCTCAACGCCAAAGGCCTCGCCGATCTCACGCAGGGCGAACTGAAGAGTCTCGAGGAGATCGCGAAATCGCTGGGCGCGAAAGGCCTCGCCTTCATCAAGGTCGAAGGCGGCGAATGGAAATCACCGATCGTTAAATTCTTCTCCGACGTGGAGAAGGCGGCGCTCACCGAAAAGCTCGGGATCGCCGAGGGTGACATCGTGTTTTTCGCGGCGGCGCCGTGGGAAAAGGCGTGCGCGATTCTCGGCCGCCTGCGGCTCGAGGCGGCGCAGTTGCTCGTGAAGCGCGGCAAGCTCACGATTCGCGCGGACGACTGGAAATTTCTCTGGGTGATCGATTTTCCGCTGATGACGCACGACGAGGCGGAGAACCGCTACGTCGCGACGCATCACCCGTTCACCGCGCCGGTGCCGGAGGACGCGGCGTATCTCGACAGCGATCCGAAAAAGGTGCGCGGCCAGCATTACGATGTCGTGCTCAACGGCACCGAACTCGGTGGCGGCTCGATCCGCATTCACCAGCCGGCGCTGCAGAAGAAAGTTTTCGAGGACGTGCTGAAGATTCCGGCCGATGTCGTCGAGAGCCGCTTCGGCTACATGCTCAAGGCGTTCACGTATGGCGCGCCGCCGCACGGTGGTATCGCCTTCGGTCTCGATCGCGTGGTCGCGTTGATCTGCGGCACGACGAGTATTCGCGACGTGATCGCGTTTCCGAAAACGCAAAAGGGCCAGGACCTCATGGCGCAGAGCCCGACGCCGGTCACGCCGCGCCAGTTGAAGGATCTGCACATTTCGGTCGTGATGCCGGAGTGAACGAGTGGAACGGAAGGATTGCTTGCGCCTGCGAACCGAAGACCTACAAACAGTCAGCACTCAATCATTCACCGTCGCATGAAACTCATCGTTGCCATCATCAAGCCGTTTAAACTCGAGGAAGTGAAAGAAGCGCTCGCCGCCGCCGGCATCGAGGGTATGACCGTCACCGAGGTGAAGGGCTTTGGCCGCCAGAAGGGTCACACCGAGGTTTACCGGGGCAGCGAATACACCGTCGACTTCCTGCCGAAGGTGAAACTTGAGGTCGCTGTCTCCGATGAGGCCGCCGGCAAGGCCGTCGACACGATCGTCAAGGCCGCCAAGACCGGGAAAATCGGCGATGGCAAAGTCTTCGTGCTCCCGATCGAGGAAGTCGTGCGCATCCGCACCGACGAACGCGGCGAAGCCGCGGTCTGACGCGCAAACGCGCCACGCCGAGCGGGCGCCGGTTATTTATCTCCGCCGGACTCATTCGTGAGTCCGGCTTTTTGTTTTCGAAAGGGGGTGCGTGCATCCCGTGCGGCGCGTCTGAAACCGGTGGGCGGCGAAAGATTTCTGAGGAATTTCTGTCAACGACGCGTCCGCGGCATCGATTTTGCTAATGGGGCTTCGCGTCACCATGAACAATACTCGATCGAAACCCCGTAGCCTCCTGCTCGCGGCGTGTCTGGCGTTCCTCGCCAGCGTGTCCGCTTTTGCCCAAGCGGCCGCACCTGCGCCCGCCACTCCTCCACCACCACCGACGCCGACGCTCGAGCAGCGCATCGCCGGCCTGGAGGCTTACCTCCAAAACACCGACCCGACGGCTTCGCTGAAGACCGAGAAGGACAAGGATGGCAACATGACCATCCCGAAGGATCTCACGACCTTGTCCGTCGGGGTCGCCGGCCCGGGCCATAACGCCTGGCAGATGACCTCCGCCGCGCTCGTGCTCTTCATGACGCTCCCCGGCCTCGCGCTCTTCTACGGCGGCCTGATGCGCCGCAAGAACGTCCTCTCCGTCATGGCCCAGTGCCTTCTGCTCTCCGGCCTCGTCTCG
>JBBRLB010000156.1:0-13049 GCA_038231575.1 Opitutales bacterium | reverse complement strand
GGGCAGGATGCCCGTGCTACTTCGAGCCATCGCCGCCGGTTCGGTCTTTCAACTTGCACAGTTCAGCCTTCAACTGCGCGACGCCGCCATGCGACTGATCGATCTCTCGCAACCCCTCTTCGACCAAGCCCCGAACTGCCCCGTGCATCCGCCGGTGTCGTTCCAGCGCACCGCCGACCACGCGAGCGGCGGCTGGCGCATGGAGGAGATTGCGATGGCGACGCACACCGGCAGCCACCTCGACGCGCCGCTCCACAAAATCGCCGGGGGCAAGAGCATTTCCGATCTGCCGCTCGAAACCTTCACCGGTCCCGCGCATATCGCCGACTTGCGCGGACTCGCGGCCGACTCACCTATCAACGCCGACGGGCTCGCGCGCGCGCTGCCGAAAAAAATTGCCGGTGACATCGTGCTGCTCGCGACCGGCTGGGGCGACAAGCGCGCGAAGACCGATGAGTGGCTGCACCTTCGCCGTTCGTCGATCCGGACGGGGCGCGCTGGCTCGTCGCGCAGGGCGTCCGCGGCGTCGGCATCGATCACTATTCGATCGGCGGCCTGGGCCCGCGCAACGCCGAGACGCACACGGTCCTCCTCGGCGCAGGTGTGTGGATCGTCGAGGAGCTGAAATTTACCGCCGAGGTTTTCATGCTGCCGCAGCCGGTGAAATTCTGGGCGCTGCCGCTCAACTGGCCCGGCTGCTCGGGGGCGTTCTGCCGACCGGTGATCGAAGTCGCGTGACGCGCTTGCGCCTGCCGTCCGAATCGCCGTAGAAAACCCCCCGATGAAATTCGCGTCCGCTGCCGCGCTGAGTCTGGTGATCGCCGTGGTCCTGCGGGCCGCTCCGGCGGGCGGGGCCGTCGACCAGCAGCCGGTGCCCACGTTTCAGAAGCGGCCGGAGTATCCGATGTCACTGCGAGCAAGCGGCAACACAGGGGAGGTGATCATCGATTTTATCGTCGATCCCGCCGGCGACGTGCGCAATCCGATCGTGCTGAAATCCACCCATCCGGATTTCGAGGGCCCCGCAGTGGAGGCGGTGTTGGAGTGGAAGTTCAAGCCTGGCCAGAAGGCCGGTCGCCCCGTCGCGACGCACATGCAGGTCCCGATCATTTTCACGCTGGATGGCGCGGGCGTGGCCGCGTTTGAGGTGCCGCGGAAAGCGGCCAAGAACGTGCCGCCGCAGTTTCAATACGACGAACCGCCGCGGCCCACGCTGACGAGCGCGCCCGTTTACCCTCTGGCGTTGCTGGAGAAAAAAATCGCGGGCTCCGCCACCGTGGTGTTCGCGGTCGATCCCAACGGCGCGACGCGGGATATCGCCGTGCGGGAAGCCACGCACCCGGAGTTTGGCGCGGCCGCGGTCGCGATGATCGCGGGCTGGCGTTTCTCGCCGGCCAAAAAAGACGGCCAGCCGGCGTGGGCGCTGCTCTCGAAGAAACAGATCTTCGACCGTGATGGCCGCGATACGCCGGTCAACGATTCGGCCGCCCGGCTGCTCAAGGCGCTGCAAAAAGATCCGTCTCCGGTGGTGAAGAACCTCGGCGAACTCGATGCCCGGCCAAAGCCGCGGTTCCAGCCTTCCCCGATCATCCCGGCGGCGATGGTGAAGGAGAACGCGGCGGCGGAGACGGAGATCGAATTCTTCATCGATCGAGGTGGCCACGCGCAACTCCCCCGGATCGTGTCGGCGAGCCGCGAGGATTTTGCCTGGGCCGCCGCGACGGCCGTGGCTCGCTGGCAGTTCACCGCGCCCGCGAAGAACGGGAAGCCCGTGGATGTCCGCGTGCGCATTCCGATCACGTTTGCACCGCCGAAGACGGAAGCGCCGGCGACGACGCCGTGAGTCGGCGGACCGTCGTCCGAGTTACGGCAAACCGCCCGTGATCTCGTGGAGCTTGGCGAAGAAGGCTTTTTTGCGCGGGGAGTTGATGCCCCAGTCGACGGGCACGCTTTGGTAGCCGTCGACGAAACTCTCGTCCTTCATTCGATAGTCGAAATAGCCCCAGGACGCGCCGGCGCGCACGGCAGCGGTGAAATTGTTTTCCGGTTTATCGAAATCGAAATGGTCGTCCTCGTTGAACACGATCGGCATTGGGCGCCACGAGGGCAGGGCGCGCGTCTGCTGCACCATTTGGGTGATAAACGCCGGATTCGACGCCGCGCCGTTACCGTGCAGCAGCACGAAGGCCGACGCCTTCACGACTCCGTCGTCGGGCACTTTGCGTCCCGTGAAACTCGTGCCGACGAGAAACCGCCGGCCGGCGTGTTCGCGCTGGCGCACGCGCGTGATGAGCTCGGCGACGCGGTCCGGCCGTAGGATTGCGTGGTCGTAGTTGTTGGTGGTCTCGTTGTTGATTTCGACGAGCACGTGCCGCCAGCCGTGCGCGAAGAGCCAGTCGATCGTTTGGTCGACGGCGTGAATCACGGCGGCTTCGTTGGCGAGCCGCTCGTCCTGTCCGAAATAAAACAGGCCGAGGATGACGACCATCCCGAGTTCGTCCGCGCGGTCGAGAAGACGCGCGGCGCGGGCTGCATAGTCGGCGCGCAACGTGCCGGCGGCGTCGAACGCCGGATTGTTCCACGGCTGCGCCTTCGAATAACCCTCGGGACTGCCGCCCTGCAGATTCAGCGTGAAAGCGATCAACCCGTGGCGTTTCCACTCTGGCATCGCCGCGATGAATTCGCGCGTGTTGCGCTCGGGATCCCACGCGCGCCCGTCAGGGTAGACCCACCGCGGGCGGGTGGCGGGATTGAGGTCGTCGAACACGCCCTGCACCGTCCGCGAGTTGAACAGCAGGCCTTCGATCGAACGACCCTCCCACACGCGACCAGCGTAAGTGGGCTGGCCGTTGAGCAAAAATTTTTGCCCCGGATCGCGACCTCGGTGTGCGGCGCGGCGACGAGCGCCTGAGTCGTGAGCGCGGCCGCAAAAGCAATGAGGAGGTTGAAGCGCACGCCGCTCAGTATTTCTGCCCGAGTTTCCGATAGACCATGCTCATCAGCCACGCGGGGCCGATGAGCAGGAAGACGATGTCCTTAAAAAACGACGGTTTCTTCCCCTCAATCTTGTGGCCGATGAACTGGCCGATCCAGGCGAGCACGAACACCACGGCGCAGATTTTCCAGACGGCCCACGGCGCAGTCAGATCAAGCAGGACAATTCCCGTGTAGCACACGGCCATGAAGAACAGCAGTCCCGCGCTCAGCCGCGCCGAGAGCCGCAGGTAAAACGCATAGGCCAGGACGATCGCGACGAGGGTCCAGTTGAACCACGGCACCGCCTCGAGCCACGTCTCGGGCGCGGGGATCGTCCACACGAAGCCGAGCACGGAGAAGAAAATCAGCGGCACGCAGATCCAGTGGATGAGTTCATTGGTGTCGTCCTGGTGGCTCTCGCCGTAGTCGGCGAACCACTGGTCGGCGGTTTTTTTTTCGGACATGGCGGTGGGGCGTGGGCGCACTCTCACCTGCGCGCCGCCGCCGGTCAACGCGGCAACGGCGCGGGATGCGGCGGAAAGGTCGTTTCGTAGATGACCTTGCCGGTGCGATCGTAGACGACGTGGCGGCCGACCGGCCAGCCGTCGACGTAGGTGGCCTCGGCCCAGAGCGCGCCGTTTTCATAGTAAGCGTGAAACGGACCCTCGCGCACGCCGTTGTGCCACGTGGTTTCGAAACGTCCCTCGGTTTTCGGCATCGCCAGTTCCATGTCGGCGTTGAGCCCGCGCGAGACAACCACGCCGTTGCGGCCGGCTTGGGACGCAAGCCAGGCGAGGTAGTGAGCCACGTCCTCCGGGCGGCCCATGACCTTGCCGCTCGGCAAAACGGAAACTGCCAGGTATGCGGTGTCCACGAGGATGACCTTTCGTCCATCGTCCATGATCACCGACAGCAGGTCCCAGTCGCGGCGCACCGGAAACATGGCAGTGTAGTCTTCGTTCTTAATCCCGATGGCGCCCTTGATCCAGCACGTGGGACCGACGATTTCGTCGTAGGACACGAACATGCGCTCCGGAAATTCGGTGAAAAACACGGCCAGTGCCGCACGAATTTGATAGGTTCCGACCGACTTGTCCTCCGAGATGCGGCGGATCTCGCGGAAAGAAGGATAAGCCGCCGCCAAGGTTCCGGCGGTCACGAGCAGCATCAGCGGGATGGCGCGGCGCGAAGTTATCGCCAGGGTGATCAGGCAAGCCACATCCCCGATGAGCAACCAGAAGAGCCAACCGAACCGGGGATTCACATAAGGGTCCTCCAGCCAGTATTTCCACCCCATCACGGCCGCTTGCACCGCCGCGACCGCCAACCAGCCGCGCGGCTGCGCCCGCAGCCAATTCACGACCCCACCGCCGCGCGCTGATTCTAATTCCGCCGCTTTCATCGGCATCAAATCACCGCGCGTTAGACGCGGAGGAAAATTCTCCGCGAGTGGAGGAACCAGGCGAGCAGGATCACCAGCCCGAGGGAAACGGCGGCGATCATCACGTCGCCGGCGCCGGTGGTGACGTGGTGGTCGAAGAAATTTTTCACGCTGCCGCCCACGAAGCGCTGGGCGGTGGTGGGAAAACGAATGAGGTTTCCCTTCACCACATACAGCGTAATCGGGTTCATCCCGATCCAGACGAAGGCCCAGCACCAGCGCCGCCACTGGCGGAGGTCGATCACATAGTAAAAGGCCGCGAGCAGCAACGCGCTCCATCCGCCCGCTACCAGCACGAACGAGGAGGTCCAGATTTTCTTGATCAGCGGAAATTGCGCGCTCCACAAAAACCCGAGCGCGAGCGCGGCGAGTCCGCCCACGACCAGCCATGAGACTTTTTTCATTTCGCCCAGATCGCCGCGGCGTAAGAGCACGCCGGCCAGCACGCCTAGCAGACACGTCGCCACCGCGGGGAGCGTGCTGAGAATTCCCTCGGGATCCCAATACACGTCGTAGCGCCGGCCGGGCAGGTAGTTGAAATCAAAGTGATTGGTGACGTTCAGGCCGGGTTCGTAGCGGCCGGTGACGCGCGTGGTCGTCGCGTCGTAAGCTTGCTGCACCTGATCGAGCGTGGGCTTCGGGCCGAAGCGTGCGATCATGGCGTCCTTGTCGAGCGCGATGTCCCGGATCGGCACGAACGTCAGGATTGCCCAATAGCCCACGAGCAGCACCCCGGTCGCGATCGCCAGTCCGCGCGGCCGCAGGAAACAAAACAGGATGCCCGCCCCGGCGTAGGCGAGGGCGATGCGGTTCACCACGCCCAGCAACCGCATGTCCGGCCACTCCAGCGTGAACCCGCCGCTGTAAAACAGCGCGATCAGAAACAGGATGGCGGCGCGCACGAGCACGCGTTTCACGGCGGCCGCGCGGCCCTGCTCGGCGATGATGCGAGTAAGGGCAAACGCCATCGAGGCGCCGGCCAGGAACACGAACAACGGAAAAATCAGATCGTAGAACCGGAAGCCGGCCCACGGCTCATGGTCGAGTTGCGTGGCGAGAAACTGAAACGGCGGAATCTTCCACGCCTTTGCGAGCGCATACACGAGCGCATCGCCGCCAAGGATCCAAAACATGTCGAAGCCGCGGAGGGCGTCGAGCGAGACGAGCCGCGAAGTCGCGGGTGCGGCAGAGGTGGGAGCGCTCATGCGGGGGTGCACGAGAGCAGGGCGCAACTGCCGCGCTGGGTCAACCCGGGCGTTTATTTGTGGCGCGGGGGTTATGCCCGCCCCACCGTTTGCGCGCATAAATATTCATCGTCGCGCGCCCAGCCGAATGTGCGGGGCCATTGACGTGCGCGGTGTCGCGCTTTTCCTTGAGCGAGCTTTCATCACCCGCCTGCCTTCGTCGCCCTTCTCGTGAGCCACTCCCATCGCCTTCGCCTTTTCTTCTGGCTCCTGCCCGGTGCCATGGCGGCGGCACCCGCGCCGGTCGATTTCAACCGCGACATCCGGCCGATTCTTTTTGCGAAGTGCATCCGCTGCCATGGACCCGATGAGCACGAGCGCAAAGGCGGCGAACATGGGCTGCGCCTCGATCGGCGCGCCGGCGCGTTGGAGGATCTCGGGGCCGGTGCGGTCGCCATTGCGCCCGGGCATCCGGAAAAAAGCGAACTCGTCGCACGCATCGTCGCCGCCGACGAGGAGGACCGCATGCCGCCGTTGAAAACCGGCAAGACGCTTTCGCCCCAGGAAATCGATCTCTTCAAGCGCTGGATCACCGAAGGCGCGACCTATGCCCCGCACTGGGCTTACGAAAAGCCGCGCCGCCCTGAACCGCCGGCAGTGAAAAATGCCGCGTGGCCGCGCGGCGCGCTCGACCGCTTCATCCTCGCTCGGCTCGAAGAGGCCCAGCTGCGCCCGCAACCCGAGGCCGATCGCGCCGCGCTCGCGCGCCGCGTCGCGCTGGATCTCACCGGGCTGCCGCCGACGCTGGATGAAGTGGAGGGGTTTGCGCGCGACGGCGGCGCCGATGCCTACGAGCGCTTCGCGGATCGCCAGCTCGCGAAGCCGGCGTTCGGCGAGCATTGGGCGCGGCTCTGGCTCGACCTCGCGCGCTACGCCGATTCGAAGGGCTACGCCGACGACCAGCCGCGCAGCATCTGGCGCTACCGCGACACGGTGATCGATGCGTTCAACCGGAACGTTCCCTTCGATCAGTTCACCGTCGAACAGCTCGCCGGCGACTTGCTGCCGAATCCGACGCCGGAGCAGATTTACGCGACGGGCTTTCACCGCAACACGATGAACAACACGGAGGGCGGCACGGTTGATGAGGAGTTCCGCAGTGTGGCCGTGGTCGATCGCGTGAACACCACGATGGCCGTCTGGATGGGCACCTCGATGGCGTGCGCCCAATGCCACACGCACAAATATGATCCGCTGACGCAAAAAGAATATTTCAGCCTCTACGCGATCTTCAACCAGACCGAGGACGCCGATCGCAACGACGAGTCGCCGGTCGCCGAGTTCTACACTGATGCGCAAACCAAGGAGCGCGCCGCTGCGACCAATGAAATCCTGGCGCTCGTCGCGAAGATGAGCGCGGGAAAAACCGCGCACGCCCGTGCCGCGCACGCGTGGGCCCGCGAATTTCCGACGACGCTGCCGTGGCGTTTTACGAAACCGACCGTCGTCAAATCTGCGGGCGGCGCCGCGATCACCGCCGACGAAGACGGGCGCGTGCGCGTCGCGGCCAGCAAGGAAAAGGACACTTACACGCTCGAGCTGCCGTCGCCCGCAGGCGAAACGATCGCCGCGCTGCGAATCGAGTCCCTACCGCTTGAGCCAGCGGAAGGGCAAGGGGCGGGCCCCGCCCCGGCCGGAAATTTTGTCGTCACCCGCGTGCGCGCCGCGATCCGACCGGTGGAGGTGTTTCGTCGCGCGCGGTTCGTGCGCGTGGAGTTTCCTGGCACCAACCGCACCATTCCACTCGCCGAGGTGCAGGTGTTCAGTGCCGGAGAAAACGTCGGGCTGCGCGGCAAGGCGTCGCAGAGCTCGACGGCGGAGGGCGCGGTCGCGGCGCGCGCGATCGACGGGCGGACCGACGGCGACCTGGAAAAAAATTCGATTAGCCTCACCGAGAGCAGCGACAACCCGTGGTGGGAAGTGGATCTCGGCACGATGCTGCCGCTTGACCGCATCGTGCTGTGGGGCCGCACGGGTCTCGATCCGACGCCGAATGGACTGCGCGTGGTGCTGCTCGACGAAAGCCACGAACCCGTGTGGGAGACACTCGGTCGCGAGGCACCCAAACCGAACCGGACGATCCTACCCGCCGAGCCGCGCGACCTAAAACTCGGGCGCGCGGTCGCGGATTTTGCGCAGGGCGATTTCGACGAGTCGCTCGTCACCACCGATCAGGAACCGCGCACGCCCAACCGCCACAAGCCCGGCGCGACGAAGCGCGGCTGGGGCGTCGCGGGTGCCACCGATCGCGGCCACGCGCTTTCGATCGAACTGGAGAAACCGCTCGTGCTCAAACCCGGTGAATCCCTCGTCGTGACGATCGAGCAGAAATCGGACGTGGCGCCTGCCACGCTCCGGCATTTGCGCGTCGGCGTGACGGCCGATGCGCGCGCACACGAATTTCTGCGGTTGCCGGCCGCGGAGTTTACCGCGCTCGCGAAACCCGAGGCGGCTCGTGAGGTCGCGGAGCAGGAGCGGTTGCTTGATTATTACCTGCGCGAGATCGCCCCGGAATTTCACCTCGAGCAGAAACGCGTGGCGGTGCTGCAACAGACGATCGACGAGATGCCGGTCCAGACGACGCTGGTGATGCGTGAACTGCCGGAGGCTCAGCAACGCAAAACGCACGTCCAGCTTCGCGGCAACTATCTCGCGCTCGGCGACGAGGTTTCCGGCGGAGTGCCGGCGGTATTTCCGCCGCTGCCGGCCGGCGCGCCGATCAACCGCCTCACGTTTGCGCGCTGGCTGGTGAGCCCGGAGAATCCGCTCACCGCGCGCGTGCAGGCGAACCGGCTGTGGGAGGCGATTTTCGGCCTCGGCCTCGTGCGCACGACCGAGGAGTTTGGTTCGCAAGGTGAGGCGCCGTCGCATCCCGAACTGCTCGACTGGCTCGCGGGCGAAATGATCGACCGCGGGTGGGACACGAAACGCTTTCTCAAAACGCTCGTGACATCCGCGGCTTACCGGCAGAGTTCGCGCGTGACGGTCAAGGCGCTCGAAATCGATCCGGAGAACCGGCTGCTCTCGCGCGGTCCGCGTTTCCGGCTCGGGGCAGAGGTCGTGCGCGATCAGGCGCTGGCGGTGAGCGGGCTGTTGAGCACAAAGATGCACGGCCCGTCGTCGCGGCCGTATCAACCGGCGTTCGGACTGAGCGCGGCGTTTGGTTCGGCGCTCGATTGGAAGACGAGCATCGGTGAGGATCGACGACGGCGCGCGCTCTACACCGAGTGGCGACGCAGCAGCCCGTATCCCTCGATGGTGACGTTTGACGCCCCCAACCGCGAGGTCTGCACGCTCCGCCGCAACCGCAGCAACACGCCGCTCCAAGCACTCGTGACGCTCAACGATCCGGTTTACGTCGAGGCGGCGCAGTCGCTCGCGCGCCTGATCGCGACCGAGGGCGAGACGCCCGCCGACAAAGTGAAAGCGGGATTCCGGCGCGTGCTGCTGCGCCCGCCGTCCGCCGCGGAAGTTGCGCCGTTGGTCGCGCTCCACGACGAGGCGCTTACCCAATTCAAGGCCGCACCGGCTAAGGCCGCCGCGTTGATCGCGAATGCGGAGAATCCGCCGCCGACCGCCGTCGCGCCCGCCGAGCTGGCGGCGTGGACGACGGTTTCGAACGTGCTGCTCAACCTCGACGAGACCCTGATGAAGCGATGAATCTCCGGCTCCAACAAATCCAGCACCAGACCCGCCGGCAATTCCTGCGCAACGTCGGGCAGTTCAGCCTCGGCGCGATCGCGATGGAGTCGATGTTGGCGCGCAAACTCAGCGCGGCGCTAGGCCCCGGGCCGGCGCCAAATCCCCTCGCACCCCGCGCGCCGCATTTCGCCCCGCAGGTGAAGCGCGTGATCTACCTGCACATGTCGGGCGGGCCGCCGCATCTCGATCTTTTCGACTACAAGCCGGAACTCGTGAAGCGCGACGGGCAGTTCGCGCCGGATGCCTTCGTGAAGGGTAAGACGTTCGCCTTCACCTCCGGCACGCCGCGGCTGATGGGCACACCGCGGACGTTTTCGCAGCACGGCCAGGGTGACATCTGGATGTCCGATGCGATCCCGCACTTCCAATCGATCGCGGACGAGCTGTGCGTCATCAAGTCGATGAACAGCGATCAGTTTAACCACACGCCGGCGGAGCTGTTGCTGTTCACGGGTTCGCCGCGCGGCGGCCGGCCCTCGATGGGTTCGTGGGTGACTTACGGGCTCGGTTCAGAAAACGAAAATCTCCCCGGCTTCGTGGTGCTCATCAGTAGCGGCACGCAACCGAGCGCGGGGCAGAGCGCGTGGGGCACGGGGTTTTTGCCGTCGGTGTTTCAGGGGGTGCAGTGTCGCGCGAAGGGCGACCCGGTGCTCTACGTCGGCGATCCGCCGGGCATGAGCCGCGAGCTGCGCCGCCAGACGCTCGATGCGTTGCGCGAGCTCAACGAAATCCAGGCCGCCGAACTCGGTCACCCGGAAACCGCCACGCGCATCGCGCAATACGAACTCGCGTTTCGCATGCAGACGAGCGTGCCCGAGGTGATGGACATCGCGCGTGAGTCGCCCGCGACGCTCGAGGCCTACGGCGCGAAGCCGGGCGAGGCGAGTTTCGCGAACAACTGCCTGCTCGGCCGCCGGCTGCTCGAGCAAGGCGTGCGCTTCGTGCAGCTCTTCGACTGGGGTTGGGATTTTCACGGCACCAATCCGAAGGAGGATATCCGCGACGGCCTCAGCGCGAAGATGGCGCGCACCGATCAGCCGGTGGCCGCGCTCATCCGCGATCTCAAACAACGCGGGATGCTCGACGACACGCTCGTCGTGTGGGGCGGCGAGTTCGGCCGCACGCCGTTTCGCGAGGGCCGCACGGCGGGCAGCGACATCCTGGGCCGCGATCATTTTCCGGATGCGTTCTCGATCTTCTTGGCGGGTGGCGGCGTGAAGCGCGGGATCAGTTACGGCGCCACCGACGAACTGGGCTTCGGTATCGTTGAAAACAAGGTTCACGTGCACGATCTGCAGGCGACGATTCTGCACCTGCTCGGTTTCGATCACGAGCAACTGACATTCCGGTTTCAAGGCCGCGACTACCGGCTGACGGATGTGCACGGGCACGTGGTGAAGGATATTCTGGCATAGGTGACTCGTCCTGCCACGGGCCTCTTGCCCATGGGCTCACGCTCACGGGTGGAGCCTGCCTGAGTCTGCCAAAGGGAAGCCCGGGCGACTCGAATCCGCCGCACTCCGCCCTTGCGCGGCGCCGCGGGATGCATCCTCTCTTGCGCCATGAAAGTTTCGTTCACGCAAAAGGAATATGCCCGGCTCCTCGAACTCACGCATCTCGGCCTGTGGGTCGCCGGCGCGCGCCCCGACGATCCCGCGACGATGCCGGAGCGCTACAGCGAGCTGGCGCAAAAAGTCTTCGGCCTCGCCGCCACGTTTGGCTGTGCGGATCTTGTCGAGGCGGACGTCAACGGCGAATTGTTCCCCAACGAAAAACTCACCGAAGGCCCCGTGCGCGAGAAACTCGATCAGTTCGTGGAGGATTCGTTCTGGGGCGAGCTCGTCGCGCGCCTCGGCGAGCGGGACCTCCGGGCCGAGCGCGGCGCGGACGCCACGAAGATCGGCGACGAATTTACGGACGAGGAAAAAGACAAACTCGAGACGCTCGAGGATGCTTACTGGCGCGAGTTCGAGACGCGCGGCGTCGATCATCTGATCGTGCTGCGCGGCGGCCACGGATGAAGTGGCCGCCGGGCGGCGAAGCCCGCGTTGGACCAGTGAAGAAATCTGAACCCGACGGCGGATTGATGGCGCCGATCGGTCGGACCACCGATACGCGGGCACGAACGTTGTCGCTGCGCGACCGCCGCGCCGCCGGCGGCGTCGCCCACCTCCGGGTGCGCCGTCACGGCCGGGGTGGAGCGAGGAAGCCGCGCAGCTTGGAGTTGTCGTCGCGAAAGATTTCGGTGTGACTGGGCTCGCTTGGCAGACGGGCCTATAGCTCAACGGTCAGAGCAGAGGACTCATAATCCTTTGGTTCTGGGTTCGAATCCCAGTGGGCCTACCATTTATAGACAACGATTTATGTAATATTTTGGCTTTACTAAAATATCTGGCTTGTTGTGGACTTGACTAAAATCGCGGGAAAAACGCCCTTTTCCGCCCCGCTGGTGGGCCTAGGAGCCGCGAAGTCAACGTAGCAGGGTCAGGACAGCCAACCCGACCACAAAAGCCCGCAGAATCAATCTGCGCTCTCTGAATTGGTTTCGTAGCAATCTCGTCGTCTCCGAGACCGGGGGGAGGGGGTCTCGCGTTGCCGCTGGGGCCTAGATCAGGATGATTTCACCCCCGGAAGTAATTTTTCACAGTAAGACGCTTAGAGAATGGCACGATTTTTTTGCCCCTATCTCTCCATGTCTGCTAGGAGCTTGCATCGTCGACGTCTCCCTTGACCGGCCGGTTCGTCCAATGCAACGTCGCGGCGGTGAAGCATGCGGCACTACTCCTCACGTTGTTGACGGGCCAATTTGTCTGTGCGCAAGAAAACAGACCAGTAAAACGTTCACCGGACTACGGAGCACTGTCTCCCGTAGAGTTGGTGGCATTGGCTGAGAAAGGAGACGCTGCTGCTCAATTTAGACTTGGGGTGATCTACCAAACTGGCGAAGGCATCCCCAAGGACGAGACTCAAGCGGCAAAATGGTCCCTCATGGCTGCTGAGTCGTTTAAGAATGCCCTAGAGGTGGATTCGGGTTCAGCAGCCGCGATCAAATCGGCTCGCGCATTCGCAAACAGTGACGCTGTGAAAAAAGCTCTCTCTAAGGCCTACGCTTACGAAAACGAACACCAGTGGAAGGAAGCACGCGACGGCTATAACGAGACCCTGCTGCTCGAACCGGAACAACCTGACGCCAAGAAGGGCTTCATCCGCGCCGGCAATATGATTTCAACGCTACGCCTATACGAGAAATACATCTTGATGGCGGAGCAACTCGCCAGCAAAGCGGAATTTCAAGCCGCCATCCGGGCTTTCAATCAGGCGATGTCCGTCAAGCCGGCTTATCTGGTCAACAGCGACAAGGTGCAGCAGCTCCACGAAATGCTGATGACCCAGAACAAGCCGGTCGAAGTGGCGTTCAAGTCGGACGGCAAGACTTGGTTCTCCATCGAAAATTACCGGCTGCCGAGCCAGTTCGAAACCAACACGATCAAGATGCTCCCCGGCGACTATGCGATCATCGGCCGGCGCAAGGGCTACCAAGACGTCCACATTTTGCTGCAAGTGCGGAATGAGGTGGACCCCGAAAACTGGACAGGAGGGATCGTTAAATCCAAACCCAAGAAAGAACGATCCACATGTCGAAGAAACGTCGCCAGCATAACCCTGAGTTCAAAGCCAAAATCGGT
>JBBRLB010000155.1:0-13269 GCA_038231575.1 Opitutales bacterium | reverse complement strand
GACCGCGCGCCATCGATTGGGCGCACGATGCGAAGCACTATCAATTTTGGACCGACGGTGCCGCGGACGGAAAGTTCACGATCTCCAACGTGCGCGCCGGCACCTACACGCTCCACGCATTTGCCGACGGCGTGCTCGGCGAACTCGCCCAGGCGAATATCACAATCGTCGCCGGCAAGAATCTCGACCTCGGCAAGATCGAGTGGAAACCCGTGCGCTACGGCAAGCAGCTCTGGGAAATCGGCGTGGCCAATCGCAACGCGAGCGAATTCCTCAAGGGCGACCGCGACAACTACTGGCTGTGGGGCTGGCCGTTGCGCTACGCCCTCCTCTTCCCCGACGATCTCACCTACACCGTCGGTAAGAGCGACTGGCGGAAGGACTGGTTCTTCGAGCAAGTCCCGCACGCCGAGAATCTTTCTTTTGTGAATCCCGCGGCGAAAGATCCCGCCAACCAGAAATTCGGCTGGGTGAAGGCCGAGTCCCGCACGCAATTCCCAACCACCGATCGCGATGGCGGCGTGTGGCGTCAATATAGCCGCGGTCGCGCGACGACGTGGACGATTAAGTTCAATGTGGACCAGCCGACCCAAGGCGCGGCCACCCTCCGCATCGCGCTCGCCGGAGCCGATGGCCCGGGACTCTCGGTCGCCGTCAACGGCAAAGAAGCCGGCGCCATCCGCCCGACTTCGACCAACGCTCTCCGCTATAATACCGACAAAGGCATCTGGCAGGAGCAGCTCGTGAAGTTCGATGCTGCGCTACTGAAGGCGGGCGAAAATGAAATGCAGCTCACCGTGCCCGCAGGCGAAGTCACCAGCGGCGTCGTTTACGACTACCTGCGGCTCGAACTCGACGAAGCACAGAAAGTCGCTGCCGCGTCCCGCGCCATCCCCTAAATCGGATCCGGCGTCCCATCACCATCGAGGATGATCAACCGGCAAAATCGTTGAACGACCACACTTCCAATTAGTTTTTTTGATCAAATGAGAACGACACAGAAATTTATCGTGACTGCGATTGCGGGCTATGGGTTGCTTTTTTTGACTGAGCAAAAGGCGGCGGCGCCCTCGAAAGTGGCTACGTCGGTGCCCGCGGTTTTCACCGCGGCCCAGGCAGCGGCGGGACGAACGGCCTACCTGAGCACGTGTGCGAAATGCCACCTTGATACCCTGGCTGGGCGAACCGGGGACGCGAGCGAACTGCCTCCCATCAGCTCTCTGCCAAAAGTCATGCAGGATGTCATCAAAGGTGCGCGGGGTAATATTCCTCCGCTGGCCGGCGTGGATTTTATGGCGCGATGGAGCGCGCATACGACCAAGGAGCTGGCCGTCCGGATTAGGGACGCGGTCGGCGGTTTTAGACCGGAAGGTGCGACGGAAGACACCTATCTCGATCTCGCGGCCTACATCCTACAGGCCAACGGAGCTCAATCAGGAACACCGGCCTTCACCAAGGATACGGCCCTCGAAATTCGTTCGGTGGTGAAGGGCATCGCCTCACCGGCTGCACCTGTCCCGCCCCGGCCTGAATTCAGAGCGCACGGCCATGGTGGCGGGGCCGGCAAATAAAATTTATATCAGGTCTCCCCATGAACGGTTACTCCCCCTTTGGTTTCCATCGCCTCCTTGTAATTACCGCTCTGGCCGCGTCGTTGGCTGCGCCTCTGCTCCATTCCGCCGAACCGGCCATCGCCAGGCCTGCGAACACCTCTCCGGTAACCGTTGCCGACAGCGACACCGCATGGACGCTCGATAACGGCATTGTGAAAGCGACGATCAACAAGCGTGACGGCCGCATGTCGGCGCTCGTGTTTCGCGGCATCAACACCATGGGCGGTGGCGGCTACTGGGAATCAGCGATCACGGGCCGTGCAACTCAGTCGCTCACCATCGACCCTACGAAGAACGGCGGAGCGCGTGCGGAGATCGATCTCAAGAGCGTCGGCGGTCGGATGGACGTCGAGTTGCGCTACACCTTGGCGCGAGGCGTCAGCGGGATTTATGTTTACGGCGTTTTCTCGCATCCCGCGAGTTATCCGGCGGCGGGCTATGGAGAAAATCGCTACATCACCAAACTCAACCACACGTTCAACTGGCTCTCGGTCGACGCGGATCGCAATCTACTCGAGTGCACGCCGGAAGATTGGGGCGCGGGCGTCGTGATTCACGCGAAGGAGCAGCGTCTCCTCAGCACCGGTTACTACAAGAACACCGTCGAACACAAATACAGCTACAACGCCGTCCAATACAAAATCCCCGCCTACGGTTGGTCATCGACGAAGGAGCATCTCGGGGTGTGGTTCATCAATCCCACGACCGAATATCTCGGCGGCGGCGCCTCCAAGATCGAACTCGTCGCCCACTACGACGCCAACGACAACCCCGATCCCATCATCCTCGATTACTGGTCCGCCGGTCACTATGCGGGCGGCGCGAGTTGCAATATCCCCGCCGGTGAAGAGTGGAACAAGGTCATCGGCCCGATCTTCGTTTACTGCAATGCACTCGCCGATCCGAAGGACCCGTCCGCCGCTGATCTCGCGACCCTTGAGGCCACCGCCGGCAATCCGACTGTGCCAGCCATCTGGAAAAACAACGCCAACGCGCTCTTCAATGACGCGCTCACGCAGGCGAAAAAAGAAAAAGCGCAGTGGCCCTACGCTTGGGTCGAAGGCGTCGACTACCCGCACAAAGCCGAGCGCGCCAATGTTACCGGACAGCTCGTGCTCGCCGATTCGCAAGCGGCTTCAAAAAAGCTGCCGCATCTGACCGTCGGTCTCGCCCACGCGGATTACCCCGGCGGCAACCAACGCGCTGGCAACAACGGCATCGTGACGTGGCCGCACGACGGAAATTACTACCAGTTCTGGACCGACGGCACCGACGATGGAAAGTTCACGATCACCAATGCGCGCGCCGGCAAATACACGTTGCACGCGTTTGCCGATGGCGTGCTCGGGGAATTCGCGCGGACCGAAATCACCGTCGAGTCCGGCAAGAATCTCGATCTCGGCAAACTCGACTGGAAGCCCGTGCGCTACGGCAAGCAGCTCTGGGAAATCGGTTACCCGGACCGCACCGGCGGGAAATTTTTCAAAGGCGACGGCAACAATTTCTGGCTCTGGGGCTGGGGCCTGCGTTACCCGCTGCTGTTCCCGAACGACGTCACCTACACCATCGGCAAGAGCGACTATCCCAAAGACTGGTTCTTCCAGCAGACCCCGCACAGCGAGGACCGGTCGTGGATCAATCCCGCGGCCAAGGATCCCGCGAACCAGCGCTTCGGCTGGATCAAAACTGAATCGCTCACTCAATACCCACACACGGACGAAGCCGGCCCGTGGCGCATCTATGGCAAGGGTCGCGCCACGACGTGGACGATCAAGTTCAACGTCGCCACTCCGCCCAAGGGCAAAGCAACCCTGCGCGTCGCACTCGCCGGCTCCGACGGCACGTCCGGTCCCGGCGGCGCCGGTAGTCTCGCCGTGGGCGTGAACGGCGGCGCGATCGGCTCGATTCGGTTCATTTCCACCAACGCGCTCCGTTACAACACGAACACCGGCGTGTGGCGCGAATACCAGCAGACCTTCGATGCTGCGCTCCTGAAAGTCGGCGAAAACGAAATCCAACTCACCGTGCCGGCGGGCGATCTTACGAGCGGCGTCGTCTACGATTACCTCCGCCTCGAACTCGACGAGAACGCGACTTCGACCGCGAGCCTCTGAGCAAAGCAGGTCAGGTCTTCGACCTGACTTATTCAAAAATTCCTCGGAGGGCGTCTGGCTTGCAGACGCCGTGGAGTATGCGCATGCATCCGTAGCGGTGCGTGACGAATTTAATTAATTTGTCCGTGCTCATCCGCGGAATCCGTGGTTAAAAAATGACCTCCTTCCCTCCCATGATCTGGTCCCGCTTCAAAACCCACTTCTTTCACAACACCGAACTCGGCGTGGCGCTCGACGTCAGCCGGATTCCGTTCCCCGACGAGTTTCTCGCCCAGATGGCGCCCAAGATGGAGCGGGCGTTCGCCGACATGGCCGCGCTCGAAAAAGGTGCCATCGCGAATCCCGATGAGAAACGCATGGTCGGCCACTACTGGCTCCGCGCGCCGCAGCTCGCGCCCACGCCCGAACTCGCAAACGAAATCACGTCGACGCTTGCCGCGATCAAAGGCTTCACCGCTAAAATCCACGCGGGTGAAATCGCCGGGCCGAAGGGTAAATTCAAAAACCTTCTCGTGATCGGCATCGGTGGTTCGGCACTCGGGCCGCAACTCGTCGCGCACGCACTCGGCCAGCCGCGCAAGGACAAGCTCGCCGTCTCCTTCTTCGACAACACCGATCCGGACGGCATCGACTACGTGTTGAACGGCCTGCGCGGCCACCTCGCGAAGACGCTCGTCGTCGTGATCTCGAAATCCGGCGGGACCGCCGAGACCCGCAACGGCATGCTCGAAGCGATCGCGGTCTTCAAGGCCGCGAAGCTCGACCACGCGAAACATTTTGTCGCCGTTACCGGCGTCGGCTCGAAGCTCGACGCGGTCGCGGTCAGCGAGGGCTGGGTCGCGCGCTTCCCGATGTGGGACTGGGTGGGCGGCCGCACCAGCGAACTCTGCGCCGTCGGGCTGCTGCCCGCTGCGCTGCAAGGGTGCGACATCCAGGCGATGCTCGATGGCGCCGCCGCGATGGACGAGGTTACGCGCCAGCCCAACATCGCGCAAAATCCTGCCGCGCTCATGGCGTTGATGTGGCACTTCGCCACGGACGGCCGCGGCGCAAAGGACATGGTCGTCCTCCCCTACAAAGATCGCCTGCTGCTCTTCTCGCGTTATCTCCAGCAGCTCGTGATGGAGTCGCTCGGCAAGGAACTCGATCTCAAGGGCAACGTCGTAAACCAAGGCATCGCCGTCTACGGCAACAAGGGCTCGACCGATCAACACGCCTACGTGCAGCAGCTCCGCGAGGGCGTGAACAATTTCTTTGTCACGTTTATCGAGGTCCTCAAGGACCGCGACGCCAAGGCCTCCCTCGAAGTCGAGCCCGGCATCACCGCGGGCGACTATCTGCAGGGTTTCTACCTCGGCACGCGCGACGCCCTCACCGAAAAGGATCGCTCCTCCATCACCCTCACGCTGCCCGATGTCTCGCCGCGCTCGCTCGGCATGCTCATCGCACTTTATGAACGCGTCACCGGACTCTATGCCTCGCTCGTCGGCATCAACGCCTACCACCAGCCCGGCGTCGAAGCCGGCAAAAAGGCCGCGGGTGGTGTCATCGCCTTGAAACAAAAACTCACCGCCGCGCTGAAAGCCGCACCCGGCAAATCGTTCACCGCCGAAAAACTCGCCGCCGAAATCGGCGCGCCCGAGAAAACCGAACTCGCCTTCAAGATCCTCGAGCATCTTGCCGCCAACAAAGGCAGCGGCGTGAAGAAGCGCGTGAAGACGCCGTGGTTCTCCTCGACGTATCGTAGCGCGTAATGTGGGGCGGGCTTACGCCACCATGATGGCGGGACTCAATCCCGCTCCACAACCCCACTCCCATGCCCCGCCTCCCGCTGCTCCTTTGCGCCCTCGCCCTCGGCGGTGCGGTGTTTTCGGCGGCGTTGTTCTTCCGCATCGGTAACTCCAAAAAAATCCTCGAGCTCCAACTCGCGGACTCCACGACCCACGCGACGAAACTCGAGTCCGATCTCACCTCGGCCACCGCGGCGAACGGCACCCTCCAGGCCAGCCTCACCGCCGCCACGACCGACCTCGCCACCGCCCGCGAAAAAATCTCCTCCGGCGAAATCCGCGCCGCGATCCTCGAGCACGATTTGGCCAAGGCGCAAAGCGTCGTCGCGGTCTACGAGCAAACCGCCCGCGCGCTCTCCGATGAAGTCGCCTCGCTGAAGGCCGAACTCGCCGACACGCACGCGACGTTTGCGTCACCCGAGGCCGTGGTCGCCTACAAGAACACCATCGCGGAACTCGAACGCCAGCTCGCCAATGCCCGCAACGGCGCCGCCGCGCCCACCGCCGCCGGCGCCTCCACCGCCGTGTTTGCCAGCCGGCTTGGACGCGCGGCGGTGCTCACGGTCGGCCCGTCGAGCGCGTTTGTCGTCCTGAACTTCGGCTCGGCCCGCGGCGCACAACTCGGCCAGCGCCTCACGGTTAGCCAGGGCAACGCGATCGTCGCGACGGTGCTCATCAGCGATGTCCGCACCAATTTCTCCGTCGCTCAGGTGCAGCCGGATACCTTGCGTGGAGTCTTGCAGAAAGGCGATTTGGCCCTATTGATCCGCTAACGACCATGACCTCGCTCAAGAAATTTGCCGCCTTCCTGCTCCTCGCCACGGGCCTCGCGCTCACCGGCTGCTCGCTCACGCCGCAAAAGGACACCTCGATTCCGTGGAGCCGCCCCGCCGGCTGGGAAGGCCAGATCCCCGGCATGGGCCAAACCACCGGCCGCTGATCGCGCGCCAGTTCGCTCTCGCCAAATCCGGCCTCGCGCCGGATTTTTTTGTGCCTTGTTCCCGCCTGACATGACCGAACCCGTCGCCAACGCCTCGCTCACTCCGCTGCCCGGCACCCTTTACGTCGTCGCGACTCCCATCGGCAACCTCGCCGATCTCACCGACCGCGCGCGCGCCATTCTCGGCGCCGTCGATGTCGTCGCGTGCGAGGACACCCGCACGACGGGCGCGATGCTCACGCGCCTCGGCCTGCGCCGCGACCTCGTCGCCTATCACGAACACAATGAAATCGAGGCGGCCGCCAAACTCGCCGACCAGCTCGCCGCCGGAAAATCGGTCGCGGTCGTCAGCGATGCCGGCACGCCCGCCCTGAGCGATCCCGGTTTTCGCATCGTGCGCGAATGCCGCCGGCGCCATCTGCCCGTCGTGCCCGTGCCCGGTCCGAGCGCACTCACCGCCGTGCTCAGCGCCAGCGGGCTGCCGACGAATGGCTTTTTGTTCGTCGGATTCCTCCCCGCCAAAAGCGCCGCGCGGATCGCGTTCTTCGAAAAATACCGCGCGTTCGACTACACCCTCGCGCTCTACGAAAGCTGTCACCGCATCGACAAGGCGATGGAGGAACTCGTCGCCACGCTCGGCCCGGCGCGCGTGGTCTGCGTCGCGAAGGAAGTCACGAAGCTGCATGAAACCTTCCTCGTCGGCCCGGCGGGCGACGTGCAAGCCCGCCTCGCGAAAACGAGCCTCAAGGGCGAATTCGTCCTGCTCATCGCGCCAGCGGATTTTGTGCTCTGAACGAATCTGGTTTTACAGGAGGGAACGGAGCGAACAGAGAATGATCCCGCTCCTGCTCCGTTTCCTCTGTCTCCTCCTGTAAAATGTCTTCTTCCGTCGCCGTCATCGATATCGGCAGCAACTCGATCAAGGTGCTCGTCGCGGTGCGCGACGCTGCGGGTGAGGTAACCGCGCTCAAGACGCTCACGATCGACGCCCGGATCAGCGCCGGCATTAGCCAGGCCGATCCGCGGCTCACGGAGGACGGCATGGCACGCGGACTCGACGCGATCCACGCGTTGCTGAAGGACGCCGCACCGTTTTCTCCGGCCAAAACCATCCTCGTCGCCACCAGCGCCGTGCGCGACGCGCAGAACGGCGCGGAATTTCGCCGGCGCGTGCTCGCGGCGACCGGCTTGGAAATCCGCATCCTGACCGGCGATGAGGAAGCCAATCTCATCGGCCGTGGCCTCACCTGCGATCCCGCACTGACGGCGCTGCGCGATTTCTACGTCTTCGATCTCGGGGGCGGCAGCCTTGAGTGCCTTGCGTTTCGCGATCGAAAAATCGAGCAGGCCGTCAGCCTCCAGCTCGGTTGTGTGCGGTTGACGGAGAAATTTGTGGCCGATTCCGCCGCGCCGTTTCCGGCCGAAGCAGCGCGGGCCATCGCTGATCATACCCGCCACGAAATCACGCGCAGCGGTTTCACGTTCAACCTCGCGGCCGCAGTCGGCACCGGCGGCACCGTGAGCACGGTGCGGTCCATTCTCGCCGCCCGCCGGGGCCAGCCATTTGAGCAGACGGACCCGGTCGTCACGCTGGCCCTGCTGCGCGAGTTGCTGGCCGAACTCGGACGCCTGCCGCTCGCAGCGCGAAAACAAATCCCCGGGCTGCCCCCGGCGCGTGCTGATGTTTTTCCGGCCGCGCTGGCGACGCTGGTCGCCGTCGCCGAGTTCGGCGGCTTCGACGCCTACCGGAATTCTCTCTTCAACCTCCGCTACGGCCTGGCGGCAGTGGCGCTCGAAAAACTACCGTAGAGCGCCAGCGCGAGGACGCCCCACACCGTTCTTCACTTCCGCGATTCGTGGACGTGATAGGTTGGTCCCGCCAGTTTCTTGCGCGGTTTGGCCGGCGTGATGATGAGCGCCGCGGCCTTCGCCTGCGCAACCGCGATTTTTCTAAGCTGCGCGATCTGCACCTCGAAATCCGCTGGCAAAGGTGCGCGCAGATCGAGCGTCTTTTTCGTAACCGGGTGTTTCACGATCAGATGCGCCGCGTGCAGCATCACGCGCTCCGGCTGCTTCGGCAGGCGCGCATCGGGTTTCCAGCCGTAAATCTCATCGCCCATGATCACGTGGCCCAGTGATTTCAGGTGCACCCGAATCTGGTGCGTGCGGCCGGTGTGAATCACGCAACGCACGAGCGTGGCGACCGTGCCGAATTTCTCGACCACCTCCCAATCGGTGTGCGCGTCCTTGCCGTGACGTTCTTCGTCCTCTGCGTCGATCACGGTCATCTTGTGCCGGTGCTGCTGGTTGCGGCCGATCGCTTTCTTGATGCTGCCGCTGAGCAGAATCGGCGCACCCGTCACGAGCGCGAGATACTCCTTGTGCAGCGAGCGATCAGAAAATTGGGCGGCGAGTCCGCGGTGGGCCTTGTCGTGCTTCGCGACAATGATGATGCCCGTCGTTTCGCGATCGAGCCGGTGCACGATACCGGGCCGCTCGACCCCGCCGATGCCGCTCAAGCCGCCCGCACAGTGCGCGAGCAACGCATGCACGAGCGTGTCTTCGCCGGTCGCCGCGCCGGGATGCACGACCATCCCCGCGGGCTTGTTGACCGCGAGCAGGTGTTTGTCCTCGAAAATGACGTCGAGCGGGATGTCCACCGCCTTGAGTTCCGCCGGCTTCGTATCGGGCAAAGCAAACTCGATCACATCGCCGCCGGCCACGGCATGATCGCGTTTGACCGCCACGCCCCGGACTACCACGAGGCCCGCGTCGAACGCCCGCTGCAGTGCGGTGCGGCTGTGATCGGGGAACGCCAGCGCCAGCGCTTTGTCGGCGCGCAGCCGGCGAATACCCTCGGGAACGTGATAGATTTCTTTCGACACAATGCGACGCTGACCCGCCGCCTACCCTTTGGCGAGCCGCGCGATCTCCCCGAACGCCGCCTCGCGGGTGGCGGGCGTGACGTCGGCGACTTCCCAGCCATTGCGGGCGACTTGGGCGAGTTCGGCCCGGGTAAAATTCAGTTCGAGCGCGAGCGCCGTGTATTCCTCGATCAGCGAATTTGCGAAGCACAACGGATCGTCGGTGCTCACGGTGCAGCGCACGCCGGCCTGCATCAGCCGGCGGATCGGGTGTGCGCGCATCGAGGGCACCACTTTCAAGCCGACATTGCTGATGGGGCAGATGTCGAACGTCACGCCGCGATCCGCCGCGAGCTTCACGACCGCGGGATCCTCGACGGCGCGGACGCCGTGCTGCACGCGCTTCACGCCCAGGAGCTCGATCGCTTCGCGGACACGCGCGGCGCCGTCGAATTCCCCAGCGTGGCACTTCGTCACTTTTCCGCCCGCGCGCAGCCGCGCCCACACTTCCGCGGTCTCAATTGGCGTCGGCATCTGCTCGAAACCGTGCAGGTCGACGCCCGCGAGGCCGTCCCAGTTGTGGAGTTGGTTGATCGTCGGCCGCAGATCGCCGGTAATGTCGCTGCGCAGCATCCCCGCAAAGACGCGCACCTCGAGCCCCGCCGGCACCGCCGCGCGAATGGCGGCGATGATGTCGGGCCCGGGAACGTTGATGAATTTCGTGACGGGCAGATGAAAGCTTGTCTCTACATAGCGCACGTTTTGCGCGATGTGCTGCGCAAAGATCACTTTGGCGGCCTCGTGATAGCGCTCGGCCGACGTGAACCACGGCAGCGCGGCGTCGAGCAGGATGTTTTCGAAATCAGGAAACGTCTGGTAGCGGTAGCTCCGCGCGCGAAACGGCGGGTTGGGCGGATATTGTGCGGGGCGCCAGGCTTCGAGCAGTTCGTAGGGCAGTGCTCCCTCGACGTGCAGGTGCGTTTCCGTCTTGGGCAGGGCCTGGATGAAGTCGCGCATGCAATCAGATCGCCCGCGAATCGCGCAAAGGAACGCGCGCCACCACAAAATAATTTGCGGTCATTTGTGTGATTCGCGGACGCTGCTTCATTTCTTTCCGAGCAAGTAATCCGGATTCAGCTTATGCAGAGCCTTCGGCACAAACAGGCCGTCTTTGCGGATCAATTTGCCGTCGAACCACACTTCACCACCGCCGTATTCGGGCCGCTGGATGCAGACCATGTCCCAGTGCACCTGCGATTTGTTGCCGTTGCCGACGCCCTCGTAGGCCTGGCCCGGCGTGAAGTGAAACGAGCCCGCGATTTTCTCGTCGAAGAGGATGTCGCGCATTGGCTCGAGGATGTGCGGGTTGAAGCCCAGCGCGAATTCACCGATGTAACGCGCGCCCGCGTCGCTGTCCAAAATTTCATTGAGCCGCTTCGTGTTGCTCGAAGTCGCCTCGACGATCTTGCCCTTTTTAAACGCGAGTCGGATATGGTCGAACGAGGCGCCGAGATAAACCGTCGGCGCGTTGTATTGCACGTGACCCTCGACGCTCTCCTTCACCGGACACGAGAAGACTTCCCCGTCCGGAATATTGCGCAGTCCGCCGCACGGCTGCGCGCCGATGCCCTTGATCGAAAACGAGAGAGCGGTGCCCGGGCCCTTGATTTGGACGCGGTCGGTTTTCTTCATGAGATCCGCCAGCGCGTCCATGCCCGGCACCATCTTCGAGTAATCAAGCGTGCAGACCTTGAAATAGAAATCTTCGAACGCTTCCGTGCTCAGGCCCGCCTGCTGCGCCATCGCTGGGCTCGGCCAGCGGAGCACGACCCACTTCGTCTTGCCCACCCGATGATCGAGCACGGGCTTCATCAGGCGCGAGACCAGCTGCACTTTCGTCGACGGGACGTCGGAGGCCTCGAAAATATTATCGGAGCCGCGCAGCGCGATGTAGGCGTCCATCTTTTGCATGCGCGCGAGTTCGACGTCGGCATGCGGCGCGTATTGCTCCTCCTCCGCGCCGATCGTCATCTCGCGCGCGATCCGGGCGCGGTGGAGTTGCACGTAGGGATGGGCCCCGCGGGCCCGCGTCTCACGGATGAGCGCAATTACCATCGCGTCCGGCACGTCGAACGCGTCGATCAAGACCCGCTCGCCTTTTTTCAGCGCGGTCGAAAAGCCCGTGAGCCCGGCGGCCAGCTCATTGAAACGCGGATCGATAATCATGATGCCGCCACTAACGCCTCACCGTCGCGGTGTCGCAAGTGGGAAAGTGGCAGCGGCGCCCCGCCGCCGAGCATGCAACGTCGGCGGCACGCCACTGCCACTGCGATCTACCCCGCCACCTCGCGGGCCCCGGTTTGCGGAAAGCAAATGCGCGCCACCGCCTCATTGAAATCCGCCGCGCCGTTGATGAGCTCAATTTCGAGGCGCAGATAATAAACCGGCAGCGGCCAGGTGCGGCCGTCAGGGATGCGCACCGCGTCCTTCTCGGTCGTAACGAGGCACTCGGCGCCCTCGCTTTTCGCCTGCGCGATCAACTCGTCGAAATCTTCGTCGGTAAACCGGTAGTGATCGAGGTAGCGCTCGCGCGCGACGATGAGCGCCCCGAGGTCGCGGAGAAATTTCTCAAAACTCTCGGGCGTCGCGATGCCGCTGAACGCCAGCACACGGCGCCCTTTCAAAAACGCCAGCGCCTCGCGTCCCTCTGTGCTCCCGCGCGGCACGCCGAGCCGCTGCAAATACTGCGGGCGGTGCAAACTCTCGATGATGTCGACGCCCGGGTTGTGGCGCAGGATGAGCCCCTCGAGTTCGTGATCGCGCTGGCCGTTGGACTTCGTGAGGAAAACGTAGCTGGCGCGGCGGAGGTGCTTGATCGGTTCGCGCAGGACGCCGCGGGGGAGCAGATGGCCGTTGCCGAAGGGATTGGTTTTGTCGACGAGGAGCAGGTTGAGCTGGCCCTTGAGCGGGAGGTATTGAAAGCCGTCGTCGAGCACGAGCGTGTCGCAACCGAATTTCTTGATCGCGTAGGCCCCGGCCTTCACGCGGTTTTTGTCCACGAGCACGATCACGCCGGGGAGATTGCGCGCGAGCATGAAAGGCTCGTCGCCGGCCTCCTCGCTGTTGAGTAGCACGTTGACGCCATCGCTCACGATCCGCGGCGGCGGCTCCTCGGCATGCGTGAGATCGTTCCACCAGCGTTGCCAGAACGGCAGCGTCTTACTCTTGTAGCCGCGGCTGAGGATGGCGACCTTGCGCCCGCGTTCCTGGAGCGCGCGCGCGAACTTTTCGACGACGGGCGTCTTGCCCGTGCCGCCGACGGTGAGGTTGCCGACGACGACCACGAGGCAGCCGAGCGGTTGGTCGTGGAGGATGCGGTGGCGGTAGAGCCACAGCCGCAACTGCACCGCGCCGCTGAACAGCCACGACAGTGCCTGCAAAAAAGCGCCATACACTGCCGCGACCGCGCCCGAGCGCCGCCCATAGATCACGTCGATCGTGTAGAGTTCGAGGGCGTTGAAACGTTTCTTGAGCCAGTGGTGCGGCATCCGGGTGTCACGAATGAAGGTTGACGCACTCCGGCGTGCAATCTGTTTTCGGCGCTGCCTACGTGCACTCACCATGAGCTACAAACTTTTCATTCCCGGCCCCATCGCCGTCTCCGAGAAAACGCTCCGCGCCATGTCGCAGCCCATGATTGGGCATCGCAGCACGGACTTCGTCGCGCTCTACAACTCCATCCAGCCTGAACTCCAGGCTCTCTGCTACACGAGGGATGCCGTCTATCTCTCGACGAGCAGCGCGTGGGGCGTGATGGAGGGCTCCCTCCGCAACGTCGTCAAAAAGAAGGTGCTCAATTGCATGAACGGCGCCTTCTCCGACAAATGGAACGATGTCTCGCTCCGCTGCGGCAAGCAGGCCACTGCGCTCAAATTCGAATGGGGCCAG
>JBBRLB010000154.1:0-13462 GCA_038231575.1 Opitutales bacterium | reverse complement strand
TGCGCGGCCGGTGCATCGCGTTTATGTGGACGCGTTCTGGATGGACGCGACGGAGGTGACCAACGAGGAGTTTGCGCGCTTTGTCGCGGCGACGCACTACGTCACGATCGCCGAGCGCAAGCCGCGCGCGGAAGATTTTCCGGGCGCGCCGGCGGAGGCGCTGGTGCCGGGCGCAGTGGTGTTTTCGCCGCCGGCACAGGCCGTGCCGCTCGACAACGCGCTCGCGTGGTGGCGCTACGTGCCGGGCGCGGACTGGCGCCATCCCGAAGGCCCGGCGAGCGATTTGCAGGGCCGCGCGAAACATCCGGTGGTGCACGTGGCGCACGATGACGCGCTCGCGTTTGCGAAATGGGCGGGCAAGCGCCTGCCGACGGAAGCGGAGTGGGAGTTTGCGGCGCGCGGCGGGCTCGCGGGCAAATCCTACACGTGGGGCGACGAGCTCACGCCGGGCGGCCGCTGGATGGCGAATATCTTCGAGGGCGATTTTCCGCACCGTAACACGCACGCCGACGGTTTCACGGGCACGGCGCCCGCGGCCTCGTTTCCCGCCAACGGCTACGGCCTGTTCGACATGGCCGGCAACGTGTGGGAGTGGTGCGGCGACTGGTATGCACCCGATGCGTTCGCGCGCGACGTCGCGGCGGCGAAGGGCGCGGTGGCGCGCAATCCCCGCGGCCCGGCCGAAACGGAGAGCTTCGATCCGGCGGAGCCCGGTATGGCGAAACGGGTGCAGCGCGGCGGATCGTTTTTGTGCACCGATCAATATTGCACGCGCTACATGCCCGGCACGCGCGGCAAAGGCGCGCCCGACACTGGCAGCAATCACGTGGGCTTCCGCTGCGTCCGTGCGCCGTGAGGGGCAAGTCGGGGTGGACGCAGGGCGAAGTGGGGCGCTCGCTGGCCCCGGTCCACTCCCGTTTCTTTGACAGGGCGCCAACGTGATCGCGCAAAAGGCGGGTGGGAGCGCGACGGCGGACGCCACCGCCCTGGCGGCCGCCGCGATTCAGGTCGGCGCCTTCGCCTTCACGCCCGGCAGCCCGGATTCGGCCTTGCGTGTCAGCCTCGATCCCGGAGCTACTTTGTTTCCGCGCAACACTTGCGGACGCGCGCGCTCGCGCGGACCCTCCTGAGTGATATCACACCCTAAATCCACCTCCCCATGAACAAGACGCTCCTCCTCGTGATGTCCTGGGCGCTGATTCCTTTTGCGCCGGCGGCGGTGCCGTCGGACGAGGCGACGATTCGCGTCATCACGTTCAATATTCACCACGGCGTCGGCCTCGACGAAAAGCTGGATCTCGCACGCATCGCCGCGCTGATTAAGGAGCACCGGGCCGATGTTGTCGCGCTGCAGGAAGTCGATCGCGGCGTCTAGCGGACCGCCCGGCGCGATCTGCCGGCGGAACTGGCCGGACTCACGGGCATGAGCGTTTATTTCGGGCCGAACATCCGCTACCAGGGCGGCGACTACGGCAACGCGGTCCTCACGAAATTCCCGATCAAGCGGTCGAAGAATTCCCCGCTCACGATGGTCGGTCAAGGCGAGCAACGCGGCGTGATCCAACTCGTGCTCGACGCGCGCGGCACCGACGTGCTCTTCCTGAACACGCATCTCGACAGCCGGAAGGACGAGGCGGAGCGGGTCGGCAGCGTCGACGAACTGGCCCGGATCATTGCCGCGGCCGGGAAGATGCCGGTGATCCTCTGCGGCGATTTCAACACCGCGCCGAAGAGCCAGGCCCACGTGAAAATGAAAATGGCGATCGACGACACGTGGGAACTGATCGGCCAGGGCGACGGTTTTAGCATTCCCGTCGGCCGCCCGAACAAGCGCATCGATTACCTCTGGATTTCAAAGGCCACGGTCGAGCCGCTCCAAATCAAAGTCCTGCGCTCCGACGCGTCGGATCACCTGCCGGTGTTCGGCGAATTTCGGCTGCGCGCGGCGGCCGGGAAGTGACGGCGCGCGTGGGTCGCGCCGCGCATGGAGGCGCAAGCGTTGCGTGAAACGCAGCTTGGCGCGCGCCGCGCGGCGGGCACGCTCGTCAGCGATGAAACCCCCGGCCTCGCTCGCGTTGCTCGCCTTCCTCCTGATCGCTGCGCCGCTTGCGTCGAGCGTGCAACTCGCCGGTCCATTTTCCGACCACATGGTGCTCCAGGCCCGACGTCCCGTGCCCGTGTGGGGCACGGCCGCTGCGGGTGAAAAAATCTCCGTCGTCTTCGCGGGCCAAACAAAATCCACCGTGGCCGATGCGAGTGGCCGCTGGCGCGTGACGCTTGATCCGCTGGCCTACGCGCCCGCTCACGCGCCGCAGGTGCTGATCGCGCGCGGCGAAAACGACGTCCGGCTCACCGATGTGCTCATCGGCGAAGTCTGGCTCTGCTCCGGCCAGTCGAACATGCGCTACGCGATGAACCGCAAGGCCGACGCCACCGGCCGGCCCGAGGAGACCGCGCCCTTTGCCGACGAGATCGCGCGCGCCGCCCATCCGTTGATTCGCTTGCTCAACGTCACCGGCGGCACACCGGCCGACCGAAAATGGGGCGTATGCGGACCGGAGACCGTGGCCGCATTCAGCGCGCCGGGATATTTTTTCGCGCGAGCCCTCGCGCCGCACCTCGACGCCCCGATCGGTCTCGTGGATCTCGGGCAGGGTGGGGCGCCGATTCGGGCGTTTATTCCGCGTCGCGATCTCGAGGCCGATGCCGCGCTCGGGGCCACGCTCCCCGCTGCGAATGTCGCCGGCAAAGCGGACGCCGTGACCGGCAGCATCTACGAAAAAGATCTGCGCTTCTTCGCGCCGTTCGCGGTGCGCGGGATGCTGTGGTATCAAGGCGAGGCCGATGTCGCCCGCGCCGCGCTTTATCCTAAATTCATCGGCGCGCTCCTCACGCGGTGGCGCGGCGATTTGGAAAATGCGGAGATGCCCGTGCTCATCGTGCAGCTCCCGCCCTACGAACGCCGCCGCGCGGATCCGCCGAAAAAGGAAATCGGCGTGAAGTGGGCCGAGCAGCGCGAGGCACAATGGCACGTCGCGCAAACGATCCCGCACACGCACCTCGCGATCATCGCCGATCTCGGCGAGCGGCTCGACATCCACCCGCGGCGCAAGCCCGAGGTCGGCACGCGCCTGGCCTTGCTGGCGCGGTCGCGCGTTTACGGCGAAAAAATTCCCGACAGCGGCCCGCTCTTTCGCGCGAGCCGGATCGAGGGCAATATGATCATCCTCACCTTCGATCACGCCGACGCGGGCCTCGTCGCCACCGCCGGGTCGCTGCAGGATTTCACGATCGCGGGCGACGACGGGAAATTCGTCCCCGCGACCGCCGAGATCGAAGGCCTCGACCGCGTGGTCGTGACGCTGCCGCCGGGGAGTGGCGCGAAGTTCGTGCGCTACGCCTGGCAGGATTATTTCACCCCCACGCTCTTCAACGGCTACGGCCTGCCCGCCAGCCCGTTTCGCACGGACGCTTTTCCGCTGACTTCCGCGGCCAAGCCCTAGCGCGCAGGGTTGACCGCTGTCCATCGAGTGAGGCGAGAATGGCGCCCGGGAGTTTTTCCCGCTCGCGTTTCCATTGTCTGATTGCGCCCGCGGCGATCGCTCCCTGTTCTTCGGCTTCCCCTTCTGCTTGCAGCGGAGCGCGGGTCAGGCCGCGACGTGTTCCATTTCAGGCAAGCTTTCTCCCGCCTTCGTTCAACTTAACCCCAAATCATGAGTGATTACTGGAAAGACGTCGAAGCCAGCGCGGCTGCGCCCGGCGCGGTGACGGCCGCGGAATTTTTGGTGCCGACCAATGCGCGGCTCGCGCTGCGCGCGAAAACGGCTGCGACCTGGATGTGGGTGTTCGCCGGCCTTTCGGTGGTGAATCTGGTGCTGGCCTACGTCGGCGCGCCCCTCCGCATGGTCGTGAGCGTGTGGTGCACCGAACTGCTCTACGCCGTCGGAGGCCAAGTGGGGCCGCTCTGGGCGGTGATCGCGCTCGTGATTTCCGGTGGGATGCTGGCGAGTGTCGCCGCTCTGGGCTGGGCGATGCTCCGCTTTCATCGCTGGTCGTTCATCGCGGGTGCCGTGTTGCTGGCGATCGACGCACTCGCCATCTACCAATGGACTACGCTGGCCGGCCTCTGGCCGTTTCTCCTTCACGGTGTGGCGATTTATTATCTGTGGGTCGGATTCAAGGCGGCACAGCTCCATCACGACCGGAAAACCAAGGGACTGGTTTGAGACCAGGGCACGGCGTCAGCCAGTCTGACGCCCTGCGGTTTCGGGCAGGGCAATCGGGAGTAACCGACCGGCGGTCGGTTCTACAAAAAAGAAAGCGGGCCGGGATACCACTCTCGGCCCGCTTCGCGGTTCCTTGTTATCCGGTTGTCCGGTTACATCCGCCACGCGGCGGACAAATTGAAGTTGATCGGCTGCTTCAGGCCGAAGCCGACCGGGACCGTCTCGCGCGCGGGTGACGTGTAGTCGCCGCCGCGGGGACGCAGCGCGCTCGTCGCCGCGCCGTTGGTCGACGTCGTCCAATAGATGGAGCGATCGTTGAGGACATTGTTGACCACGAGTTGGAGCTGCACGTCGTGCTTCTCGAAGTGCCACAGGTAGCCGACTGTCGCGGTCGCCGTGTAATCGCCTTTCGGCGAGTAGATCAGCGTAAGATTGCTGCGATTGGGATCGTCGATCGCGCGGGTGGGATTGGCAGGGTCCACGATGGTGTCGGCGCCGTGGTTGCCGAGGATTTCGCGGCCGCGGTATTGCACGCCGGCGCCGAGGCGCAGGCCCTTCACGCGGCCGGTTTGAAACGTGTAGTCGCCGAAGAATTTCACGGTGACCTGATTCGAGGAAATGTTCTTCGTGAGATTCAGGTTGTTGTAGCTCGTGTAGATTTGGTTGTAGGCGTCGGTCGCGGCCTGCACGTCGGGTGAGCGCTGGTTCGCGGCGATGGTCGTGTCGACCGTCGCGACATTGGTGGCGCTGATCGCGACACCGGCGTCCTGCGCGACCTGCTTGAGGTTGGCCGCATTCGCGACGACGTAGGCGCGGGTGAGTTGGGCGCCATTGGCGGAGTAAACCTGCGGCATCGAAGCGTTGCCGGTGAGGCGCAGACCCTTGAACGGGTTGGCCGTGACTTCCAATTCCCAGCCCTTCGCGTGGCGATCGTTGAGATCGCTGCCGGCGATGAAGAGCGGGATGCCGCGCTTGTTGAGCGTGGTGGTGGAGCCGAGCGGCGTGGCCTGGAGCAGCGTGTTGAACGGAAAGCCGTTCACCGTTTGCGGATTGTTGATCTCCTCACTGGTGTAGTAGGTGAGGTTGACATCGAGCTTCCGGTTGAAGAACTCGAAGCGGTTGCTGTAGTTCCAGCCCTTCGAAACCGTGGGCGGGACGATGCCGCCGCCGAGGAGGAGCGCGTAGGCTTGTTGCGGGTTAAACGTCTCGGCGTAGTTCACCGAGGGGTTGAGCCAGTTGAAGAGGTGGACGACGGTGCCGAGGGACTTCGTGTTGACGTAGCCTTCGACCGGGGGGGCGTTGAAGTCGTCCTGGAAACGATACTGCGTGTAACGCGGATCGCGCGTGCCGCCCGTGAGACGCGGGCGGGTGATCGCGGCGGCGGAGGGGAGCGGGGCGCCGGCGGCGTTGACCGGGATGTAGGTGAGCGAGGCGTAGTCCTTCGGCGCATGGGGCTTCAGGAGCGGGGTCAACGGATCGCGATCGGTGGGGTAATCGCCGTTCACGGCGAGCTGCTGACTGCCGGAGGAAAACTGGTCGCGGCGGAACGCGCCGAGGAGGACGATGCGATCTTTCCAGAACTTGGCGTTGAGCGCGGCAAGGCCGTAGCGGTAGTTGGAGTCGTTGACGGACTCGGTGTCGAAGCGGGTATGATCGATCACCCAGCGGGGCGTGACGGTCGTCGTGACCTTCGTGTTGGGATCGTAGTAGGCGATCGGTTTGCCGGCGAGGTCGACGAAGGGACGGCTGGGCTCATTCCAGTAGCGGCGGATTTTGACGTCGGCGGTGGTGCCGTTGATCCACGCGAGGGTGTCGGTGCCCTGCGCGAGGCTCAGCCACTGGTAGGAGAGCGTGTAGCGGTTTTTATTTTGGCCGACCATCGTGTTGACGGCGAAGTTGCCGAAACGCGTCTCTTTCTTCCAGGCGGCGGCGAGGCGGACGTTGTGGTAGTCGTAGTGACGGAAACCGCGGAAGAAATTGCCGTCGCCGTAGGCCTGGAGGAAATGCGAATTCGGTGCGCCGTTCGGCAGCACGCGGTCGAGATCGATGTAGGTGGCGTTGGCCCCGCGGTTCTGTTCGCCGTTCGTGTAGTTGGAGTTTTTGTTGATGTCGCCCGCGAGTTCGAAATAGAAATCGCCGAGGCGCTGCTCGAGGGTGGCCTGCATGTCGCGGAAGGTGGTCTGGAGGAGCGGGCCGTCCTGATTGATCGAGAAGCGCTCGGAGGGGCGGCGGAAACCAGAATTCGCCTCCGCGATGTCGAAGCGATGGTCGGGCACGTCCATCGCGTAGACGGGATTGGCGTTGGTCAGGCCGAAGGCGGCGTTGCTGCCGGAAACGAAGCCGGCGATCGGCGTGGTGGCGGTCGTGCCGCCCCCGAGCGTAATCGGCTCGTTGGTGTAGCTGGAGATGGCGTTGAAGCCGTTGTAGGGATCGTAGACGTTGTAGCCCGCGGCGCGGCGGCTGAGGCCGCGGGCGGCGGCGTCGGCCGGCAGGGTGGCGAACGCCGCGGGCGTGCTGAAGGTGTCGGAGGCTTTGCCGCTCCAGCCCGAGAACTGGTCCTGGAGATTATTGATCGGCTGGTTGATCGCGCGGTTGATGGCCTCGGCCTCGATGCGAATCTGGGTGTTGCGAAACGGCTTGGCGGTGGTGGTGACGAAGACGCCTTTGCGCTTTTCAAATTCCTTCTGACGCCAGCCGTCGCCGCCCTGCGCGACACCGGCGACGCGGAGGGCGAGCTTTTCGTTGATGGGCTGGTTTACATCGAGGGTCAGGCGCTTCATGCTCCACGAACCGGCGGTGAGTTTGATATCCTGGAACGCGCGATCGGTGCGGGCGCGCTTGGTGGTGGAGGAACTCACGCCACCGAGGCTGCCGTTGCCGAAGACGACGGAGTTCGCGCCGCGGCCGAAATCGTAGCGCTCGAGGGCGTAGCTGTCGTTGTCGCCGTTGACCGGGAAGAAATTCCGGAGCTGCTGGCCGGCGGCCACGCCGCGCGTGTTGTAGCGCGTGGTGAAGGTGGTGAAGTTGAACGTGCCGATGTCCGATTGGAACGTGGAGGCGGTCGCCCAGTTCTGCGCGGACTGGAGATCGGTGATATTCAGCGCGTCGATGAAATCGCGGTTGATGACCGAGTAGGCGGCGGGCGTGTCGCGGAGATCGCTGGCGAGGCGGCCGCCGGCGAGCGCGCTGGTGGCGGCGAAGCCGGTGTCCTTGTCGGAATTCACGGTGAAAGGCGTGAGCGTTATCGCGTCCTCGGAGGCCACGGTGGATTTCTTGGCCGAGTCCGCCGCGGTCGGGGCGGTTTGGGCGCGGACTCCGGGGAGGGAGCACAGGCCGAGCGAGGCGGCGATCAGGAACGCGCGAGCGCGAGCCGGTGAGGGTTCAAGGGATTTCATGCAGGGTGTGGTTATGGTGTCGGTTCAGGCCACGGCGGGTCGGGCCGTGGGGCGGGGTAACGGGAGCGAACGGGGTGCCGCGTGCGGTGGCGGGCGAGGGGATGTGCTCTGGTATGACTAGTCCCCGGCCCCCCGCAAACAAACCCTATATTGGGCAACTGTTGCACGATCGCGCGCGGCGCGATTCTGGGATTGCGGACGGGCGGGCGGCGCGCAGGTTTCCGGGGGTGACTGATTCGACCCCGGGACGCACATGAGCGCGAAAAAAAAGCCCACCGGCCTTTCGTTGCGCTCACTCGCGGGGCTCGCGGGCGTGTCGGTTTCCACCGTCTCGCGCGCGCTGCACAATCACGCGGCGATCTCTGCGCCGGTGCGGAAACGCCTGCAGGCGCTCGCGCGGCGGCACGGTTACGAAATCAATCCGCTCGTGGCGCAGGTTTATGCGAAGGCGCGGGCGGGGCGGGGCTTTGGCCACATCGGGACGCTCGCCTACGTTACCGCCTACGAGACGCCCACGTGGTGGCGCAGCCACGCGACGCTCTGTGGATTTCACGACGGCGTGGTAGAGCGCGCGCGGCAGATGGGGCTCGGCGTGGATGAATTCTGGGCGCTCGAACCCGGGTTGAAGGGATTGCGGCTCACGCAAATTTTGCAGGCGCGCGGGATTGGCGGCGTGGTGCTCGCGCCGGTGCCGGGCGGAAACGCGGAAGGATTGTTCGACTGGGCCAATTTTTCCGTGGCGCTGCTCGGCGTGTCGGTGAAGGTCCCGCGCCTGAACCGCGCCGCCGCCAACCTGCGTCACACGGTGCAGCTCGCCGTGCACGAACTGGCGCGCCGCGGTTACCGGCGGATCGGGCTCATGCTGCGGCGGCGGTATCACGAGATGACGGATTTCAGCATTCTCTCCACCTTCCTGCTGTTTCAACACGAGCTGCCGGCGCGCGACGTCGTGCCGATCGAGGTGCCGAAGGAGTGGAACGAGAAAATTTTTCTCACGTGGTTCGAGCGCCATCGCCCCGAGGCGATCATCGGCACGGTGGGCCTTGCGCGCGGCTGGCTGAGCAAGGCGGGCTATCAATGCCCGCGCGACGTCGGCCTCGTGTCGCTCGACTGGGATGCGGCGGCAAAGGAGTTTGCCAGCGTGGATCAAAATCCGCGCGGGGTGGGCGCCGCGGCCGTCGATCTCGTGATGGCGCAGATGCGGCACAACGAGCGCGGGCTGCCCGCGACACCGCTCTCGGTTTTGGTGGACAGCACGTGGCGGCCGGGGCGCACGCTGCGGCAGCACGGCGCAGCGTGGACGCCGACGTTTCTCGCGGATGCCGCGGTCGGAAATGAGCCGACGGGCGCGGGGCTGACGGTGTCACTCTAGCCGAAGCCCGACGCATCAGTTGCACGGAGCGGCGCTGGCGAAGCGCGGAAAAAAACGGATGGTGCGCGCAGGTCGCCCGTGACGGTGCGACCGCTGAACCCCAACCCCCGAAGCTGCCATGAATCTGTTTTCCGTCCCGCGCCGCCTGTTCGCGGCTGGTCTCGCCCTCGGCGTGACCGCGTCCGCGTTTGCCACGACTTACTATGTTGATTCCGCCGGCGGCAGCGATGCCAACGCCGGCACCTCGAGCGGCGCCGCGTGGCAGTCGCTCGCGAAAGTAAACGGCCTCGCGAGCTTCGCCGCGGGCGACGCGATCCTTTTTATCCGCGGCGGATCGTGGACGGGCCAGCTCACACCGCACGGCTCCGGCAACAGCTCGGCCGTGATCACCATCGATAATTACGGCAACGCCGGCCTGCCACTGCCGCTGATCCAGGGGAACGGCGCGACCTACTCGGCCGTGCAACTGCAGAATCAGCAGTATTGGGACGTGAAAAACATCGAGGTGACGAACAACAGCGCGACCGCGGGCTCGCGCGTCGGCGTCTACGTTCTCGGCGCCGACGCCGGGGCGCTTCATCACATCCACCTCGTTGGACTCGAGGTGCACGACGTGAATGGCAACGCCACGACGAACGGCGGCATCTTTTTTGAAATCACGGGCACGACGACGCCGACCTATTTCGACGACGTGCTGATCGACAGTTGCTACGTGCACGACTGCACGCAGCGCGGCATCAACGGACCCTACTCGACGTGGGACAACCGCACGCCGACGACCAACATCAACTGGACGCCGAGCCTCAACGTGATCATCCGCAACAACGTCGTCACCAACTCCACGAACCAGGGCATCATCTGGCGGGTGTCGACGAACCCGCTCATGGAAAATAATCTGATGGCGAACAACGGCCAGGGCGGCAGCGGCAACGCGATGTTCGTCTTCGATACCGACGGCGCGATCATGCAGCACAACGAGGCCTACGGGCAGCAGTTCAACACGGGCGACACCGACGCCGCGGGCTTCGACATCGATTACCGCACGAAGAACACGATCGTCCAATACAACTACGCGCACGACAACGGGCAGGGCGGCGTGACCGTCACCGCCGGCGACGTCGCGTTCAACGTCAGCCCGATCGTCCGCTACAACGTCCTCCAAAACAATCTGCGCCGCGGCATGCACTTCTCCGGCACGATCACCAACGCGCAGGTCTACAACAACACGATCTACATCGGCAGCGCGCTGCCGCAGACCGTCATCGTGTTTAATTTCAAGACGTGGAACGGCTGGCCGGACGGCACCAAATTCTACAATAACATCATCGACAACCAGTCGATCGGCGCGTCCTACGTCTTCGGTTCCGCGACGAACACGAGCTTCGACTACAACGTATTCTACAACCCGAACGGCGCCGCGACCGCCGAGCCGGGCGACGCGCACAAGCTCACGGGCGATCCGTCGTTCCTCGCGCCGGGCACGGGCGGCAATGGCCTGAACACCGTCGACGGCTACAAGCTCCTCACCGGTTCCTCTTCGCTCACGAGCGGCAAGGTCGTCAGCAGCAACGGCGGCTTCGACTACTACGGCAACACCGTCTCCGCGAGCACCGCGCCGAATCGCGGCGCTTACAACGGCGCGGGCGTCTCGCTCGCGCAGGTTGTCGCCACGCCCGTGATTTCACCGGCGGGTGGCACCTTCACGAGCAGCACCAACGTCACGATCACCACCTCGACCTCGGGCGCGACGATCCGTTACACCACCGACGGCAGCACGCCCACCTCGACGAGCGGGACGGTTTATTCCGGGGCGTTTGCCGTCGCGACCTCCGTGACCGTGAAGGCCATCGCTTACAAATCCGGCTTCACGGACAGCCCGGTGGCGAGCGACACGTTTGTGCTAACGGTCGCGAGTCCCGTGCTGATGGAAGCGGAAAACTTGAGCCGCACCACGAGCGGTGCGACGGCCTCGGTCATCACTGACGCCAGTTCCAGCAACGGCCAGTGGGTCTCGCTCGCGAGCACGGCTTCGGGCCAATACATGCAGTTCACTACGACCACCATCGCGGCCGGCACCTATCAGTTGAAACTCGACTACAAGGGCTATACCGCCCGCGGTAAATGCGACATCACGATCGATGGCGTGCAGGTCGGCAGCACGCTCGATCAATATGATTCCGCGACGACCTACCACCATCTCGCCATCGGCAACGTGACCTTCGCCACGACGACCACGCACACGATTCGGCTCACGGTGAACGGGAAGAATTCCTCCTCGAGCAGTTACGCGCTGGCGGCCGATTTGTTCACGTTCGCTCCGCCGCCGCTCAAACTGGAAGGCGAGGATCTGGCGGTGACGAGCAGTGGCGCGACGGTCAGTGTGATCGGGGATGCAAACGCCACCGGCGGCGCGTGGTCCTATCTCGCGAGCACCGCCATTGGCGACGCGGTGACCTACACGACGACGAACATTCCCGCGGGCATCTACTCGGTGAAGCTGCGCTACAAGGCCTTCACGTCGCGCGGCAAATGCACGCTCAAGGTCGATGGCACGCAGATCGGCAGCACGCTGGATCAATACGCGTCGGCGACTTCCTGGCCGACGAACCTGTTCGGCAATGTGACTTTCGCGAGCGGCGGCACCCACACGATCACGCTCACCGTCAATGGCCAGAACGCCAGCTCGAGCGGCTACGGCCTCTCGTGCGACCAATTCACGCTGACCCCGCAATAACATCGGCTGGCCGGTGGAGGGCCGGGTCGCCGAACCCGGCCGAGACCGATGCGACGGATGGCGGGGTTCGGCGACCCCGCCCTACAGCAGGGCGTTTTCCGTCGCGTAAGGCGTCTGTCTTGCAGACGCCGTCGTCCGACCACAAAAGAATACCCAGCGTCAGCCAGACTGACGCCCTCCATTTTTGATGAAACCCCGTTCTGTTTTCTCACTGCTTCTCGCCGCGTCCTCGGTGTTGTCCGCCGCGACCTATCACGTCGACAGCCGCGCCGGTGACGACAGCCGCGACGGCCTCGCCTCCGATCGCGCGTGGCGCACGCTCGCGAAGGTTAACGCGACGACCTTCGCCGCCGGCGACCGCCTCTTGCTGCGCGCGGGCAGCGTGTGGGAAGGCGTGGCGTTGCACCCGCTCGGCTCCGGCACACCCGTCGCGCCCATCGTGATTGATCGCGAGGGCGAGGGGCCGGCGCCGCTCCTGAACGGACAGGGCAAGGTGCCGTGGGTGCTCGGACTCGACAATCAGGAGGGTTGGGAAATTCAAAATCTCGAGCTGACCAATCGCAGCGCCGCCGGGCCGCTGCACCAGCGCGCCATCGAGATTCGCGCGAAGGATTTTGGCTGGGTGCATCACCTCCACCTGAAAAATATCGTGGTGCACGACGTGAACGCCGTGTCCGACTACACCAACGACGGCGACACCGTCGCGAAATCCTTCGGCGGCATCGCGACCGTCATCGAGGGCACCGCGAAGCCAACCGCCTGGGACGATCTGCTGATCGAGGGCTGCACAATTCGCGACGTCGGGCCGATGGGTCTGGTCATGCTTTCTTCGTGGATGGTGGGTCACCGCGAAAACGATCCGACGACGTGGTTCCCGAGCAAGGGCGTCGTGATCCGCGGCAACCGCTTCGAGCGCATCGCGCGCAACGGCCTGCTCGTGCGCGGCTGCGCGGCGCCGCTGATCGAGCGGAATTACTGGCGCGAATGCGGCCGGCTCGGGAGCGGCAACGCGATGTTCGTGTTTCACTGCGACGACGCGCTGATCCAGTTCAACGAATCCTGCTTCACGAAATATAATCCGGGCGATAGCGACGCCGCGGGTTTCGACAGCGACTACAACTGCCGCCGGAGCGTGTTTCAGTTCAATTACAGCCACGACAATGACTACGGCTTCATCCTGCTTTGCAGCCAGGGCGGTCCGCGCGTGAACGGTTTCAACGACGGCACGATCGTGCGTTACAACGTGAGCGAGAACGACGGGGGCAATCTCATCCGCGTGTCCGGCACCGTCACGAACGCGCTGATCTATAACAACACGTTCTACGCGAAACCCGGCATGGCCAACCCGCGCGCCGCCGGCGATCCGCCGCGCATCATCTATCACAAGACCTGGGGCGGCTGGTCGGACGGGATTTCGTTTTTCAACAACGTCGTCTTCAACGACTGCCCGCAGGTCGTCTACGAGACGGGGGAAAGCAAAAACAACCACTACGATCACAATCTGTTTTTTGGCCTGCATCCCGCGAGCGAGCCGGTCGACGCCCACAAGCTGACCGCCGATCCGCTCTTCGCGAGGCAAGCCGGCGGCGCCGGCGCCGGCTTCGACGCCGCGGCGGCGACGTATGCGTTGCGCGCCGGCTCACCGGCGATCGGCGGAGGCGCGGCGGCGCCCGATCACCCGAAGCGCGATTTCGCGGGGAAGCCCGTGCGCGCCGAGGGCGGACGCGTCACGCTG
>JBBRLB010000153.1:0-13530 GCA_038231575.1 Opitutales bacterium | reverse complement strand
GGTGCGATTCGAGCCGGTGGACCTCACTGCACGTTTCAACGATCGCGTGACGCAGATTTTCCGGAACGAGTATCGGGCGCCGCGTTCGCCGTTTGTGTCGCTCGCGTTGCCGAAGCAGGGGCTCGGCGGGTGGGCGGGCGGTGTGAACACGGCCGCGGACATCGACGACGCGGGCTTGCGCGCCGTGGCGGCGAAGAACGGCGGAAAAATTTCCCTGCCGAACGGGACGCCGTTCGCGACACCCGGGGAGGCCGCCGCGAGGAATGTGCTGTTCGTTTCGCAGTGGGATAATTATCCGCATGACGCGACGGTGCCAATGATCGGGAAAGCTTCGCGGGTGATGCTGCTGATGGCGGGCTCGACGAGTGCGATGCAGAGCCGGATCGACAACGGCGAGGTGCTCGTGACCTACGCGGACGGCACGACGGCCCGGCTGGCGCTCGCGAACCCGGAAACGTGGTGGCCCATTGAGCAGGATTATTTCATCGACGACTTTCAATTCCGCGTGGATGCGCTGCTACCGACACGGGTGGATTTGAAGACGGGCAGCGTGCGTGTGCTCGAGCGCGAGGCCTTCAAGGGCAAGGGTGGGAAAATCCCGGGCGGCGCGGCGACGGTGCTCGAACTCGAGCTGGATCCGCGGAAGGAATTGAAGTCCCTCACGGTGCGCGCGCTGGCGAACGATGTGGTGATTGGGCTGATGGCGGCGACGTTGGTGCGGTGATCGCTCCGCTTGGCCATTTTTGAGTGAAGCGAAAATCGAACTGGATTCTTCGCTGCGCTCAGAATGACAATCCGCGGATGACCCCACTCGTGCAACGCCTCGCGGGAAAATATGCCGTCGTCACCGGCGGCGGCTCCGGTATCGGGCGCGCGACGGCGGTGCGGCTCGCGGCGGAGGGCGCGCACGTGACAATTTTTGAAACCCGGCCGGAGCTGGCGGAGGACGCCGCGACCGAAATCCGCACGGCGGGCGGCGCGGCGGTCGTGCTCACGTGCGATGTGACGAAGACCGATGCGATGCGCGCGGCGTTTGCGTCGCTCGAGCGGCTCGACCTCCTCGTGAACAACGCGGGGGTGGCGAGCATCGGCAACGTCCTCACGACGACGGCGGACGAACTGGACCGGGTTTACGGGGTGAACGTGAAAGGCGTATACCACGGACTGCATTTCGGCGTGCCGCTGCTGTTGGGCGGGGGCGGTGGCGCGATCGTGAATGTGGCGTCGGTCGTGTCGAAGATCGCGGTGGCCGATCGGTTTGCCTATGGGATGAGCAAGGGCGCGGTGTTGACGATGACGCTGTCGGTGGCGCGCGACTTCATCGGCCAGAAGATCCGCTGCAACTGCGTGTGTCCGGCGCGGGTGCACACGCCGTTTGTCGACGGATTTCTCGCGCAGAATTATCCCGGCCAGGAAAAAGAAATGTTTGCGAAGCTGTCCGCGGCCCAGCCGATCGGGCGGATGGGGCAGCCGGCGGAAGTCGCGGGCTTGATCGCGTATTTGTGCTCGGACGAGGCGGCGTTCATCACCGGCTCAGCCTACGACATCGACGGCGGCGTGACGTTGCTGCGGTGACGAACGGGTCGTCGAAGGCGTGACACTGGGGCCAAACCCGAACGAGTTCGCCTACGCGCGCCGGCGGCGCAGGGCGAGGAAGCCGAAGGCGCCGAGTCCCGTCGCGAGGAGCGCCCACGTGGAGGGCTCGGGGACGGGCGTGAAATTCACGAAGAGGCTGTTGCCGGTCATGCTGACCCCGAAGGTTCCGCCACCGAGGCCATTTTGAAACTGGGTGGTGTTGAGACTGAAGATGGCCGGGGAGGTGAAGCCCGTGATGCCCCCGCCGGCGGTGAGGAACTGCCAGCTATAGGCTAGGGTGGAATTGAAATTCGCCGCGGTGCCGGCGGCGATGCCGTTGAGCGAAGTGAGGGTGATGACGAAGGGCGTGGCGTTGGTCGAGGTGATCACGAGGCCGCCGGTGATGTTGAGCACGTCCCAGTTGGTGCCGGCCGAGCCGGTGGCATCGTTGATATCGAAGGCGAAGGCCGCGCCGCCCAGGAAATTCGCCGCGCCGACGGTGAGCGTGCCGGGGCTGTTGCCCGGGGAAAGGATGCTGCCGGTGTTCAGGGTGACCGCGCCGCTGATGATGCCGGAGCCGCCGAGCACGCCGCCCGAAGTGACGACGACCGGGCCGGAGCCGGTGCCGGAGCCGCTGGAGTTGTTGATGATGAGCTTGCCGCCGTTGATGACGGTGCCGCCGGTGTAAGTGCTCGGTGCGGTGAACGTCGTCGTGCCGAGCGAGGTCACGATGCTGCCGGAGCCGGAGATGACGTTGTTCAGCGTTTGCGTGGTGTTGCCGGTGAACTGGAGCACGCTGCTGATCGGAATCGGGTTGGAGCCGAGGACGAGCAGCGCGCCAGTGCCTTGTGAGGTGGGAGCGGTGACGTTGCCGGTGAGATTGACGATGGTGCCGCCCGCGCCGTTGACGGCGAAGGTGCCGGTGCCGTTCACATCGCCGGCAAACGTGGTGAACGTGTTCGCGTTGGCCATCGCGACGGTGAGCGTCTTGCCGGTGTCAATCAGGAGCGACGACCCGGGGCTGTTTGTGAAGAACCCGGCGATGGTCTGGTCGTTGGCGATTTCGAGCAGGGCGCTCGTCCCGAGCGAAAGCTGCGTCGTGACAGGCAGAGCGTTCACCGCGCCCACGACGAGGGTGCCGCCGCTGACGGACGTGGTGCCGGTGTAGGTGCTCTGGCCGGTGAGGGTGAGGGTGCCGGTGCTGCCCTTGACCAGCGAACCGGTGCCGGACACGACGCCCGGGAACGTGACGGCATCGGAGCGATTGAAACCGAGGGCGGCGTTGTTGAACAACGTGACGTTGCCAACGATGGAGCCGGTGGTGCCGCCATTGCCGAGGATCAGGGCCTTGCTGTAGACACTCGTGCCGCCGGTGTAGGTGTTGGCGCCAGTGAGCTTGAGGTCCCCGGTGGTGGTGCCGCCAAGGACGCCTTCCGCGACGCTGCCGCTGCCCGAGATCACTCCGCTGAAGGTCGTCGTGCTGCCGCGGTTGAAAATCAGGAGGCCATTGTCGAGGACATTGCCCACGATCGAGCCGGTCGTGCCGCCGGTGTCGTTATTGCCGAGCAGGAGCTTGCCGTTCGGATTGATCGTCGTGCCGCCGGTGTAGGTGTTGGTGCCGTAGAGCCCAATGGTGCGGCCGTCGCTATCGGCGCCGATGACCAAATTTCCCCCGGCGCCAGGCACCGTGCCATCAGTGATGTTGCCATAGAACGCGGTGCCGAAGCCATTGTTCGTCGTCAGTGAGCTTCCCAGCGCAGCGGTCAATGTTTGGCCGCTTTCGATTTTGATCGTGGAGCCGGGTGAGTTGCTGATGAAGCGCGTGATCGTTTGATCGTTCGCGACGTCGAGCGTCGCGCCGGTGGCGAGGCCGAGGCCGGTGGTGGTCGGCAGGGCATTCGGGGTGCCGATAATCAGGGTGCCGCCATTGACGTTGGTGCTGCTGGCGTAGGTGTTCTGGCCGGTGAGCGTGAGCGCGTTGGTGTTATTCTTGTTCAGGAAGCCACCGCCGGAAATCACGCCGCCATAAGTGACGGCGTCGGAGCGGTTGAACTGCACGCCAGTATTTGTGCCCGTCGTGACGATATTGCCGGCGACCATGCCCGTGGTTCCGCCATTGCCGAGATTGAGGGTGAGGGGGTTACCGGTGTTGTTGAGGATCGTGCTGCCCGTGTAGGTCTCGTTGGTGGTGACGGTGACGACGCCGTTGATCGCGACATTGCCCGCGCCGGAAATCAACGCGGAGAGCGGACCGCCGTTGTTCAGCGTGAGCGTTTTGTTCGCCGCGACGGTCGTGGTGCCGATGCCCGAGAGCGACGAGATGGTGTCGTTGTTCGCGACACTGAACACGCCACTGGCTCCCACGTTGACAAAACTGGTGCTGGGCACGGCGTTGTCGGCCCCGACGATCAGCACGCCGCCGTTCACGGACGTGCCACCGGTATAAGTGTTGATGCCGGTGAGCGTCAGATTACCCGGACCGTTCAGACCGATTCCACCGGTGCCGGAAACGATGCCGGCGTAGGTCGTGTCAGTGGGATTGTTGATCACAAAACCGCCGTTCGTGTTGGTCGTGATGTTGCCGGCGATGGACCCGGTGGTGGTGCTGTTGCCGAGGATCAGTGAGCCGCCGGTTAGAACCGTGGTCTGGCCAGTGTAAGCTTGATTTGCGGCGACGGTGATACCGTTCGCGAAGGTGACGCCGCCGCTCCCAGAGATGACCGAACTCAGGGTGCTGACGCCGGTGAGCGTGAGCGTCTTTGCACTCGCAATTTGCGTGGTGCCCGTGCCGGAGAGCGAGGAGAGGCTCAGGTTGTTCTGGAGATCCAAGACCGCGCCCGCTGACACGCTCGCAGTGAGACTGGTCCCTGTATTGGCCCCCGTGAACGACAGGGTGCCACTATTAATTGTGACGCTGCCGTTGAAGGTGTTAGCCACGCCGGAAATCGTAAAGGTGGATGAGCCGTCTTTCACGATGGTGCCGCTGCCGGAAAGCACCGAACTGAATGTCGCGGGACTGGAAAGGTTAAGGTCGAGCCGCCCCGGATTGTTCACGGTGACGTTGCCTGTGATGCCACCGGTGGAGCCGCCGCTGCCGACTTGGAGTGTGCCATTACTGACCGTCGTCAGACCGGTCACGGCGTCGGTGCCGGTGAGGATAAACGTGCCCGGACCGTTGATCGTGAGCGCGCCGCCACCGCTGATCGTTCCAGCGAAGGTGCTGACGCCACTCGCACCGCCCGACGAGACATTATTGATCGATGGAAGATTGAGATTGAGAGTCACACCGGGGTCGAGGACGACGCTACTGCTGGCCGAACCGAAAAGCCCCCGGATGGTCTGGGCACCGCCCGTGCTGAGCGCAAAAATGCCGCTGCCGTTGAGCGTAATGTCGGAGCCGCTGGCGAGCGATCCGCCCGAGCCGAGCGCGAACGTGCCGGCGTTGATGATGGTGCCGCCATTGTAGCTGTTGCTGCCGGATAGCGTGAGCGTGCCGGCGCCGGCTTTCGTGAGCGCGTTGCCATTGATGGGGCCACCGATCGTGAGGACACTGGCCGCGTCGGTGAGAAACGTGCCGCCGGCGCCGCCGAGGTTGACGCCGCGGTTGGTGCTGAGGGCGAAGGTGCCGGCGATGCTCTCGAGCGTGCCGCCGTTGAGCGTGAGCTGACTGGGAAAAAGCACGTTGGTCGGGGTGCCGAGATTGGCGTCGGACGAGATGACGAGCGTGCCGCCGCTGATTGTGGTCGGGCCGCTGTAGGTGTTGGCGCCGGCGAGCACCCAAGTGCCGGTGCCGCTCTTGATGAGCGACGAAGTGCCGGCACCGATGTTGGCGAGGATCGGGGTGAGCGTGTTGTTGGCGGTGCTGGTGCCGGTGAGGGTGAGGGTGATGTTGGGGTTGGTATTGGGGTCGGTGGTGGCGACGAGAGCACCGGTGTTGGCGAAATTTAGTGCACCGGTGCCAGAGGCATCGAGGCCGCTGCCGAGCGCGCCGATCGTGAAGAGCCGGTCAGTGCTTGCGCCGGTGCCGGTGTATTGAAGGAGGCCGCCGTCGAGGACGAGATTTGTCGCCGCGTTGTTCGAGGTGCCGATGGGACTGGCGACGCCTCCGTTGGCGAGCGCCGCGACCGAGATGACGCCGGATTTGATCGTGGTCGGACCGGCGTAGGTGTTGGCGCCGGTGAGAGTCAGCGTGCCGGTGCCGATCTGCTTGACGCTGCCGGTGCCGCTGATTCCGCCGTAGCTGATCGAGTCGGAATGATAAAACCAGATGGCACCATTATCGACGATGCTGCCCGTGAGCACGCCGGTTGTGCCGCCGGTGCCGAGCTGCAACGTGCCGCCGATCGTCGTGCCTCCCGTGTAGGTATTGGCACCGTCCAGCGCCAAATAGATGTTGCCCGTAAAGGCCAACGCGCCGGCTCCAGAGATCGGGCCGGAAAAGAAGCTGTTCACGAAACTACTTGGGGCCAGCGTCAGGGTCTTCCCGCTGGCGATCGATATACTGGCGGTCGAACTGCCGCCAGAACTCAGGCCGCTGATGGTTTCGTTGTTATTAACCGTGAGCGCGGTTCCGGCGGCGAACTTGATCACGCTGTTGGGCGAAAAAGCGTTCAGTGCTCCGTCCGCCAGCGTGCCGCCGTTAATCGTCGTGTCGCCGGCGTAGGTGTTGCTGTTGGTGAGCACCCAAAGGCCGTTTCCAGATTTGATCAGGGAGGTCGTGCCGGTGCCGTTGTTGCCGATCGCCGCGCTCAAGGTGTTGGCCGCCGTGTTGAAACCGGTGAGCGTCAAGGTCGGCGAGATGTTTCCGTTTCCGCTGAAAGCGATATTGCCCGTAGAGGTGAAGGTCAGCGCGCCGGTGCCCGAGGCATCGAGTGCCCCGCCGTTGGCTGTCAGCGTGAAGAGGCGGTTTGTGCTGACGGCCGCGCCAGTGTATTGCAGCGTGCCGCCATCAAACACGAGATTGGCCGCGGCGTTCGTGGATTGGCCGAGGCCGCTGGCGCTCCCGCCGTTCGCCAGAGTAGTGACGGACAACACGCCGCCCGAGAGGGTCGTGCTGCCGGTGTTGGTATTTGCGCCGCTGAGGGTCCACGTGCCGGAGCCGGACTTGACGATGCCGCCGGTGCCGATGAAAGAATGGCCGATGTTCGAGGTATTGCTGGTGCCGTTGAGTGTCAGCGTGAAGGAGCCAATGTTAAACGTCGCCGAGCCGTTGCCGACTTCCTGCACTTGGATCGCGCCGTTGCCGGTGAAGGCCGCGTTGGCGGAGAGCGCGAGATTCACTTTGCTGCTGATATCGACCGTGAAAACGTTGCTCGAAGAATTCACGATGCCCGCCGAGCCGATCGTCAAGGTCTTGGCGCTGCCACCGCCAGGAGAGCTGAAGGAGAGCGGTCCGGAACCGGCGGCGATGGAGACTCCGGCAACACTAAGATTGAGCGTGGTGAGTTGGACTTGGGTGGGATTAAATGTCGCGTTTGAGAAATTCAGCACCTGCCCGGTCGGCACGACGGTATTCACGCCACCGCCGGTTGACCAATTTGCGGCCAGATCCAGTGCGTTAGAGCCAAGATTCAACCACGTAGCCACCGTCTGGCCATTGGCCATAGAAAATACGGAGCTGCCGAGGAAACCGATCAATATCGCTCGGTTCACCCAGCGGTTCTTTTGATCACCGTGCCGGTGGCGGGCGCGAAGCGGACAGGAAGGTAGAAGGGGGGAGACCATCAGAATGCAAACAATGGGCAAGAAACCCATGGGCGGCGACACAAATATCGTTCGAAAAGAGCCGTCGCTCACCGTGCAACAGGTCTCGTCCGGCCGAAGCGTGCCGCTCGTCCATCCAAGGAGTAAACCCCGCGCGATCCGATCAGTAGCCGGAGTCCGCCAACTGCGCGCGCAACGCCGCCAGCGAAGGCGCCGCCTGAGCCGGAAAATCAGTCCAATCCGCCTCGATGGTGAGGAGCTTGTTATAGCCAGTGCGCTTTAAGGCGCGGAAGAACGGCCGGAAATTCTCGTTGTGCGTGCCGGGGGCAGCGCGGTCGCGATCTTCCGCGGTGTGCGCGTGATGGATCAGCGGGCCGACCTTCACCACATCCTCGGGCGACTCGCCATTGCGGACCATGTGGAAAAAATCGACGAGCAGTTTCACCCCGGACGTGTTGGCGCGGCGCACGGCCTCGGCGCCTTCGAGCACGGTGTTAATCAGATTGCATTCGCCGCGGTTGAGCGGCTCGACGAGCAGCGTCACGCCGTTCTCCTCGGCCAAGGGCCCGCACTGCCGCAGCACGTCGATGTATTGTTCAAACGCGGTCGCCATTGAAAAACCCTCCGGCACCTGTCGGGCGCCCGCGCTGCCGAAGACGATGAGCGTGGTTCCCTGCGCCTTTGCGCGCCGAAACGCCGTGGCTGCAAATTTGTCGAGCCGCGCGTAGTCGACGTTCGGCCCGCTCACTTTTAGATCGGGTGGCAGAAAACGGTTCGCCGCGGGCACCGCGAAACCCTTGGCGCGAAACTCCGCAGCCGGCGAGACGTGCGCGGCGTCGGGCGTCTCGGGTTGAAACCATTCCTGGACAAAACCCTCGAGAAAATCGGCGCCGGGCACCGCCGCAGGCGAAGCCAGCCGTGCAAGCGTGGCGGAGTTGGCGCAGAGTCCGATTTGCACGTCAGGCAGGGAAAAGGTTCAGACGACCGACTTCGAAAGATCGGCGACCGCGACGACCGTGGGCTTCGCCTTCGGTTTCGATGCGGCGATTTTCTTCTGCAGCTCCCGTTCGTAAACGGCGCCATCGATGGGCACCTCGACCGCGCGGCTGCCGTTCCACGCGGATAGCAGGACCGCGTTGGCGAGTTCCACCGAATGGATGCCTTCCCCGGCGGGCGAGAGCAGGGTCGCACCGTCGAGAATCGCGTCGGTGAAATTTTTCAGGATGCCGATGTGCTGTTCGCCGTGGCCTTCCGCCGGCACGCGGACGATTTCGGTCGCGGGCCGCCCAAACGCCTCGGCTGACGTCTTGCTGAATTCGCCCATCGGGATCGCATTGCGCGTCCAGGTGATCACATCGTCCTCGTAGACGAGTCGGCCGCGTTCGGCGGCGATTTCGAGGCGGTTGGTCCCGGGCGCCTCGCCGGTCGAGGTGATGAAGGAGGCGGTCTTACCGTCGGCATATTCGAAGTAGGCCGTGACGTCGTCCTCGACCTCGATGTCGTGATAGCGTCCGAACGTGCAGAAGCCCGTCACGCGATTCGGCATCCCGAAAATCCACTGGAAGAGATCGAGATTGTGCGGGCACTGGTTGAGCAGCACGCCGCCGCCTTCGCCCGCCCACGTCGCGCGCCAGCCGCCCATGCCATAGTAGGCCTGCGTGCGAAACCAGTTCGTGATCGTCCATTGCACGCGGCGCACGGCGCCCAGTTCTCCGCCCTGCACGAGCCGGCGGATCGCCTGGTAGTAGGGATCGGTGCGCTGGTTGAACATCGCGGCGAACACCTGCTTTTTGTTTTTATGCGCCGCGATCAACCGCTCGGCGTCCGCCCGGTGCACGGAGATCGGTTTCTCCACGAGCACGTGCAGGCCGGCGTTGAGCGCGGCGATGCCGAGCGTGGTGTGCGCGAAATGCGGTGTCGCGATGAGCACGGCGTCGACGCACTGGGCGGCGAACAATTCCTCCGGCGTGGCGAAACCGCGCAGTTGCGGAAATTTGGCGAGATTGGCGGCGACGCCGTCGCAGGCCGCGACGAGTTCGCAGCGCAGGACTTTGCCGTCGAGGAGGTTTTTGGCGTGGGCCTGGCCCATGCCGCCGAAGCCGATGATACCGAGTCGGATTTTGTCCATGGTAAGGAAAACGGGGACGCGAAACGCGCAAGGGGGGTGCGCACGGTTTCAGAAAGGGGAAATGGTCGGGCTGGTGAGATTCGAACTCACGACCTCTTGCACCCCATGCAAGCGCGCTACCAGGCTACGCTACAGCCCGAACAGAAGAAGGGTCAGAAAGCGACATGCTGCGGGCCGAAGCAAGTGCTTTTTCGGCTGATTTCATAAACCCTTTCCGGGATAAAAACTGGCGGTTGAATTCAGCGACCACGTGCTCGAACCTTTCGCCCATGGTATCTTCCGCGGGGGTTTCCCGGCGAACCGCATTCTGGCCGCTGCTGGTGGCAGCGACGATTTTTTTTGCGTCATCGCATTCGCGCGTCGCCGCGCCGCACATCACGAACTTCGACAAGCTCGCGCACTTCGCCGTTTACGGCTTGCTCGCGACCCTGCTCGTGCGGCGCCGTCGTGGGCCCCGCGCGATCGCGCTCGCGCTGGTGATTACGTCACTCTATGGCGCGAGCGATGAGTGGCACCAGAGTTTCGTGCCGGGACGTTCGAGCGATGTCGCTGACTGGCTCGCCGACACCCTCGGTGGCGCGCTAGCGGTCGCGCTCTACGCGGGCTGGCCGTGGTATCGGCAAACCCTCGAGGCGTCGCTGCGTCGAAAGCCCCGCATTGAAAATCCCGCGGCGGTCCCAACAATCCCTCCGCGATGACCCCGGCCGAGGCCCAGAAAAAAATTTCCGCATTGCGCACCGAAGTGGCGCGCCACGACGAACTCTACCACCGCCGCGCGCAGCCAGAGATCACCGACTTCGACTACGATCAGTTGAAGCACGAGCTGGCCGACCTGGAGGAAAAATTCCCGCAGTTCGCGAGCGCCGACTCGCCGACGCAGAAAGTGGGCGACGACCGCGTGCAGGGCTTCAAGGAAGTCGCGCACCGGCAGAAGATGCTCAGTCTCGACAACACTTATAATGCAGAGGAGCTCCGCGGCTTTCACGCGCGCCTCGTCCGACTGCTTGAGACCGATGATCTCCGCTACACCGTCGAGCCGAAGATCGACGGGCTCGCCGTCAGCCTCACCTACGAGGAGGGCCAGCTCGTGCGCGCCGTGACCCGCGGCAAGGGCGATCGGGGCGATGATATCACAGCCAATGTGCGCACGATCGCGTCGCTGCCGCGCAAACTGACCGGCGCTGCGCCGCGCCTCGTCGAGATTCGCGGCGAGATTTATCTGACCCAGGCGGAGTTCGAGCGCATCAATGCCGAGCGGGCCGCCGCCGGCGAGGAACTCTACGCCAACCCGCGCAACACCGCTGCGGGCACAATCAAGCAGCTCGACAGCACCGAAGTCGCGCGCCGCAAACTGTCGATCGTCCTCTACAGTCTCGGCTACTGCGAGCCGGAGGTGGTGCGCTCGCAGACGGACCTGCAGCAGAAACTCCGCGCGTGGGGACTGCCGGTCGTCGAAAAATATTGGACCGTGCGTGGCATCAATGAAGCGTGGGTCGCGATCGGTGAACTTGATTCGCTCCGCCGTTCTTTCGCCTACGGCACCGATGGCGCCGTGGTGAAGCTCGACAGCGTTGAGCAGCAGCGCGTCGCCGGCTCGACCGACAAGTCGCCCCGTTGGGCGATCGCCTACAAATACAAACCCGACACCGCGCGCACGCGCCTGAAGTCGATTACGATCCAGGTTGGCAAAACGGGCATCCTAAGTCCGGTCGCCGAACTGGAGCCTGTCTTTCTTTCGCTCAGCACCATCGCCCGCGCGACGCTGCACAACGAGGACGAGATCCGCCGCAAGGACATCCGCGTCGGCGACCTCGTCGAGATCGAGCGCGCGGGCGAGGTGATTCCGGCCGTGTTGCAGTCCTTCCCCGAGGCACGCCCGCCGGACGCGAAGGAATTTAATTTGTTCGAGGCCGTCGGCGGCAAGTGTCCGGTGTGCGGCGGTAAAATCGCCAAGGTCGAGGTCGACACCGAGAGTGGCGTCGGTGCTGCGTGGAAATGCCAGAACTACGACTGCACCGCCCAACGCGCCGGACGGCTCGGATTTTTTTGCAGCCGCCGCGCGCTCGCGATCGACGGCCTCGGCGAGACCGTCGCCGCGAAACTTGTCGAACTCGATCTCGTGCGCGACCCGCCGGATGTTTATGACGTGTCGCTCGAGACGCTCGCGACCCTGAATCTCGGCACGACTGAAGAGCCGCGCGTCTTTGGCGAAAAAAATGCCACCAAGCTCGTCGCCGCGCGCGAGGCGGCCCGAGCGTTGCCCCTCGAAAAATGGCTCTACGCGCTGAGCGTGCCCGATGTCGGTGAAAGCACCGCGCGCGAACTCGCCAAGCGTCACCGCCATTTCGCCGAGCTCGCGGACTCGAAATTGCTCCACGCCGTTTTGCAGAAGGCGGCGCTGGAAGACGAAAAGGAAAGCCAGAGCCCGAACTCGAAAAAAAATCCCGCGAAAGACGAGGTGGAGAAAGAGCGGCGGAAAGCGCGCCGCGTCGAAATCGACGCCGAGTTGGCGAAGCTCAACGACGGCATTCTCGCGGGCGTCCCCTCCGAAGTCGGGCCGGCGGTCGCGGCGAGCACACTGGATTTTTTCGCGAGCAAGCCCGGCCAACGCCTGCTCGCGAAGCTGCATAATCTTGGCATCGATCCGCCGGGCACGGTGATGGAGGCGGGCGTGTTTACCGGCAAAACCTTCGTGCTCACCGGCACGCTGCCGACACTGAAGCGCGAGGAGGCCGAGCAAAAAATCCTCGCCGCCGGCGGCAAGGTGAGCGGCAGCGTGAGCAAGAAGACGTCATTCGTCCTCGCGGGCGCGGACGCCGGATCGAAGCTCGAGAAGGCGCGCGATCTCGGCGTGCGCGTGATTGACGAGGCGGGATTTTTGCAGCTCCTGAAATAAATGAACGCCCAGTGCCGCCCGTGGCTCGCGGCGGCGTTGCTGGTCGCCGCGGCGTTCGCGGGCTAGGCCAACATTTTGGGCGTGCCGCTGCTCTTCGACGACCAGTCGTGTCGGCCGTGCGTTGCTCGCCGAGCGAAGGATGGCGGACCCGGAGGGACTCGAACCCCCGACCCCTTGGTTCGAAGCCAAGTGCTCTATCCAATTGAGCTACGGGTCCGCGGTCTCGACGGCGAGAATCCGGTAGCACAACGATCAGCGGCGGGATGGCAATTCCAGCTTTCGCGTCGGCCACCGCAGCAGGAACCGGCCGAGATCGATCTCTGCGCGCTAGATTGCTGGAAACACACTGCGCCACGCGTTGGACGGATCGACGCCGTCCATGCCGTAAACGAACAGGATCCCCGTGAGGAGCATCACGACGGTTGTCAGCAGCCAGGCGAGCACGGGCACATCCCGGGCGAGCCGGCGGACGAATTTTGAGCGGGACGTCACTGCCACCAGTCCAGCCTGGACCATAAAGTAGCTGAGCATGCCGCCATTAAACTTGAGGGTGCCGACGTCGAAAACCAGTTCGTGGTAGGCGCCGCTCACCGCAAAGGCGGCGAGCATGCCGCGCAGCGGATGACGCCGTCCTCCGGCCGGCAGGAAAACATACCGGTGCAGCAGGTCGCGGACATCCGTGTTCCAGCGCCGGCCCCAAAATTCGGTGGGGGTCAACGACGCGAACGGATGGTTGAAGCCGTCGTCGTAGTCGATCCCGCGGAGACTGAGCTTTACCGCGGTCAGATTGGTGATACCGGCGACGACCCAATAGATCCCGAGCTGGGTGGTGAACAGCCGCAGCGGATTTTGCAGATCGAGTCGCGACACGCCGAGCACGAGCAGCCACACGAGTCCGAGTTGAGAAAGACCGGTGAAGAGAGCGACGGCGGCGCGGCGCAGGTCGGGGCGGTGGGGAGTTTCCCAGCGCACGACCGCGATGACGGGGAAAAGGAACAGCAGGAAATCGAGCCGGCCCCGGGGCCGGACGTGGCCCGCCGCGAACTGGAGCGACTTGATCAGCAACGAAGACGTGAAGACCACGGCGACGGAGCGTAAAAGCGGCGCGGACATCGGCACGAGGAACGGCAGCACACAGCCGGCGAGCGCGACGCCACCCATGAGCCGCGGCCGATCGCGCGCTAAGACCAGACTCACAACGAGGACTCCCACCGCGAGCAAGCCTTGG
>JBBRLB010000152.1:0-13555 GCA_038231575.1 Opitutales bacterium | reverse complement strand
TTCACCGATTGGCTGGTAACACCGCGCCCTGAATCTTCGTCCGCGTGACTTACTCTGCGGTGTTGGTTTCACCGCGAAGGAGAAGGCCGTTCTACAAATACGGCGGTCAACTCGCCTGCGGATCGCCCCCAGCGATCGGCGCCGGCATTGCCCAGTTCCAATTTTGAACCGCAGCCACGGAGGAGGCGTAGTGTTCGGACTATATATAGCCTCGCTCCGATGGCATCGTATTTACGCTGATCGCCGCCCAATGCGCCGCCGATGCGTGCTGCAAATTTCTGGACATCAATCAGAGACTGCTCGGCCCCGACGGCACGCCGCGCGGTGAGCTCTACCGCGCCGACTGTCTCCACCTTAACGCCGCCGGCTCCGCCGGCTGGACGAAGCTGCTCGCGCCGCTGCTCAAGTAGGGAATTTTTGGCCGTAGGCTTGGGCGTGCACGGCGTAGAGTTGGGCGTAGAGGCCGGCGCGCGCCATCAGCTCGGCGTGCGTGCCGGTCTCGCGCACCTCGCCGCGGTCGAGCACGATGATGACGTCGGCCATCTTCACCGTGGAAAAAAGATGCGTGACGAGCAGCGTGATCGCGCCGCGGTGTCGCGCCTTTTGCGCCATTTCAGCCTGTCGCGCGAAGAGGCGCTGCTCGGCGAGGGGATCGAGGTTCGCCGCCGGTTCGTCGAGGATCAGCAGGAGCGGTTCCTCGCGCATGAGCGTGCGGCCAAGGGAAATCTTCTGCCACTGACCCGTTGAAAGCTCGACGCCGTCGGGCCAAGCGGCGCCGAGTTGCGTGTCGAGGCCGCGGGGGAGCCAGCGCGGCCAATCGTCAGCGCCGGCGCGTGCCAGAGCGGCGGCCACTCGGGCATCGCTCATCCGTGGTTCATCGCCGAGGCCGACGGCTTCACGGACGGTGAACTCGAAGCGCGCGAAATCCTGAAACGCCGCCGTCATGCGCGCCCGCCAGCGGGTCACATCCAGATCGGCGAGGTCGGCATCGTCCACCGTGATGCGCCCAGAGTCCGGCGCATAAAAACGGCTGAGAAGTTTGACGAGCGTGGTCTTGCCCGAGCCATTCTCACCGACGAGCGCGACGACGGCACCCGCCGGTAGGGCCAGACTCACGTTGCGCAACACCGGGACCGAAGTGCCGGGATAGGCGAACGAAACATTTTCCAACGCGATCCCACGGCTGAGTTTTTCCGGCGGTGTCGTCTGACCTGTGGTCGTGGCGGTGCCGCGCGCCGCAAACTTGCGCAGCCAGACCAGATGGCCGGCCAGATACAGGATGCTTTGCACGTGGTTCACCATGCTGACGAGCGAACGCACGTTCATGCTCACCTGGCCGGCCAGCGTGAGCGCGAGCACGACATCGCCGATGCTGCGTTCGCCGCGCCCGGCGAGCCACACCACCCAGCCGAGCGCGAGCACGAAGCCCACCGCGAAAATCAACCACGCGCCGGCGTCGAGCAGCGCGCCGCGCCAAACCGCGCGGTTGATTTGCCCGGCCGCCCGTTGCCACGCCTCGCGGTGCCACGCGAGCAGGCGCCCGCGGAGTCCGAAAATACGCAGCTCCTTCGCAGGGCCGGCTTGCGTGCCGAGTTCAAAAAAATGTCGAGCGCGGCGCTGCTCGATTGCGGCGGCGTCCTGGGCTTCGCGTCGCAGGCGACCATGCGCGCGCCCGGCCAACACCACCGGAATCGCGAACAGCGGCAGCAGCAAGAGGAGCGGATGCACGGCGGCGAGCAGGGCGAAGGTCACGATCGCACGTAGCAACGCGCCCCAATTCATCGGCAAGAGATACATCGACCGTCCGAGCTGCCAGCCCTGCTCCTCGAGCACGTGCAGCCGGTCGAGATATTCGGGGCGCTCCAGATGTTCGAGTCCGGGCAGACGCGCCGAGTGGCCGGCAATTTCCTTTTCGACGGCGAATGCGACCGAGTCTTCGAGGTCGATGCCCCATTGCCACGCGGCCAGCTCCAGCACGTAAAGCACGCACAACGCGCCAACGAGCACGGCGACGCCGACGAGCGCGGCGCGCTGGTCGCCACGCACGAGGGCATCGGCGGCGAATTTCAGGCCGAGGCCGAGCAACGGAATCCCCAGGATGCCGATGGGATAAATCACCAGCGCACCAAGTGTCCGCCACGGATCGGCACGGTAGGACGTGCGCACGAGCAGCCACACCGCCGCCCACGCACCCGGCGAGGATATTTTGGCTTCAGCCGGCATGCGCGGATTCCTCGGCGAAGCGTTGAGATTGCAGGGTGAACATCGTCGCGTAACGGCCGCCGCGCGCCATGAGTTCGGCGTGCGAGCCGAGTTCGACGACGGCACCCTGCTCGACGACGGCGATGCAGTCGACGCGTCGCACCGTCGAGAGCCGGTGCGAGATCAGCACTGTGGTGAGCCCGTGCGTGATTTCCAGAAAGCGATCGAACAACTCCGCCTCGGCGCGCACATCGAGGTTGGCCGTGGGCTCGTCGAGCACGAGCAACCTTGCGCCTTCTTGCACGGCGGCGAACGCGCGAGCGAGCGCGATGCGTTGCCACTGACCGCCGGAGAGGTCGGTGCCGCCGGGATAGGCGCGGGAGAGGATCGTATCGGCGCCGCGCGGCAGGCTTTCGACGAGTGTTCGTGTGCCCGCCTGGTCGAGCGCCGTCTGAAACTGTGCCCCACTGACCCGTCCGCCGGGCGAGATGTTGTCGTGTGCGGAGGATTCGTAGCGGATGAAGTCTTGGAAGATGACGGCGAGCTGGCGCCGCCAGGCCTCCGGATCGAGCGCGCGGAGATCAGTGCCATCGATCGCGATGCGTCCCGCCTGTGGGTCGTGCAGGCGCGCGAGCAGCTTGGCGAGCGTGGTTTTGCCCGCGCCATTTTCTCCAACGATGGCGAGCGAGCGGCCCGCGGGAATCGTGAGATTGAAGCCCGCGAGCACGGGTGCGCGATCGGCGGCGTAACGGAATGAAACGTTTTCGAACACGACACTGTGGCGGGGAAGATTCGCGGCGGGAGCGGTGCCGCGCGAAAGATCGGCGCAGGATTGCAACCGCTCGCCGAGCATGGCCGCATGCGTGGCGGCGGCGGCGTGGTGCAGCCCGCGAACCCACCACGCCATCGTGTGACCGATGTGTTTGGCGTCGATCAGGGCGAGGGCGTAGAGCGTGAACTGCGCGAGCGTCAACTCGCCGCGCAGCACGGCCCCGATCATGAGGACGAGCAATCCTGCGGTGACCATGGCGGGCGCGGCCAGCACCGGCAGCAGCCAAAGCCCGAGCCGCGCGCGTTCGTCCCGCAAGTCTGAGAAGCCGGCGGCGCGGGCGGATTCGAAGCGATGCAGGAGCCAGTCTTGCAGCGAGAAAATGCGCAGCTCCTTGGCTGCGGCGGGTCGCAGCGTGAGTTGGCGAAGATAGCCCGCCCGGCGCAGCGATCCGCTGAAATTGGTCGCGGCTTTCATCTGCGTGCCGGTCACGTGCCGAATCCACGTCGGCAGGAGCGACCACGCCGCCCAGATCGCGAACGGCGCCCACCAGTGAAACGTCACGAGCAGCAGCGCGGCCCCGAATCCTTGCACGCGCGCGGCGAACTTGTCGGCGAGCGTGAGCACCATGTCCACCGTGTCGAAGGCGCGCCCGCCGACGAGCGCTGCTTGAGCGACGTGGCGCGCGGCCTCCGGCTGCTCGAGATGCGCGAGGCCGACGCGTTCAAGCGAGGCCTCGAGGGTCCGCTCGCGCAGCACGAGACCGAGCAAGGCGCCCAACTCGTGTGCCAGGGCGCGCGTGAAGGGGACCATGATCTGTTGCCCGGCGAACAGCGCCGTGATGATCGCGCAGTCCCACAGCCACGCTCCGAAGTTCGCGGTGCCTGCACCGCTGGCTGGAATCGTCATCGCGCCGAGCAAATGTGCGGTCGCGAGAATGTAGCCCACCGGTGCCGCCCCGGCGAGAAACGAGCAAACGCCGAGCGCTGTCGTCTTGCCCGGCGCGGCCCGCCACATGAGCCGGAGCAGTAGGCCGATGGGCGCAGAAGGGTTCGAATCTAACGCGGACATTTAAAAAACGGCGCGCGTGCGGGCGGCGGCTTTACACCTTCACGACCTTGCCCGATTTGATGGATTCGTAGCAGCCGAAGACAAGGCGGAGGGTTTTCAAATTATCCTCGCCGGTGGTTTCGGCGGTTTCTTCGCGGCGAAGGCCGGCGAGGATGTTGCGCTGGGCCTCGACGATGCTGGCGTGGACGATGCCGTAGCGCGCGTCGGCCCAGGCGTGATGCGGCGGCGGGTGGCGCGTGACGGTCGTGCCGCGCTTGGTGGTGACCCGCACGGTGAAGTCGAGGTCGAGGGAGATAGAGGCGTCCTCGCCTTCGACCGTGATGAACACTTCGGGAAAGCGTTCCCCGTGGACGCGCGAGGCGTAACTCATGTTGGCGTAGACGGTCATGGCGTTCTTCATCGCGAAGAGCGCGGAGACGGCGTCCTCGCCCTTGATGCCCTTCGTCACACTGTGGCCGCGGGCGTAGAGCGTCTCGACCTCGCCGAAGAGGAAGCGCATGGTGTCGAGGATGTGCGTGCCAATGTCGGTGAGGATGAACTGGTCGAGTTCCTTGAGAAAGGGCTGGTTGTCGAAGACCGGAAAGCTGTTCCAGTAGTTAATGTGCGCGCGCCAGATTTTCCCGAGCGGCGCTTTTTCGAGCGCGGCGGCGAAGGCGCGAAGCTGTGGCTGCCAGCGCCAATTTTCGTTCACGAAGAGCTTCACGCCGCGTTTGCGACAATGCGCGACCGTGGCGGCGGCGGATTGATAATCGGAGGACATCGGCTTCTGGCAGACGACGTCGAGACCACGGTCGGCGGCGAGGCGGGTCATCGCCGCGTGTTGCTCCACGCCCGTGACGATGTCGACGAAGTCGAGTTTCTCCGTGTCGAGCATACGCGCGTAGTTGTCGTAAACGCGATCGGCCGGGATGCTGAAGGCGGCGGCGAGCTTTTCCGCCTTGGCGCGCGTGCGGTTGTAGATCGCGACGCACTCGCAGCCGGGGAGTTCGCGCCAGCCGTGGAGTTGGTAGTGCGACCAGAAGCCGGCACCGGCGAGGGCGAAGCGGAGGGGCTTTTTTTTCATGGGGAGGCGGCAGAGTTTTTAACCACGGATTTCACAGATGAGCACGGATGAATCCAGGTTGGATTAAAATTGCACCACGGACACCTCGTGAGGTGCGAGTCGAACTGCGGTTTGCCCGGACGCATCAGTGAAGCCGCCGGGGAATTCGCGGGAAGCGGGACCGGTGGCGGCGTGGAGGCGATGGAGGTTGAAGGCGGCCGTCGTCGGGAGCGCGACGAGTGCAATCGGCTGCGTTTCGGCGGTCAGGTTGGCGAGCCAAAGGGCGAGGCCGGATTTGGTTTCGACTGCGAAGGCGGCGACGGGAGACGGGCCGTCGCTCACGACGACCGCGTCGCGCACCGGGTTCCCGGCGTGTGGTGTGAGTGCCGATAGCGCGGCGCGAGCATAGGGGCCGTCGATTGCGAAGGCGGCTTCGTGCGCGCCGCCGAGAGCGAGGTGTTTCGTGGCGGCGACAAGCCAGGCGGCGGCGAAGGGCGTGTCGTTGCGCGGATCGCGCGGGACGGCGCGCGGATGAAGTGATTCGAGCGCGATGGGATCGATGCGCAGCCGCGCCTCCGGGGCGAAACGGCGCGCGCTCTGGAGCTGGCCGGCGACCGACGACGCGTTGTCCATCACGATGTCGTCGTCGTAGAGATTGACTGTGGGATACCAGCCCCAGGTGAGCGCGGTGGCGTCGCGGCATTTTTCGCGGACGAGGTTCACATCGAGGAAGATGCCGTTCTTCGCGGCGGGGCGGCGCGTGAGTTCGTGGAAGACGCCGTAGGTTTCCTGCGAGCGCGAGAGGGCGACGTGCGGGAGGCGGGCTGATGCAGTGGCGGAGAGCGTGACAGTTGTCCGCTTCGACTCGCTGGCGCTCGCCGCTACACCGGACACGCGAAGGGTGAGCGTTTTTTCGGCGCGGTCGCCTTTCACGAGCGTGGGGGCGTAGGTGTGGCGCAGGCCGGAGAACGCCTTGAACGAGCTGTCGCCGGCGACGCGTTGATCCTCGAGCCCGAATTGCGAGCCGGAGATTTCCGCTGTCACGAGCGCCCCGCCGCGCGTGCGGTGCGTGATTTTGGAAAAATCCATCGCGGGCAGGTGGTGCGCGGGCACGAGTTCGGGAAAGGTGTGTTGGACGATTTTTCCATCGAGGTGCGTCGTCTCGAACGGCTGACCGAGCACCTCGTCATTGGCGTAGAGCACATTCAGGCCGGCCCGGCGAACCTCGGTCGAGTCGGCGTGCGCGACGCCTGCGACCGAATAGGTGATCGTGCCGTCGCTCTCCCCGATGAGATCGGCGGACCACGTGTAACGGGCCCCCGTGATTTCGCAGGCGGCGGAAAAATGCAGGGAAAAATCATCGGGTTGTTGCTGCAGCCGGAAACTGTCGAGGCGCCAGTCGGCGGTGTCCCATTTATGGTGGCGGACGTTGAACGTGATGCGCCGGATGAGTTCCTCGCCGCCCGCGCGCAAATGGCGGAGGTCGCCATCGACAAATTCCAGGGTGATCGGCCCGGCGTGGAGCGTGGCGACAAACGGCGAGCGAAGTTCGCGCTCCGGCGCGGTGAAAACGAGCGTGGGGGCGGACATGAAGGTGGTCAGCGATTGAACTCGGCGACGAGCGCGCCGGTGTGGCGCGACCAGGCGGCGAGAATTTTTCCATACACCTCGTCCGCTTCGGCGCGCTCGATAAGTTTGTGGGCGGCGAGGTGCGAATGAATGCGGCGAATGCACTCTTCGAACGAAATCTTCGGAGCGAAGCCGAGGTCGGTGCGCGCGGCGGTGGAGTCGAAGCAGTTGTTGAACTGAAAATTCTCCGTGGAGAGCGCGGCGCGGTCAGGCGCGAGGCGGTGCAGAATCTCGGTCGGGATGGGGATGAGCGTGGGCGCGGGCGCGCCGATGGCGGCGGCGGCGCGGCGGTGAAAATCATTCCACGTGATACTCTCCGGGCCGGGAAGATGATAGGCGCGGCCAAAGGTGCGCGCGTTACCGACGGCCCCCGCGTAACCCACCGCGGCATCCTCGGCGTGGCAAACGGTCCAGAGGCTGGAGCCATCGCCATGGACGATGATCGGCAGGCGGCGGGCATAGCGATCGAAGAGGCGCGGGTCGGCTTTACCGATGGAGTGGTGAATGCGGCCCGTGTCGTTGACGGTATGCACGGGGCGAATGACCGTCGCGCCGAAATCGCCGCGCGCGCCGGCGGCGAGCACGATGTCCTCGCACACGACCTTGGCCTTGCCGTAGGCGCTGACCCCGCCGCGCGGGGCGTCTTCGCGGATAGGGTGGGTGGCTTGCGGGCGGGCGTAAACATCGACCGTGCTCGTGAGGATGAGCTGCCGGGTCTTGCCGCGAAACGCGCGCACGAGGCTTTCGGCCTCTGCCGGCTGGAAGCAAATCATGTCGATCACGCAGTCCCACGTTTCGCCGGCCTGCAGCTGAGCCTCGAAGGCGGCAAAATTTTTTCGGTCGCCGGTCAATGTGCGCACGCCAGTTGCCGCGCGACCGTGCGTCGTGGTCTGCCCCCGGTTGACGTGGGTGACGGCGTGGCCGCGGACGAGGAGCAGTTGGGTGACCGATGTGCTGATCTGGCCGGTGCCGCCGATGAGGAGGATTTTCATGAATGAAGGTAAAAAGGGAGGCAGGAATTAAACGAAATAAAACACAAGAAAAGAAAGATTAAAGTTGACGAAGGAAAATGAGGCCTTTTTCGTCACCGCGTTTCCTGTTCTCTTTTAATCCCAATCCATGAGCGCAAAATATCCCGGTCCCATTCAACTCCACTCCGACTTCAACGTCGATCTCGCCCGCGAAAGTGAATTTCTCGCGGCCTTTGAGAATTTCAAAGCGATCGTCTCCAGGGCCGCCGGTTTTCGCGCGTGCCGGCTGTTGAAGATCCGGGCGGCGGACCAGCACGAGCATGCCCCGGAGGATCGCTGGAAGAAATTGCCGGGTGGTGCCCACGGCGCGCAAATCGGGCCATCCATCGCCGAGCTTAAATATCGCATCATTCAAGAATGGGATTCGGAGTCGGCCCGCTGGGCCTGGAACCCGACCGAGGATCACCACAAGGCGTGGCATCCGCTCGAGCAGCCGCTCATCAAGTCGGCCAACGACTACATGAAGGGCTACATCTTTACAGCGTATCTCTTCGATGTGAAGGGTTGAGTCCTGTCGTTACTCCAGCAAGGCGTGGGAGCCGTCAGCACCCTGCTCACCGAACTGTTGAGTCTAGCGCGGCTGGAGGCCGGACAGGATCAGCGGAAATGGGTTGATTTCGACGCGGCGCAGGCACTCCAAGAGCTTTGTGCGCAGACCCACGTTTTGGCGGCGGAACGAAAATTGTTTCTCCTGACCGAGGCCTCCCCGCCTTAAGGGTGGAAGGCGACCCGGATAAACTCCGCCGGCTGGTGCAAAACCTCGTTTTAAACGCGCTCAAATACACCAAGGAAGGCGGTGTGACCGTCGCTTGGGGTAAACAGAAACAACGGTGGCGGGTAACCGTGAAAGATACGGATCCTGGCTTGATGGCGGGACCGGGCTCGCCCATCGCCGCTGGCATGAAGGCAGCCACGGCGAGCGCGCGAGAGTCGGACGCGAAAGCGGCGGACGCCCAGGGCGAAGCTCCTTCCGTGCTTCCCTTGCCCCCGGGCGGGTCCGATATCTCCAGCCGTCACACTGAGCAAGTGGGCGAAGGTATCGGCTTCTCCATTGTAAAGCGACTCTGTGATCTGCTGGACGCCAGTCTGGAACTGGCCAGCTCGACAGAAACCGGCACCAGGTTTCGCGTGCTGTTCCTCCGGCACTACGCCGCCGGCAAATCTGCGGGGAGAAACGTCAGCGGATCGGCATAGCGCGCACGAGGCCTCGGCCGCGGACCTCACCGTCGGGCGGGCGTGACCATGTCCGGACCGTCGCCGTCCGGGAGCCGGACGTTCGCGAGCGTCGCACCCGCCACGGACGAACGGCGCGGCGCGCTTTTTCCGCGTTTAGTCTAACGTGAGACTAACGCCGCCGTTGAGACTCGAGGGGATGATTCGTCCTATGCGCGAAACCGCGCCCCGCTCGCCTGTTCACCCCGCTCCACCCCTGCCTCTTCGCTGTGTGACTGCTTCGCATGTCCCCTGCCTCTGCCACTGAGTCGACTCCTCCTTCGCGCTCCGCCCCGTCGACCCGGAAGGAGATGCCGTTCGCGAATCCCGCGCTGCCGCTCGCCGCGCGCGTGGACGATCTTGTCGGGCGGCTGACGTTGCCGGAAAAGATCAACCAGCTCCTGCACGAGAACAACGCGATCGAGCGCCTGGGCCTGCCGGCTTACAATTGGTGGAACGAGGCGTGTCACGGGGTGGGGCGGAACGGCCGCGCCACGGTTTTTCCGCAGGTCATCGGTCTCGCGGCGACGTGGAATCGCGCGCTCATCCAGCGCGTCGCGTCGGTGATTGCCGATGAAGCGCGCGCCAAGCACCACGCGGCCGTCGCGGCGGGTCATCGCGGCCAGTATCAGGGCCTCACGTTCTGGACGCCGAACATCAATATTTTCCGCGACCCGCGTTGGGGCCGCGGTCAGGAGACGTTTGGCGAGGATCCGTATCTCACCGGTGAACTGGGCCTCGCGATGGTGCGCGGACTCCAAGGCGACGATCCCGACCATTTGAAGACGGCGGCGTGCGCGAAGCACTACGCCGTGCACAGCGGCCCCGAGCAGGCGCGTCACGGTTTCGATGCGAAGCCCCCGCTCAAGGATCTCGCGGAAACGTATTTGCCGGCGTTCGAGAAACTCGTGCGCGGTGGCGTCGAGGCCGTGATGGGCGCCTACAACCGCACGCTCGGTGAACCGTGCTGCGCGAGCCAGCGCCTGATCGTCGACACGCTCCGCGGCGCGTGGGGCTTCCGCGGGCATTTCGTCAGCGACTGCGGCGCGATCGATGACATCCACGCGCATCACGGCGTGACGAAAAATTCCGCCGAGTCCGCCGCGCTGGCCGTGAAGCTCGGCTGCGATCTGAATTGCGGCTGCACTTACAACGATCTGGTCGTCGCCGTGCGCGACGGCCTGATCAGCGAGGCGGAGATCGAAATCTCCCTGCACCGTCTTCTCACGACCAAGATCAAACTCGGCCTCCTCGATCCGCAGGAACGCGTTGCGTGGTCGAAGACGCCCGTCGCGATCATCGACAGCGCGCCGCATCGCACGCTGGCGCGGCAGGCCGCCGCCGAATCGATCGTGTTGCTGAAGAACAACGGCGTGCTGCCCCTCGCGCGGGATCCGGGCAGTATCCTCGTCACGGGCCCGACCGCCGCGAATACCGCGGTGCTGCTGGGAAACTATTACGGCATGTCGTCGCGGCTCGTGACGCTCGCGGAGGGCATCACCGAGCGCGCCCCCGAGGGCACGCGGGTCGTGTATCGCGCCGGCTGTCCGTTGAGCAGCCCGCTGGCGCCGGGCGTCAATTACACTTACGGCACCGCAGCCGAAAGCGAAGTCACGATCGCGGTGCTCGGGCTCGACCACACGCTCGAGGGCGAGGAAGGCGACGCCGTTGCATCGCCTGTCGGCGGCGATCGCGTCACGATCGAGTTGCCGGCGGTGCAGCAGGAATTTTTGCGCGAGCTGCGCCAGCACGCCAAAAAACTAATCCTTGTCCTCACGGGCGGCAGCGCCTTGGCCGTGCCCGAAGCGCACGAGTTCTGCGACGCGGTGCTGCAGGTGTGGTATCCCGGTTGCGAAGGCGGCCACGCGGTGGCCGCGATGCTGTTCGGCGATGTCGCGCCGTCGGGAAAAATGCCGGTGAGCGTGCCGCGGCGCACTGCCGACCTGCCGCCGTTCGAGGATTATGCGATGCGCGGCCGCACGTATCGTTTCGCCGCGATCGATCCGCTCTATCCGTTCGGCTTTGGCCTCGGCTACTCGACGCTCGCTTACGGCGCGCTCGTCCTCGGCTCCGCCGCGCTCGCTCCGCAGGCCCGGCTCGCGGTGCGCACGACGCTAAGAAATTCCGGCGCGCGCGACGCGCTCGAAACCGTCCAGTGTTACATCGTCCCGCCCCGCGACTGGCCCGACGCGCCGCGCGCGACGCTCGTTGATTTCAAAAAGATTTCGCTCCCCGCCGGCCAGTCCGTCGACGTGCAATTTGATCTCCCCGCGGAAGCCTTCGCGCAGATCAACGCCGCCGGCCAGCCCGTCCACCATCCGGGCCGCTATCAGATCGTCATCGGTTCCGCGTCGCCCGGCGTGCGGGCCCTCGCGCTCGGCGCGCCCGCGCCCGCCAGCGGTGAAGTGCAACTCGTCGCGGCGCAGTCCGGCCGCGGCGCCGCCTGAGCCGCGCACTTTTTTTAGTTAGTTCAATCCCACCCCAAATCAGTCATGAAGACCACACCACGCTATGCGCTCGCCGCCGTCCTTGCGGCGTTTACTGCTTGGCCGATGGCGGCCCAAACCGCCCTGCCGGCCAAGCCCGTTACCGACGATGAAACCGTCACGCTGACCCCGTTCGAAGTTACGACCTCGAAGGACACCGGCTACCAAGCCACCGATACGCTCGCTGGCACGCGCATCCGCACCGATCTCAAAGACGTCGGCGGTGGTCTTTCCGTCTACACCAAGGAATTCATGAAGGATATCGGTGCCACCGACGCCGGCTCCCTCCTTCAGTATACGACCAATGCCGAAGTGGCCGGGACGCTCGGCACCTATGCCGGTCTCGGCAACGGCACTTCCTTGAATGAAGTCGGCAGCCTCCGCGCCCCCGAGGGTGCGCAGCGGGTCCGCGGACTGGCCGCCGCCGACGTCGCGCGGGACTTCTTTGTCACCGACATCCCCTTCGACTCGTTCAATGTGGATCGCGTCGACATTCAGCGCGGCCCGAACTCCATCCTGTTCGGCTTGGGCAGTCCGGCCGGTATGGTGAATACGACGACCCGAAGTGCCGAGTTTCGCAACAAGGGTGAAGCAGAATTCCGAACCGGTTCCTATGGCTCCGCGCGCGGCACACTCGATATCAATCAGCAACTCATCCCCGGCGTAATGGCGCTCCGCATTGACGGCCTTTGGAACAATCAGAAATTCGAACAGAAGCCGGCCTTTCAGGACGACAAGCGCATGTTCGGCAGCCTGCGGTTCGACCCAAAGCTTTTCAAAAACGGCCATACCAGCATCAAGGTGAAATTCGAGAATGGCGATATCAAGGCCGACCGTCCCCGCACCGTCACGCCCAACGACAGTATCACGCCGTGGTTCCGGCCGGTTGACACCACCAGCCTCAACGGCGGCATGGGCAAGTTTTCCGTCAACAATGGTGTCGCGATTGGCTCCACCGCCACGGTTTTCAGCCCTTGGGCAGGCGGCGTCGTCGGCCAGCAGCAACCCGTCTGGTTCATGGACGGCAACAGCGGCGCTCTCCAACGGATCTACGGCGGTTTCGTAAACACGGGTGCACTCAATGCGGCCGGAGTTCCCCAGGGCGCCGGCACCAACCTCGTCGGGATGAGGTATTCAGACGTGTTCACTGCCGTCGGCAGCTTGCCCGGGTATGCCCTCAACGCGAACCTGCCTAATGCGCAATACGGCCAATACCGGACGCAATCGCTGACCGACCCGACGGTTTACGATTTCTACAAAACCCTGATCGACGGCCCGACTGCGTCGCAGTTCGAAAAATGGAATGCCACGAACATCGACGTCACGCAGACCTTTTTCAATGACCGCGTCGCCATGGAGTTCACCTACGACAACCAGCGCTTCAAACGTGGCGGTCAGAACCTCGTCAACAACACGATCAACATCGACATCCTGCAAAACTTTCAGGACTACGTGACCGGTCCGACCAACGCCAGCAACAGCAACGTCGCCAATCCCAACTACGGCCGCCCCTTCGTCGTCGGTGGTCCAGGCGGTGGCAGTTCCTACGAAAGCAACCGCAGGTATGTCCGGGGGTCGCTGTTCGCCGAACTCCGCGCCACGGACCTCATCGCCAAGGAGAGCATGTTGGCGAACCTGCTTGGCAAGCACCGCTTCAACGGAGTCTACAGCAACGAGAAATATAATACCGAAAACAAGTCGTGGCAGATGTATGCCAACTCGACGGCGTATGCGGCCTACAAACTTCAGGGGAATGCCGATGGCCTCAATAATCTCCCGCCGACAGCGGTCATTTACCTCGGTTCGTCGCTCGCCAGCAAGACATCGTCGGCCAACGCGCACGTTGGCGGCATCAACGCCAATGTGACGTTGCCGGATGGCAATATCTATCAGTTCGATTCGACTTGGAAGAATCCGACGGGCGTCAACTTTAGCGACCCGTGGAACGTGCCGGCCAATCTGCAGCCTTTCTTCAATGGTGCCCCAGTGATCAACCCCGCCACCGGCCTCCCCTTCGCCCAGCTCACGCAAGTTTCGAATCCCGGCAACTATGTCGGTTGGAACAGCAACTTCACGGACAAACTGCTGCGCTATGACAATGGCGCCGATCAGA
>JBBRLB010000151.1:0-13602 GCA_038231575.1 Opitutales bacterium | reverse complement strand
GCTGCGGCGTCGAACCGGCACGGATCCATTGCTCAAGGCGGATCATCTCCGCGTCCGACAAAACGACCGGCAGACTTGTTCGTGACATCCGGCCATCCTACCGACCGCACGTTTATGCCGACTCAATTGCGGGACACTACACTAGCTGGGCGTAAGCCAGCGCGAAGTCGGGGTCGCGCGCGATCGCCTGCTCGTTGAGCGCGATCAGCCGCTCGTATTGGTCCCGCGTCGCCAGCGCGGGGTAGCCGTCGGCCATCACCCGCGCCCGGGAATAAAGTTCATGCGCCTCCGCGCTGCGCGTGGACCGGCGCTCGATAAGGGTGCGCTCGTCCGGGGTGAGCGTGGCCTTGAGCGCGGCGGCGATGGCTTGGGCGAGGCTGGCCTGCAGCGCGAGCGGGTCAGTCGGATCGCCGTCGTAGCTGTTCGCCCAGAGGCTCGCGGCCGTGCGGGCGTCGATGAGGCTGGCGGTCACGCGCACCTGGTTGCCGGAGCGGCGCACGCTGCCCTCGAGGAGGGTCGCCACGCCGAGGTCGGCGGCGATCTTCTTCTGGTTGCGCGCGGCGGGGTCGCTATACGCGAGCGTGGAAGTGCGGGCGATGACGGTGAGGTCGCGGATTTTCGCGAGGTGGGTGATGACGTCGTCCTGCATGCCGTCGGCGAAATCGGTGTCCTTTTCCGCGGTCGTGAACGGGAGGACGGCGATGGATTTCGCGCCGAGGGCGGGCGCGGAGCTCGGGGCGAGAGGCGCTGGGACGGCTTTGGCCAAGGTGGGCGGGGGCTCGGATTTTCGCGTGCCAAAAAATGCGACAAGGGCGACCACGACGATGGCAATGGCCCATGCAGCGTGCGGGGCGCGGCGTATAGCTGTGGGAGGGGCTTTATGCCCCGACTCGGCGGGTGCGCCAAGCGTGTCGGGGCGTAAAGCCCCCCCCACAGTTCGGGCCACCGGTGCCGCGCCCCGCGGCGCTTCGAGCAAACGCTTCACTTGCGCGGCGAATTGCGGCGTGATGCGACCTTGCTGCAGGCGCGTCCACTGCACGCGCATGAATTCGTCCGGCACCATCGCCTCCGACTCGGCGGTGTCATCGATCACCACGGGCACGAGAAACGGAATGCCTGCGGCCATGTCGTGCGTGCGCTCGGCCGCGAGCTTCCACTCGCGGCGGAAATATCCCTCACCGCGGCCCTGCGTGCTCGCGGAGACGACGGGAATCAGCAGCACGCACGTGCGAATCTGGTTGCGGCTTTTTTTGGTCCCACGCCTCGCCACCGCGCAATTCGTTTTGATCGAACCACACTTCGAGTCCGTGGCTGCGCAACGCCTCCGCGATGCGATCGGCCGCGACGGCGTCCTCGCGCGCGTAGCTGATGAAGATGGCGGCTTTGCCCGTGTCGCTCATAACGGCTTCGCCGACTTCAGAATCTCCTCGAAGCGCGGGTCGTCGTTCAGTCGCGACCAGAGCGGGTCGAAACGGATTTCGATTGGCGTGGTTTCGGTCGGCGTCGTCACAATTTCTCGCAGTGCCGCTAGCGCGTCATCCCGGCGGTCGAGCAGCAAATACACGCGCCCGAGATCGTATTTTAGCTCCAGACTCGCGTAAACGTCCTTTTGCACGCCGGTAGCCACCGCGGCGCGCGCGTCGCGCAGTGCGTCGTCGGTGCGACCGGCGATCGCTTCGGCCCGCGCACGGCACATCAAGGCGTAAGGCTGCTGCCGGGGTGTCGGCTGAACCGCCTGCAGCGCGGCGATGGCTTCAGCGGCGAACCGCTTGGCGGCTTCAGGTTGGCCGCGCAAGCATGCCACATACCCTCGATGCAAGGCCAAGGGTTCGTCGAACACGCCGCCACGATTGTTTCTCGCGACTCTGAGTCGCGAATCGGCGAGTGCCGTTTCCGCACCGGGAAGATCTCCTCCCAGCATCGCCCGTTCATAGGCGGATTGAAGTCCGTCCGGATCGTTTTCGAACGGCGCGCGGGTCGCGAGGGCGCGGAGCAGCGCCGCGCGGTCACCATCGAGATTGGCTTGCGACCGAATTGCGAGATCCTGCGCAAAGCCGTCGCGCGGCGACCACGCCGCGAAGTGTTTCGCCACTTCGAGCGCCCGCTCGAAGTGGTGCAGATTCAAGAGAAACAACGCCAACTGCGTGCCGTTGTAGAAATCGTGCGGGCTGAGGGCTATCACCCGCTCGAGATTAGCCCGACACTCCGGCCAATGGCCGAGACGACGGTGGGCGAAGCCAATGGTGGCAAGCAACTGCGAGTCGTTGGGCAGGCTCGATTCTGCGGCGCGATATTCCGCCAACGCCAAATTCCAATCGTTGTCGATGTAGTAGGCGTAAGTGCCACGGACCTGATGCGCTTCGGGTGAGTCGGGTGCGAGCCGCTCGATGGCATTTTTGACCGCCAGGGTCCGAGCCTTGCGCTCAGGCGAGGGATCAAGATTCCCAAACCAATACATCAAACCGCTCACATAGGCTAACCGCGGGTAAACCAACACGAAGTTTGGGTCCTCCGCGATGGCCCGTTCGAAAAGCGCGACGGTTTCTTCGTAACGCTCCCGGCTGGAGCGCGGCGTGAGACTCTCCGCCAGTAATTTTGCGCGTTGGTAGAAATCGTAGGCCACCTGATTCTGCGTCGGACGGCGCTCGATGAGCGTGCGCTCGCTCGGCGTGAGCGTGGCCTTCAACGCGGCGGCGATTTTCTGCGCGAGGCTGGCTTGCAGCGCAAAGATGTCGCTCGCGTCGCCGTCGAAGGTGTTGGCCCAGAGGAGGGCGTCGGTGCGCGCGTCGATGAGCTTTGCGTTCATGTGCACCTTGCTGCCGACGCGGCGCACGCTGCCTTCAAGAATCGTCGCGACGTTCAGGTCGGCCGCGATTTTCTTCATGTTGCGCGACGCGGTGTCGCGATACGCGAGTGTCGAGGTGCGCGAGATGACGGTGAGGTCGTGGATTTTCGCGAGGTTGGTGATGACGTCGTCCTGCAGGCCGTCGGCGAAGAATTCGTTTTCCTTTTCCGTGCTGAGATTCGCGAACGGGAGCACGGCAACAGATTTGTCGGGCGTAGGCGCAGCCTTGGTTTCGGCGAGCGGCTTCGCGGCGGCCAGCGGCGGTGTCTCTTTCACCGCGGGACGCAGCGCGAAGAATGCGATGGCACCGAGCACCACTACACCGAGCATGACGGCGATCCGCGTCGGAAATCCCGTCGCGCGCGGCGCAGCGGCGGGCGCGCTGGTTTTTTCGGCGGACGCGCCGATCGGAAACGCCGGCCGCGTCGGCGTAGCGCTGCGGGGCGCTTCGAGGAGTCGCTTCACCTGCGCGGCGAACTGCGGCGTGGTGCGGCCTGACGGGAGGCGCGTCCATTGCACGCGCATGAATTCCTCCGGCACCATCGCCTCCGACTCAGCGGTGTCGTCGATCACGACGGGCACGAGAAACGGAATGCCTGCGGCCATGTCGTGCGTGCGCTCGGCGGCGAGTTTCCACTCGCGACGGAAATAACCTTCGCCGCGGCCCTGCGTGCTGGCGGAGACGAGCGGAATCAGCAACGAGCACGTGCGAATCTGATTGCGGATTTTTTGGTCCCACGCCTCGCCACCGCGCAATTCGTTTTGATCGAACCAAACCTCAAGCCCGTGGCTGCGGAGCGCCTCCGCGATGCGATCGGCCGCGACGGCGTCCTCTCGCGCGTAGCTGATGAAGATGGCGGCCGCCGGTGCGCTCATCGCTCAGAACAGCGGCGCGTTGTTCTTCGGATCGTTGAGCAACGCCTCGAAGCGCGGGTCGGCGCGCAGCGGCACGAACCACGGGACGAATCGAAATGAATTCACACCGCCGCCGTTGTTCGGCACGTGGAGGATGTGAGCCAGACCGGCGAACGCCGCATCCTTGTCCCCGGTCCACGCGTTAACCCGGACGAGGGCCCACAGCGAAAAATTTACGCCGTCGAGTGCGTCACGCGACTCGGGCAGCATCTCCACGCCCTCGCGGGCGAGGCGGATGGCTTCGGCGTTGTGACCGAGCAGAGCTTCCATCAAGCCGAGTTCACCGCGGATGCGGGAATTCGTCGGCTCCTTTGCGATGCGCGCACGCAATTCCGCCGGAAAATCAGCGAGCCGCCGGCGCGCACCTTCGAGATCACCTTGCGCCCCGTAAACCACCGCAGCATTCAGCGCCTGAACATAGTGGGTCTCGCCGTCCTCATCGAAGAACGGTTGGAGTTGATCGAGACGGATAAACTCCGGGTAGTCACCGAGGTTTCGCGCAGATATTTTCCGGAGGTTAATCCCGCGCGGAGAATTGGCCTGCTCCGACGTCAGCGCCGCCATCAAGGCGTCGATTTCCTTCCGGGAGCCCGCGACAAAATATTGACCCCGGGCGAGGAAAAACTGCTCCGTCATCGCACCGTTCATCAGCGTGACGAGGCGGCGTTGTTCGGCGACCGATTCGGGCCACCGCCGGACGGAATCGAACGACGCAACGAGGTTGCGCGAATAGGAAATGTTGCCGGGATCGAGTTCGACGGCGCGACGCAGGTTAATGAGCGACTCGGCCCACTGACCCTGCCGGCGTTGGATGAGGCCGAGAGAGGAGAAGACCGTTGGGTCGTTGGGTTTAAGACTCGCGAGTTTTTGATATTGCTCGGTCGCGCGGGCGTAGTCGCGGTGCGCGTAGTAGGCGTAGGTGCCGATCTGGGCGATGACGTCAGGCGCATCCGCCGCGAGCTCGGCGGCGCGGGCAATAGCGGCATCGCCCCGGGCGAGTCGCGCGGGCGATTTGTCGATTTCCCAAAAAACGTGCAGCGCATGCGCCACCGCGAGTTCGCCCCACGCCGCGGCAAATTTCGGATCCTGATCGACGGCGGTTTGGAAAGACGCCTCCGCCTGCTTGAGCGGCGTGGGCAAGCCACTGCGCATGCGATTGCGGGTATCACGGCCCTTGAGGAACGCATCGTAGGCGACGGGATTTTCCGTCGGACGGCGCTCGATGAATTTTTGGGCCTGCGGCGTGATGGCGGTCTGGAGCGCACTGGCGATCTCCTGCGCGATCGACGCCTGGATCGCGAAGATGTCGGTGAGGTCCTTGTCGTAGCTTTTCGCCCAGACATGCTCATCCGTGCGCGCGTTGATCAACTGGCCGGTCACGCGAACTCTGTTGCCGGAGCGGCGCACGCTGCCTTCGAGGATGTAGGCGACGCCGAGCTCCTCACCAATCTGCTTCATCGTCTTTTTCGAATCGCGATACTGCGTGACCGTCGTGCGCGAGACGACTTTCAGCTCGGGCACGAGCGCGAGATTCGTGAGCAAGTCTTCGTGCACGCCGTCGGCGAAGAAGCCGGTGTCTTTGTCCTCGCTCATGTTGGCGAGCGGGAGGACGGCGATGGACTTGTCGGAGATTTTATTCGCGACCGGTGCGGGGCTGGGGGCGACGAGCGCAGGCGCGGCGGGCTTGGCCGGTTCGGCCGCGGCGATTTTTTCTTTCGCGGCCGGGCGCAGTGCGAAAAACACCGCGGCACCGATCGCGATCACGGCGACGGCCGCAGCGGCGACGAGCGGCATCTTGCTGGCACTCGCCGGTGCGGGTGGCGCTGATGCTGCACCGCTCGCCGCGCCGGTCGCCGGGCGGCGCGGGGCGAGCAGCCGCTTGACCTGCGCCACGAACTCGGGTGTCGGCATGCCGCCGGCGAGGCGCGTCCATTGCACGCGCATGAATTGCTCGGGCACAAGCGCGGCGGACTCCGCGGTCGAATCGATCACGACCGGCACGATAAAGGGCACCCCGTCGGCCATGTCGTGGGTGCGCTCGACGGCGATTTTCCACTCGCGGCGGAAGTAACCCTCGGTGCGTTGCTGAGTGTTGGCGGAGATCACCGCCATGAACAGCGTGCAGGTGCGAATCTGGCCGCGGATTTTCTGGTCCCACGTATCGCCGCCGCGGAGTTCGTTTTGATCGAACCACACCTCGACGCCAAAACCGCGCAGCGCGTCGGCGATGCGGCGGGCGGCGTCGGTGTCTTCGCGCGCGTAACTCAGGAAGACGGCGGCAGTGGTGGCGGAATCGGGCACGGTCGGAAAGTGGCAGGCTAGGAGTGACAAGCGCCCGCCGGGGTGACGAGGAGAAAGGGGTCGGAGGGAAGTCCGCCCGACGCTCCAGCCTAACCCGCGGACGCCTCGGCGGCCTCGGCGGTGCCGAAATTCCGCTGCGCCTTCTCGTCGTCGAACTCACCCTCCCAGCGCGCGACAACCACGCTCGCGAGGCAGTTGCCGATCACGTTCACGGAGGTGCGCGCCATGTCCATCAATGCGTCGACGCCGAGGATCATCGCGGCGCCCTCGAGCGGAAGGCCGAAACTTTGCAGCGCGGCGATCAATACCACGAGCGAGGCGCGCGGCACGGCGGCCACGCCCTTCGAGGTGAGCATGAGCGTGAGCATCATCGTGATTTGCTGGCCGAGGCCCATGTGAATGCCGGTCACAGTTTCCGACGCCTGCGCGACAAAGACCGAGGCCATCGCGAGGTAGAGCGTGGAGCCGTCGAGATTGAACGTGTAGCCGGCGGGCAGCACAAAGCTGACGATCCCGCGGGGCACGCCGAGTTTTTCCATCAGATCGAAGGCCTTCGGCAGCGCGGCCTCGCTGTTGGCAGTGGAGAATGCGATCGTGAACGGCTCGCGCACCGCGCGGGCGAACGCCTTGAGCGGCACCCGCGCAATCGCGATCACCGCGCCGAGCACGACGACGACGAAAATAATCAGCGCGGCGTAGAGCGAGAGAACGAGTTTCGCGAGATTGAGCAGCGCCTCGGGGCCCTGCGCGCCCACCGTCACGGCGATCGCGCCCCCGACGCCCCAGGGCGCGAATTTCATGATGATGCCCGCGAATTGAAACATCACCTGCGTCAGCGAATCGCAGAACGTCAGCATCGGCTTGCCGCGCTCGCCGGCGGCGATGACTGCCATGGCGAAGAGGCACGCGAAGATCACCACCTGCAGCACGTCGTTCTTCGCCATCGCGTCGATGATGCTGGTGGGGAACGCGTGGAGAATCGTCTCGAAAAAGGAGAGCGGCTTCGTCTGCACCGCGGCACCGAGCGAGCTGGCGGCGGCGGTGAGTTTCACGCCCACGCCGGGCTTGGTGAAGTTGACGACGAGCAGGCCGACCGCGAGCGCGGCGGTCGTGACGATTTCAAAATAGAGCAGCGCCTTGCCGCCGATGCGGCCGACTTTCTTCATGTCGCCGGTGCCCGCGATGCCTTGCACCACGCTCGCAAACACGAGCGGCGCGATCATCGCCTTGATCAGGTGGAGAAACGTGTCGCGAATGAGGACGAGCCAGTCGGTCCACGTCTTCTTGCTCTCGAGCACGGCTTTGGCTTCCGCCTCGCCCAAGCCGACAACCGAGTAATGGACGTTGATCCACCAACCGAGGAAGGTGCCGAGCACCAACCCAAGCATGATCTGCTGGCTGAGGGAGAACTGCCACCACGCCTTCGGCGCGGACGACACGGGAGCGGGGTGGGTCGTGGACATACAGGTTTGAAACAGTCGCCCTAGCAGCCGCCAAGCCATAAGACCGCAGCCCGCCACATCGCGGCGAATCGGCCCGCTCACGTGCCACCACCCGCTTCGTGGGGCCCGCAAACGGGCGATGGGTAATTACGCACCGCGCCACGTAATCTCCGGATTCGACGGGGACCCGTCTATTCTGTCACAACCCCGTTCATCCCATGCGTCCCGCTTCCTCCACGCTGGCTTCACTGTTCCACGCCGCGGCCCTCTCGGGTCCGCGCCGGAGCGATCGCGTGCGTGCAATGACGCTCGTGGAGGTGATGTTCGCCGTCGGCGTGCTCACGCTCGTGATGGGCGGGCTGCTCGCGACCTTCATGCAAAGCCGGCGGCTCACCGAGGGCAGCGTTTACCAAAATGCCGCGCTCACGATCGTCCAGGGCTACGTCGAACAGATGAAGAACATGGACATCGCTCAGCTCGTGGGCGGTTCCGATGCGGCCGGCAACCCGGTGTTGAATACGAGCTCCTTCGCCATTCCGGTTTACTACGACGATCTCACGCTCGATTCCCTGCAAACCTCCACCGGCACGCCGATCGCCATCACCGCGGTGAACAGCGGCGTCACGCCGGTGGGCGGCGCGGTCGTCGATAACCTCAAGACCTTCGACATGACAAAGGATCTCGACGCGACCGACATGTCCAACGTAGACGATCTCACCTACGCGATGACGGCCCAGGTGACGTGGCCGTCCGTGTGGCCCAGCGCGCAAAATTATCCCGCCACCACCGTCCGTTCGGGGAAAAACGATCTGCACCTTAACCTGTGGGTCTGGATCAAGGACGAGTCCGTCGCCGCGCAGCGCTCGAGCAAAATTTATTCCATCACGGTAATCTACACGTGGGCCTACACCGACGGCGGCCGCGTGAAATACATGAGTGATGTCGTGCGCACGCTGCGCTCGGCCGTGATGACGTGGTGAAGCCCGCCATGCGCGCAAAAATTTATTCCCCCGCGAAACCCAAGGGCTTCACGCTCGTGGAAATCCTCGTAGTCCTCGGCCTTATGGGGGTGATTATCACCGCCGTGCTCGGCTTCGTTTTTCAGGCGATGCGAATTTATGTTTACGACGGCGGCCGGCTGCTGGTGAACCGCGATATGCGGACCTTCACCACCTCGCTCGCGAGCGACGCCGTCGCTTCGAACTACTTCCGGATCTATCCTTCATTTCAAAGCCGCACCACGCCGGTCACCGACGGCCTGTCGGGAGACTTTCTTGTGCTGGCTTTTACCGACACCAACGCCAGCACCGGTGCCTTCACGATCACCCAAATCGTCGGCTACTACCGCGCGCCGGACGACACGACGAATCCCGCGAGCCTCGGCCCGGTCCGGCGCTTCAGTCTCCCTATCGCCACGGCCGATCAGAGCAAAGATCTGCCGACGCTACTGGCCCAATACGCGCCCACCAGCTCGGCCGCCAGTAACCCGGTCGTCATCCAACTCGCCCAGGGGCTCTCGAACGGCACGCTCTTCTACGATTACCGCGATCGCAGCGTCATGGTCCGCGGCCAAATCGTGGATTATGGCAGCAAGGGCGGCCGCGCCGCGATCAGCACCTACAATTTTACGGTATCTCCCCGCGGCTGACCCCGCGCCCACGCCTTCCGATCATGAAGCCTTCCTTTCTGCCCAACTCGCCGCGCGGCTCCGCGCTCGTGGTCACGATCATGTTCACGATGGTTTGTGCGCTCCTCGCTTTCAGCGTGCTCCGCTGGTCGATCAGCGAGCGACGCTTCAACCAGCGCGAGGGACTGTGGCTCGCCGCCCGCAATGCCGCCGAAGGCGTCGCGGAGTATGGTTTTTCCCAGGTGCGTAACGATTTCATGACGCAATCCACGCCAGGCGTCTACCGGCCTGGCACCGCCAACGCGCTCAACTTGCCCAACGCCTCAGTCTTCACCGGCACGAACGTCGTCACGGGCGCTCTTTCCACGTCGAACCCCAACGGCATGGAGCTCATCGCCGGCCCCGTCGCCCAGATCCCGAGCACTGGAGCAACCTATTGGGTCGACCCCAATGACTACGCCAACCAGTTCGACACGATGAAAGGCCGCTGGGTGTTCCGCCGTGACATCGTGATCCTGGCGCGCGCGACCGTGACTTCGGGGAGCGGCTCTCCCATCACACGCTACATGACAGAAACCGTTTCCGTGCGCGGCGCGCCGCTGTTCGCTTACGCGATTTTCTACAACGGCGATCTCGAACTCAACCCGGCGCCGCAGATGGACATCTACGGACCCGTGCACTGCAATGGAAACATCTTCCCAGCGGCGCTCGATACCAACGGCCTCAATTTTCACGGCCCGGTGACCTGCGCGGGCAACATCTATCATGCTTGGGCCAACGCCAATCCCGCCGGCCAGCAAGGCGGTGCCGTGGGCCAGGAAAAGGTTACCTTCATCACTACCGCTGGGACGCAAGTCAGCATGAAGGCCTCCACCTCGAGCACCAGTTGGAAGGACAGCACCGTGGGGGCCTCGGACGGCGTAGCGGGACTATCCAACCTGACCCCCTTGGTCACCCCAACCGCCAAGACGGCGTTTCTCCAATACGCCGCCGCCACGTGGGGCGGCAATGTCCAGACCACGGCCAACGGTGTGCTCCCTTATAATCCCGTGTCGTTTAACCAAGTGATCGATGCCTCCGGCAACCATCCCGATCCCTCGGTGATGATTGATGCGCCGAGCACACCGGCCACGAGCGATCCTTATTACGAAGCGAAGGCCTCCGTCGAGCTGGAGAAAAAGTCCATGCAGGCGGGGCTTTACATCAAGGTGGTCACCACGGCCGCGGGCACCGCGACCGTCAGCATCTACGGCCCGGCCAACTCCGCGCCTGCCGGGACCGCATCGTCGTCGATCGGCCCCAATGGCGGACTGCTGCTCAATCCGCCGACCAACGTGAACAACGCGCCCTCGGCCGCCACGCCACCGTTGGTTTCGTATCTCCCCTTTCGTCGACTCAAGAAAGTCATCAGCTACGCCAGTTCCATCTACACGTCCACCTACACGGTGCTCAAACCCGACGGCACGACCGATGCCGCGCGCACCGCCCTGAACGTGCCGACCACCTCGGGCAGCGGCACGACGGGCACCACCTATTCGATCTACACCGACAGCAGTTCCGGGACCTACGGTTACGGCCTCTATGATCAACGGCGCGGTCTCTCCACCGGCAGCTCGACCGCCAGTTCTCCCAACGTAAACGGCATGGTCGACTTGGTGCAGATCGACATGCGCGCGGTGACGTCGCTCGTCACCGCAATGAAAACCACCGGCACAACCATCGCCGATGCCAATGCGATCACCTACACCGATCCCACCGATCACCTCGTCAAAGTCTGGAATAACGCCAACGCCGTCGCCAGCGGCATCATCTCCGCCAGCCAGGTAGCCGGCGCGGAAAAAACTCCGTGGAACGGTGCCATCTATATTGACGTGCAGGCGCCCAACGCGGGCACGGGCAACCAGACCACGAGCGTTCGCCTCGTCCGCGGCACCGTCGCCAGCGGGAGCAGCCTGATCCCCACCTACGGGCCGAACGGCATCGGCCTGTCCGTCGCCACCAATGCGCCCCTCTACGTGCTCGGCCACTTCAATGCCGACGGCACGCTCACCTCCTCAAGCTCCAGCACGCCCGACGACGGCAAAAACGGATCCAGCGGCAACGCCAGCACCGAATCGCCGGTCGCCCTCGCCTCCGACGCGATCACCATCCTGTCTCCCGGCTGGAGTGACGCCAATAGCCTCCGCCTTCAGAACGGCGCCTCGGGCAGCTGCGAAATCGCCGCCGCCTTTCTCACCGGCAACGTGGCCACCAGCAACACGGCCTACAGTGGCGGCGCGCACAATTTGCCTCGCTTCCTCGAAGACTGGACGCCGGGCAGCAGCAACTACACGGTCGCGATCCGCGGCTCGATGGTCTCGCTCTTCAGTAGCCGCATTGCCACCCAGCCCTGGGCCACCAGCTACTACGGGGCGCCCACGCGCGCGTGGGGCTTCGACGATATTTTCAAGAACGGCAACTTTCCGCCCTTCAGCCCCAAGGTCGTTTCGTTCCGCCGCGTGGACTTCACCGACCTCTCGGCCGCGCAGTATGCCACGCGCAAAGCGGCGCTCTGGCCCTAACTCTGAGGTTGATTGCGACCGCGCGAGCCCAAGGCTCGCGCTCGCGTGCGTGCCTCCGGTCCATTTTCTTGCATCGCCGGAAAAAATCTCCGGCGAGTTTCCTCCCTTCATCGCTCGACCATGATGGCGCTCGTGTCGCGCCCCTCGCGATGACGCCCGTCCGGGTATGAACCCGCCCGAAAAACCCGCGCCGCCCAAATCGGCCGACCTCCGCTCCAACCAGGTGCCGTGGGGCGCGCCGAAACCCAAGGCCACGCCGTCACCACCGGAGCCGCCGGCAAAAAATCTTTCCGCCAAGAAAGTGCCGTGGGGCGCGCGCAAGGAACGTCCGGCGGAATCCACCGCGCCGCTGTCCCCTCCGCCGCCCGATGCCATGCTCACCCACATGCCGTGGGCCGTGCCCACGCGACCGCCCCTCCCGCCGCCCGCCGCGCCCAATCTGCCGGCCAAAAAAATTTCGTGGAGCTCGCGCAAGCCGAAGGTGGTGCCCCTCGCGCCCGTGCCCCCCCCTCCCACTTCCCACACCACGTGGGCTCTACCCAAGGGCGCCGTGCCTCCGCCCGCCGTCGACCAAGCGGAGATGGAGTTTGCCCGCGAACTCCGGACGGCCGACGATCACGAGCCCTCCGCCGAGCAACTCGTCGCCTACCTCAGCCGCCTCACCTCGCGCAAAGGTGAGCCCCAAGCTCCGCCCACGCCCCAAACGCCCTACAAGGCCCGTCCCATTTCGTTTGAGCCCACGCGCTGGGATATTTTTCTGCAGTGGGCCCACGCGCACCGCCGCCGCCTCAGCCTCGGCAGCGCGTTGTTCCTCCTCATCATCAGCACTGCCTACCTCCTGCGCCTTGTCTCCCTCAATGCCCAGATCGATCGGGAGTGGCGGGTGATCGAGACCGCGCTGCACAACCGCTACGCCCTCGTCCCCGGCTACGTGGAGTGCATCGCGATTTACAGCGACAACGAATCCTACGCCTTCGCCATGGCGCAACGCATGTCCACCGCTTGGCGCAAAGCCCGCACCGATCACCAAATCGCCTCGGCCGCCGTGCAGATGGAGCGCGTGATGAGCCTCCTCACGAAAGTGATGAACCGCTACGATCAGTTCGTGCCGCTGAAAGATCCCGATCAGGCCGACGCCAGCGCAAATTTCCTCCGCCTCGAACGCCAGCGCGAACGCTCCCGCCGCGAAACCGCCGAACTCGTCCAGCACTACAACACGGTCGCCCGGAATTTTAACGACAAAGTCGAGGGCTTCCCCGGCAGCGTGATCGCCTGGCTCGCGCAACTGCACCCGCACGCGCTCATCTTTTCGTCCGACAACTAATCGCCCAGCCCGCGCGCCTCCGCCGCCGCCCAACCTGCCAGGGGCATCGTTCGCGCCGCCCGCTCGCCGATCGCTTCGGCACCCAGGCTGCTTCCGCCGTCGTCGTCACCGATTCCACTGGACGGTCAGGCGGCTTGGCCGGCCACGAGTTCGTGGATGCTCCCGAGAAACATCTTCTCCGTTTCCTCGACGACCCGCTCCGTGTCGCCCGGATAAATTTCCGGCGCCAGCTGGACACGGAATTGCTCCCACATCAGGAACAGCGCGCTGTGCACCTCGCCCGTCTGCTGGCCATCGATCGCCTCCGCATTGGCGCGCAATTCCGGAATGCTGGCGTCGTAAAGTTTCTTGGTCTGCTCCGACAGCTGGTCGAACTGCACCTGCGCCTCGGCCAGCGGCAGCGTGCTGATTTTGGAAACCCACGTGGCGAATCCCGTCGCCTGCAGCTTCGGCAGCGGCCGCGACTTGAAACCGTTGGCGAGGAAAATTCGCGCCCGCGCGTCGGAGATCTTGTTGGCGAACGCCACCTCCTCCTCGACTTTCTGCGCCGCATCGATCGCCAGCTGAAACGCTTCGCCGGCATTCTT
>JBBRLB010000150.1:0-13608 GCA_038231575.1 Opitutales bacterium | reverse complement strand
CGCTCGCCGGGGCGATCGCGCAGCGCTTTTTGCACCTGCCCAATGACCCTGCGCGCAGGGCGGCGTCGAAACGCGACGGCACCGTGCATGACGAGTGCGGGCGCCGCGCCGACGCCGCGCCGAGCGGCCGCTACGCGTGGACGCCAGGACGGGACGCCGCCCCGGCCGAACCCGGCTCGCTCGCGTTTTTTCTGGTCGAGCGCTATCTGCTGTTCGCGGCGGACGGCGCGGGACGACTCTTCACCGGCCGCGTGCACCATGCGCCCTATCGCCTGCACACGCCGCAGGTCGCGGAGTTCTCGACGGCCCCGGCGCATCAGGCCGGATTCGATCTCGAGGACGAACCGGCGTCCGTGCTCGGCGCGCGCGCGATCGATGTCTCGATCTTTCCGCTGCGCCGCATCAACGCCTCCACCTCATGAACGATTCCAACGAATCACCGGTCTGGTTTATCACCGGCTGCTCCAGCGGCCTCGGCCTCGCGCTCGCGCGGCGCGTGCTGGCCCGCGGCCACCGGCTCGTGGCCACGGCGCGCCAACCGGAGACGCTCGCCGATCTCGTCGCCAGTCATCCCAACCAGTGCCGCGTGCTCGCGCTGGACTTGACGGTCGCAGCGCAGATTCCATCCGTCGTCGCGCAGGCCGCGGCGGCATTTGGCCGGCTGGACGTCGTCGTAAACAACGCGGGCTACGGCCTGATCGGCGCGGTCGAAGAGGTGAGCGACGAGCAGATCGCGCGCAGTTTCGACACGAATTTTTTCGGGGCGCTGCGGGTGATTCGCGCGGCGCTGCCCATCCTGCGCGCGCAGCGCCGCGGTCACTTCGTAAACATCAGTGCCGCGGCCGCCATCGCCAACTACGCGGGCTTCTCGATCTACGGTGCCACCAAGTGCGCGCTGGAAGGCGTCTCCGAATCGCTCGCCGCCGAAGTCCGGTCGCTGGGACTCAAGGTGACGATCGTGCAGCCCGGCCCGTTTCGCACGGACTTCATTGCACGTTCGCTCGAACGCGCTCCCGGCCGCATCGCCGATTATGACGCCTCGAGCGGCAAGTTCCTGAAATTCCTCGAAACGATGAGCGGCCGGCAGCCCGGCGATCCCAATAAAGCGGCCGAGGCGATCATCGCGGCGGTGGCGTCGGAGAATCCGCCGCTGCGACTGGTGCTGGGAAAATACGCGATCGAGAAAGCCCGCCGGAAGTTCGCGTCCGCCACGAGAGAGCTCGACGCCGGATCGGCCGCGGCACTCGACACGGACTTCGATCCCGCCGGCCCGGGTGCGTCACCGCGATGAAGCGAGGTCCAAAAGTTCGGTCAGCTGCGTCGACTGCCACCCCGGACCTAGCGGGTGGAGGGCGGGCCGTGAGCGGAGCAAAACACGAACGCCGGCTCGTGCTGGTGTTGGGCGATCAACTCGACGCGGCGGCGGCGGTGTTTGATAATTTCGACGCGCAACACGATGCGGTGTGGATGGCTGAGGTCGTGGCCGAGTCGGAATATGTGTGGTCGAGCAAGCCGCGGATCGCGGTGTTTCTGTCGGCGATGCGCCACTTTCGCGACGCGCAGAAAGAATTGGGCCGCGTGGTCCTCTACACCGAACTCGACTCTCCGGGAAACACCCAGACCCTCGCTGGCGAATTGTCCCGCGCGGTGGCGGAGTTCAAACCGGATCGACTGGTCATGACGGAAGCGGGCGAGTGGCGGGTGAGTCAGGCGATGGCGGCGGCAGCCGAAGCGGCCGGGCGGCCGCTGGAGGTGCGAATCGACCGCCACTTCTTCTGCACGCACGATGACTTCACGGCGCACGCGGCGGGGCGGAAAAGCCTGCGGATGGAATTTTTCTACCGCGAAGTGCGGCGGCGCCACGGGGTGTTGCTCGACGCGGCGGGCGAGCCCGAGGGCGGGCAATGGAATTTCGATCACGACAATCGCGGGAGTTTTTCACGGGCGGGTCCAGCGGCGGCGGGCTTGCGTGCGCCGGCCCTCACGCCGCCGGACGCGACGACGCGCGTCGTGATCGCCCTCGTGGAAAAAAGTTTTCCGCGCACCCGGGCGAACTGGCGGAATTTGCCTGGCCCGTGACACCGGAGGACGCTCGCGCGGCGCTGGAGGATTTTATCGCGCATCGGCTCGCTGCCTTCGGGGAGTTTCAGGATGCGATGTGGACGGACGAGCCGTGGCTGTTTCACGCGCGGATTTCGGCGGCGATGAATTTGAAGCTGCTCAACCCTCGCGAAGCCGTGGCCGCCGCCGAGCACGCCTATCGCGCGGGCCGGGCCCTGTTGGCGAGCGTGGAAGGATTCATCCGGCAGATCCTCGGTTGGCGGGAATATGTGCGGGGCATTTACTGGCACTTCATGCCGGAGTATGGCGGGCTGAATTCGCTCGGGGCGCGGGGCCAGCTGCCGAAATTTTATTGGACGGGGCAATGCGAGATGAACTGCCTGCGAGCGAGCATCGGTCAGACGCTGCGGCACGGTTACGCGCATCACATCCAACGGCTGATGGTCACGGGGCTTTACTCGCTGCTCCTGGGCGTGAAGCCGCAGGAAACGCATGAGTGGTATCTGGCTGTTTACGTCGATGCCGTAGAATGGGTCGAGCTGCCGAACACGCTCGGCATGTCGCAATATGGCGATGGCGGGATCATGGCCTCGAAGCCCTACGCGGCGACGGGGAAATACATTCAACGGATGAGCAACTATTGCACGGGCTGCCGGTTCGATCCGGCGAAATCCACCGGCGACGAGGCGTGTCCGTTCACCACACTATATTGGGATTTTCTGCTGCGCCACGAGGCGCTGCTGTCCAAGAATCAGCGGATGGGGCTGCAGGTGAAAAATCTCGCGCGGCTGAAACCGGCCGACCGCGCGCTGATTTTGGCCAAGGCGGCGGCCATCAAAGCCAACGACGGCGCGCCGATGGCGGCGAATGGACTTTTCACCCGTGACGAGCGAGTTTGAGCGCGATGCCGAAGATGCGAAAAAAATCCGATTTACCGACGAAGACCTGCGCGGTGTGTGGGCGGCCCTTCATGTGGCGGAAAAAGTGGGAAAAAGTGTGGGATGAAGTGAAGTTCTGTTACGATGGGTGCCGGATGCGAAAAGGGCGGGTGGCGCATGAGTGACGAAATTTTCAAACGGAGCGTGCGGATCGAGCGGCCGGCGGCCGAGGTCTTCGCATGGCACGAGCGGCCGGGGGCCTTTGGGCGGTTGTGTCCCCCGTGGGAACACGTGGAGGTAACCGCGCACGAGGGCGGCATCCGCGACGGCGCGAGGGTTTCCCTGCGCACGAAAATCGGCCCGCTGTGGTCGCGCTGGGAAATTGTGCACCGCGACTACGTGGCAGGCCGGCAGTTTCGCGATGTGCTGCTGCGCGGGCCGTTTGCGAAGTGGGAACACCTGCACCTGATCGAGCCGGCCGGGGCCGACGCCTGCGTGCTCACCGATGAGATCCGCTATCGGTTGCCGCTGGGTGCGCTCGGGCGCTTGGGCGGTGCGGCGTTTGCGCGCGGGCAACTCGCGCGGATGTTTGCCTATCGGCACACGGTGACGAAGGCCGATGTCGAGGGTGCGATCGCGGGCGCGCGCCGGTGCGTGCTGGTCTCGGGCGCGTCGGGCGTCGTGGGGCGAGTCCTCGTGCCCTACCTGCAAACGCAGGGACACACGGTGCGCCGGCTCGTGCGCGGCGCCGCGCGAAGCGCCGATGAATTCCGTTGGGACCCGTTGAAGGGTGAACTCGATCCCGCGGCGCTCGCGGGCGTCGATGCCATCGTGCATCTGGCGGGGGAAAATGTCGGAGCCAGCCGATGGACGGAGAAGCGGAAAGCGGAAATCCTCGCCAGCCGCGTGCAAGGCACGCGCACCCTCGCGGCGGCGATCGCGGCCCGCGATCCCGCGGCGCGACCGCAGGCGCTGGTGAGCGCCTCAGCGGTGGGATACTACGGAAATCGTGGTGACGAAAAATTATCGGAGAGCGCAGCCCAGGGAGCGGGATTTCTGGCCGACGTGTGCGGGGCGTGGGAGCGCGAGGTCGCCGCGGTCGAGGCCCTCGGTGTGCGCTCCGTGGCGCTGCGCACCGGCGTGGTGCTGACACCGGCCGGTGGGGCACTGGCGAAAATGCTGCCGGCGTTTCGCGCGGGCGTGGCGGGCCGGTTTGGCTCCGGCCGGCAGTGGATGAGCTGGATCGCGCCGGACGACTTGGCCGCAATGTATGCGCGCGCGATTAGCGATCGAACCTGGCGCGGCGCGATCAACGCCGTGGTGCCCGAGCCCGTGACCAACGCACAGTTCACCGCCACGCTCGCGCGGGTCTTGCGCCGCCCCGCGGTGCTGCCGATCCCGGCGGGGGCGTTAAGGATTATTTTCGGCCAGATGGCGGAGGACACCCTGCTCGCCAGCACCCGTGCGAAGCCGGCGCGGGCCAGCGCCGAGGGCTTCACCTGGCGGCACGCCGACTTGGAGCCCGCACTGCGGTTTGTGCTCGGGAGGGCGACGTCTCGATCCGAATATCGGACGCCTTGTTTACCGCGAATTTTAGATCAGTGAGAAACCACGAGGCTCACGTCGTTACTTGCCCCGAAGGGCATCGCCGGCGTTAATCCGGAGGGAGAAGAGCGCGAAACGCCGGGAGTTAACGGTTATCAGGGGAGCGTCGAAATGAAATCCCGTAGTTCAAAATTAGGCCTGAGTTCCTGATAGGTGCGAAGGACTCAGAGTGGCTACACCCACTTTGGATCACAGTTTTTTGCTCTTCGTCATCCGTGCGACCAACTCTGCCACCAATGGATTGGGAAACTTCCGGCTTGGGGTAATGGCATAAAATGTTTCGCGTAATTCCGGCATGAGGTGCGTTTCGGCCAGTTCGCCCCGTTCAATTTCGTCGCGCACCACCACCGGCGGCACGAGCGCGAGTCCCTGCCCCTCGCGCGCGATGAGGCGCAGGGTGGCCATGTCATCGACCTCCGCGATGACCATCGGCCGCGCACCGGCGGCGGCGAGCAACCGGTCGAAACCGAGCCGGATATTGCTTTCCACACTGGGCAGGATGACCGGCACACCCGCGAAATCCTCCGGGAAACGGAGGCGCCGTTTTTTCCAGGCTGGCGTGCCCACCAGGCTCACCGACTGCTCGGCAAGCAGATGAGAATGCCACGATGTCTCCGCATCGCGCCGCGCCGGCTGATTGGACAGCACCATGTCGACAGCGTGTGTGTGCAAGGCCAACAGCAGGTCGCGTTGCCCGCCGGATCGGATCACGACCTCCGTGTCAGCGCGGTGGAGGGCCGGCTTAAGAAATTCCAAGAGGAAATTACGCGAGAGCGTCGCGACCGCGCCCACGCGGAGCACCATTCGTCCACCCCGTGGCCGGTGTTGCATCACGTCCATGAGTTCCTCGCCGGCGCGTCCGATGGTTTCGGCGTAGTCGAGGGCCATGCGCCCGGCCTCCGTCAGCTTCAGGCCGCTACGCGATCGCTCGAACAACACGTGCCCAAGGCTTCCCTCTAATTGTTTCAACTGAATGCTGAGCGCGGGGGTGGAGAGATTCAGTTTTTCGGCGGCACGCGTCAGACTGAGCTCGCGGGCAATGACGCGAAAATAGCGCAAGTGATGGAAATTGAGAAAAGGCATGCGGATTAAGATTAAGTTAAATTTAACCTATAATTTGAAAGCCTGTAATAGTCTAAAACTAAAGAAACCTCTATAAAGGGCCATGCGCCCGTGGTTATCACTCCTGCTTCTTGGGATCCCTGCTTTGCCTTTGTTGGCCGGTCTTGTCACCCGGTTCGGCCCGGCTCAGCAGGCGGGCCGAACCGCCACGATTGCTGCAGCATTCGCCGCGTTGCTCGCGGCGGTGGTGACCATCGCCGCATTCGCCGGCGGCCAACTCGTTTTGCCATTTGGGTCTTTCGGGATCACGGCCGCAGTGGGCCTGAAGTTTCGCGTGGACGCGATCGCAGGCATCATGGTGGTCCTGGTGAGTTTTCTGGGGTTCGTCGTGCTGCGTTTCTCCCGCCACTATCTGGACGGCGATCCCGGCCAAAGCCGTTTCTTTTCCTGGATGAGTCTGACGCTCGCATCGGTCCTGACGTTGGTGCTCGCGAGCAACCTGCTCCTGCTACTGTTGGCTTGGATCGCCACGAGCCTTTGCCTGCATCGGCTGCTCCTCCATTATCCGGAGCGGGCGGGGGCGGTCTTCTCCGCCCGCAAGAAATTCGTGGTTAGCCGTCTGGCAGAACTCTGTCTGTTCGTCGCGGCCGTGCTTCTTTTCCGCGCCTATGGCACATGGGACCTGGAAGGACTTTTCGCGGCGGCGCGCGCGCGGCCGGATTCGTCGCTCCCGCTTGTGGGCGGGCTTCTCGTGACATGTGCCGCTCTTAAGTCAGCGCAGTTTCCCTTTCACGGCTGGCTGCCCGACACCATGGAAACGCCCACGCCAGTCTCTGCACTCATGCATGCGGGAATCATCAACGCGGGGGGCTACCTCATCGTCCGCCTCGGGCCGATTCTGGCGGAAGCGCCCGGAGCGCTGCACGCGCTGGCGGCTGTTGGTGCCGTCACGGCGGCCTTCGGTGCCGTCGTGATGCTGGCTCAGCCGAGCGTTAAGCGAGCTCTGGCTTTCTCCACCATCGCGCAAATGGGATTCATGATGGTGCAATGCGGTCTCGGCGCCTCTGGCCTCGCGCTGCTGCACATCGTCGCCCACTCGCTTTACAAGGCCCACGCCTTTCTGAATGCGGGATCAACGGTTGGCGCGGCGCAGCGCGCGGCCATTCCCCTGGGCACGCCCGCCCTGTCGCTGGGCGTGTTGGTCGGGGGGCTGATCGTCGCGTTTGTGGCCACGGCCTTGCAGGCGCTCCAACCTGTCGCGGCCACGCCTGATGGCTTCACGGTCGTGCTCGCCCTCGCTCTGGCCTACGGTCTGGCCCGGAGTTGGTCGACCGGAGCCGGCTGGCGAACTGTCGTGCGGAGCACGGGTGTCGCGTTCGCCATCGGAGCAGCGGGGGTCGCATTGCAAACCGCCGGACGCGCGCTCGTGCCCGATCTTCCGTCAGCGCCACCACCCGCCGTGCTTGGATTCGTGGCGTTGGTTTTCACCTCGCTGTTTCTCTTCCAAGCCTTGCTTTGGCGCGCCGCCCATCACGCCCTCGGGCGCCGCTGGTATGTGTACGCGCTCAACGGATTCTACGTGGGCACGCTGGGCAATCGCCTGCTGGGCCGGCTCTGGCCGCGACCGTTTCCAGGTTAAAGCCTCTTTCCTCGCCTCCCTTTCCTCCGATGATTTCCGCTCCTTTCTCAACTGACGAAGTGGCCTCTGCCTCCGCCCTGCCGGCTGCGCTCGACGATGCGCTGGCCCGCATCCCCCCGCTTTGGCCGTTGAAACACTTCGTGGCCGTCAATCCTTTCGTGGGGTTGGCCAACCGCAAATTTGGCGAAGCCTGCGAGCTGTTGCAGCGCACCGTGGGCGCGGCCCCGTTGCAGTTGCCCGCCGACTATCTCGCGGCGTGGAAGCGTGGCGAAATTCAACGCCGCGATCTTGAGGCGGCGGCCGACCCAGAGTGGCCGTCCGGGCGCCTGCTCGCCACGTTGGAAGCCGCGGACCCGACGGTCCCCGTCAATGCGCTGCCGACGGTCGCGGATCTCCTCGACGCCGAGCGGCCGCGGGCGCACTGGAGCGGGTTTGTCGTCGAGGAAATTTCCAAGTGGTGCGCGGTGACCTTCGATGAAAACCAGACCACGTGGACTTCCCCGTGGAAATCCCGGGGCCTATTCGCAACTTGGCGCGATGCCGCCGAACACGACGGCAATCCCGAGGCGTTTGGCCTCTCCGGCTTCCGGGCCTTTGTGCAGGGTTTACCCGCTGAGACCGAGGCGGTGATCGCCCATTGCCTGGACTTGTTCGCGCCACCGCAAGTCGCGCTGGCGGATTTTCTGCACCGGCAACTAGCGACCGTGGCGGGCTGGGCGGGTTACGCGCAATACGTGGTGCGCGAAGACGCCCTGCGGGGTCGGAAAAATTCCACCCTGCGCGAGTTGCTGGCGATCCGGCTGGCCTACGATGCTGCACTGTTTCACGCCTTTGCCGAAGGACGTATTTTAAGATCCGGCTGGAGTCACGCTTCCGCCGTGCCGCAGGATTCCTCCGTGTTGGCCGCGCTGATCCGCTGGCAATTCGCCTACGAGAACGGCTACCAACGCCAGCTTGCCGCCAGCCTGCTGGCGGACCGCGGTTATGGCGTTTCTTCCCGCGCGGCCGTCCAAGCGGTATTCTGTATCGATGTGCGCTCCGAAGTCTTCCGCCGGCAACTGGAGTCGGCGTTGCCGGATGTGCAGACCATCGGGTTTGCGGGGTTCTTCGGGTTTCCGGTCGCGCATCGCCGCGCTGGTGACGCTTCCTCCGCCTCGCGCTGTCCCGTCTTGCTGGTCCCGCCGGTCGATTCGTGCGAACCGCTAGCGAACGACGTGGAGCAGTCGCTCCGCGCCGCCCGGGCCGAGGCCGGAGCGTGGAAGGCGTTCCAAAACTCCGCCGCCTCCTGCTTCTCCTTTGTTGAGTCCGCCGGATTGGTTTTCGGCGCGGCCCTTGGACGCCTCTCCGGGCCGCAGGGGCCGAGGTGCGACCGCGTTGCCCCGGACTTCGGCCCGGGCGATACGGTCCCGCTGGCGACTCGGGTGGAACTTGCGGAGGGCGCGCTGAGAAACATGAGTCTCACTCGCAACTTCGCGCGGCTGATCTTGATCTGCGGGCACGGGAGCCAGAGCGCGAACAATCCTTACGCGTCCGCGCTGGATTGTGGGGCCTGCGGCGGACATGCCGGGGACGTCAACGCTCGCCTCGCGGCCGCGATCCTGAACGCGCCGGTCGTGCGGGCCGGCCTTGCGGCCCGCGGAATCGCGATTCCGGATGACACGCGCTTCGTGGCGGGACTGCACAACACCACGACGGATGACATTACCCTTTTCGACTTGGAGGCACTGCCGCGCAGGTTCACGGCCGACGTCGCCAACTTACGCGAAGCTTTGGCGAAGGCCAGTGCAGCCGCCCGTCGCGAACGCGCTCCAACTCTGAAACTTTCCACTCGGTCCGACCGCTCGCTGACTCGGGAATTGGAGGCCCGGGCCTCCGACATTTCCCAAGTGCGTCCAGAGTGGGGTCTCGCCAACAACGCCGCACTCATCGCGGCGCCGCGCCACCGCACCCGCGGTCTTGATCTCCAAGGCCGGGTATTCCTGCACGATTACAACGCGGCGGAAGACCCCGAGAGCAAAGTTCTCACTTTGATTCTTTGCGCCCCCGTCGTCGTCGCGAGTTGGATCAATCTGCAATATTACGCTTCGCGGGTTGATCCGGTCCACTACGCCAGCGGCAACAAGGTGCTCCACAATGTCCTCGGCGGACTCGGCGTGATGGAAGGGAACGGTGGCGACCTCAAGGTCGGGCTCCCGCTGCAATCGATCCACGACGGTCAACGCTTCGTCCACGAGCCGCGCCGGCTCTCCGTCTATATCGAAGCCCCTCCGCCGCGAATCCAATCCGTATTGAACGGGCAACCTGCCGTGCGACAACTTTTCGACCATGGATGGCTCCACCTCTTTGCCATCCACGAAGGCGCCTGTTGTCGCTATGTCGATTCGGGCTGGCGGGATTGCCACGTAGCAAAGGAAGGAAACCCGCAATGAGCCAGATGAGCCGGCCTGCGCCAGCCTCAGCGCGTCCTACGCCGGGCAGTTCGTCGCCCTCGTGGGCCGTCCTGGCTGGCAGCGCACTATTCACTCATGAGTGAATCAAATCATCCCGGAATTTCCGGTCTGCTTGCGGCGCATGTCTCCTGCGCCCGGCTCGGTATTATCGGGGGCGGACAACTGGCCGGGATGACGGGTCGAGCCGCACAATCGCTTGGCTGCGACGTCATAATTCTTGAGCGGGACGCCGTCTGTCCCGCGGCTCGGCTCGGGCTCCGCCTGCACCTTGGGGATTGGAACGATCCCGAAGCGCTCATCCAGTTTGCGAGGCAGGTGGACGTCATCACGCTGGAAAACGAGTTCGTCGATGCGACCGCGCTGATGTGGTTGGAGGAATGCGGGCACAAAGTTTTCCCGACGGCGGCAAGCCTCGCCCTCATTCAGGACAAACTCATCCAAAAGCAGACTCTCGTCCGCGCCGGTTTGCCCGTGCCCAGATTTGAATCGGTCGATTCTTGCGAGGAGGTTCTGGCCGCGGCAAAAGCGCTTGGTTGGCCGCTCGTGCTAAAAGCGCGCCGCAACGGCTACGACGGCAAGGGCAACTTCACGCTGCATTCGGCGAAGGACGTGCCGGTCGGTTGGAAAAAACTCGGGGGCGGCACTGACAAATTGTTCGTCGAAGCGTTTTGGAATTTCAGCCAGGAACTCGCCGTCATCGTCACCCGCGGCCGCGGCAGCGACCGCGTAACTTATCCCGTAGTGGAGACAATCCAGCGCGATCATGTTTGTCAGGTCGTGCAGGCACCCGCGGCGTTGTCCTTGGAACTGGCTGCTCAAGCCACCGATCTTGCCACCCGCGCGGTGACGACGGTGGGCGGCGTGGGCAGTTTCGGCGTGGAGCTTTTTCTGTCCGCGACGGGCGAACTCGTGCTCAACGAACTCGCGCCCCGCGTGCATAATTCCGGGCACTACACCATTGAGGCCTGCGAGTGTTCGCAATTCGAGAACCACGTCCGCGCGGTGCTCGGCTGGCCGCTCGGCAGCCCGCGGATGACGGCGCCCGCCGCCGCGATGTGCAATGTGCTGGGCCGGCGCCGCGCTCCCGGCAGAGCCCACGGCTTGCCCGAAGCCCTCGGTGTGAGTGGCGCGCACGTTCATCTCTACGGCAAGACGGTGAGCGAAGCCGGCCGCAAGATGGGGCACATCACGGCTCTGGGCCAAACCGTGGACGAGGCCACGGCGACGGCCGAGCGGGCGGCACGCGCGCTGCACTTCGACACAATCGATGAAAACTAAATCCGATCCGATCATAGGCATCATCATGGGCAGCGACTCCGACTGGCCCACGATGAAGGCTGCCGCCCAAGCCTGCGCCGAATTTGGCGTGCCGTTTGAAGCGCGGATCGTCTCCGCCCACCGCACGCCGCTGGCGATGGCGGCCTACGCGCGAACGGCCGTCGCCCGTGGCCTGAAGGTAATTGTGGCTGGTGCGGGCGGCGCAGCACACCTGCCGGGTATGGTGGCGAGCTACACGCCGCTGCCCGTAATAGGTGTGCCAGTCGAGAGCACGGCGCTCAAGGGCTTCGACGCCTTGCTCTCGATTGTGCAAATGCCGGCGGGCGTGCCCGTCGCCACAGTCGCGATCGGGAACGCGCGCAACGCCGGGTTGCTCGCGATGCAAATCCTCGCCACCAGTGATCCGGCGCTCCAGCGGCGCTTCCTTCGCTTCAAGCGACAGATGGCACGGGAGTCCGCGGCGAAAAATGCGAGATTGGTAGCCAGAAAATCCGACGACTTTCCCGTCCCGCCGCCGGCCGCGTCTCGGCTGACGTGAAAGCCCAAACAACGATGACAAACACACGTGTGATGCGACGCCATGACGCCGGTGGACCGCGCCGCGGGTGCGGCGTGCCTGGTTGGGGCCGGGCGGGATCCAACATGGTCTGCCGTGCGACGATTGCGGCGGACCCCACGGGATTTTTCAGCCGGGAGATCTTCGGTTGTGCCCGCGGCGACCACCAAGCCGCCAAGGTGCAGGTCGATGGCCCGCACTATGGCTGGGAGCACTCCTCTTCGCATTGTAATCCATGACTCATCCCACCCACTCCTTTGCCACGCACCACCACGCTAAGCTTCGCGGTGAAATTCGCGAACTCGGAACCACGCTCGGACGGGTGATTACGCAGTTGGAAGGACGCGCAACTTTCGCAACAGTGGAGTCTTTACGTCGCTTGGCTAAAGCGCGACGTGCGGGCGAGAATGGCGCCGGGGCACAACTGACTGCCGCGGTGGCCGCGCTTCCGAATGCGGCTGCCTTCAACCAGGCGATGGCGTTCACGCTCTACTTCGAGCTGATCAATCTCGCGGAGGAAAACTTCCGCATCATGTTGCTTCGTCGCCGCCGTGCGGCCCGTTGGTCGAATCCCGACGCGCCGCCGATGCGGGAAACCATCGAGGCGGCGGTCGTCGCGCTCAAAGAGCGCGGTGTCGATTCGGTCTCGATGCAAGCTCTGGTCGACCGGTTGCATATCGAATTGGTTTTCACCGCGCATCCCACCGAGGCCAAACGCCGGACTGTGTTGGAAAAATTGCGGCGCCTTGGGGAAATCTTGCGTGAGCGACGCGAGCCCGCACTGGCGCGCAACCCGCTCCTCCTCGACCCGGCTTGTGTCGAACGCGCCGTCGCGTCCCTCTGGCTCACGGATCGCAGTCGGGTCGCACGACCGGAGGTTGCCGATGAAGCCCGCACGGGGTTGTGGTATTTTGACACGACCCTCTTCGAGACGGTGCCTCGCATCCAAGCCGACTTTGAACAGGCTCTCACGCGCCACTACCCGCTCGTGCGCGCGCCAAAGCGCTGGCTCACTTTCGGCTCGTGGATTGGCGGCGACCGCGACGGCAACCCGAATGTCACGGCCGCCGTGACCGCGGAGGTGTTGCGGCTGCACCGGACCTTGGCACTCGAAAAACTTCGCCTCGCAGCGCACGAACTTGCGCACGCCCTGACCGTCAGCGACCGGCGGGCCTCAATCACACCTGCGGTCCGGAAAGCGCTGCGGAAAGGCGCGCCGCTATCGCCCCAGATCGAGGCGCTGTTTCACCGATATCCGCACGAACCCTATAGGTTGCTCCTCAGCGGACTGCGGGACCAGCTGGCGCAAGCTAGAGACAAAATTCGCGTCGGCGGCCCCGACCGAGTCATGTTGACGAAATTACTCGGAACGATTCGAGCGAGCTTGCGATCCGGGCGCGCCGCGCCGCTTGCCGAGGGCGAGCTGTCGGCAATGCAGCAGCAGCTCGGAGTTTTCGGGTTGCATACCGCGCAGCTCGATTTGCGCCAGCACTCGGCGCAGCATGAAACTGTCGTGGAGGAAGTCATCGGCCGTCCGGATTACGGCAGCCTTCCCGAGAAGGATAAACGTGCATTACTGCGCGCGGCAATCGCCGGGGCGACGCCGCTGCGGCCGATCGCACTTGCCCGACTTTCAACGCCGAGTCGCCAGGTGCTCGATCCGCTCATTCTCGCGGCAGAGACGGCCGGGCTGAGAGGCGACGGCGCCCTGGGCCTCTATATCATCAGCATGACCGCCGACGTGTCAGATGTGCTGGAAGTGCAGCTGCTGCAACGCCTGACCGGCGCCGCATTGCCCATTGCTCCGTTGTTCGAGACGCTGGCCGACCTCGAACGGGCGCCCCGGGTGTTGGCGGACATGTTTTCCGAGCCTGGCGCCCGAAAACCACAGCATCAGCACGTGATGCTCGGCTACTCAGACTCGAATAAGGACTGCGGATACCTGACCGCGAATTGGGCGCTTTACCGGGCGCAGGAGGAAATCACCCGGGTCTGTGGTTCGCATGGAGTGCCACTCACGTTCTTTCATGGCCGCGGCGGGAGCATCGCGCGGGGCGGCGGACCGGCGGCGAAGGCGAT
>JBBRLB010000149.1:0-13834 GCA_038231575.1 Opitutales bacterium | reverse complement strand
GAGTTTTACCGCGCGCACGGTTAATTTTTTTAGCCGTCGCCACACGGGCTCAGGCACCTCCCACCGCAAGTTCAGTTTCATGCGCACGCTGGGATCGCTCCGTGCCCTTTCGGTTCCTTCAGATTTTGCAAACACGCCCTAATCGAAAGCGAAAGCGTCCCCGTCTTGAAAACCAACTCGTTTGAAAATCCGATCGTCGTCTCCTCTGAAGAATGGCTCGCGGCGCGCCGCGAATTACTCCGCGAAGAAAAGGCGTTCACCAAACTCGGTGACCGTCTCGCCCAGCGCCGCCGCGCGCTGCCATGGATCCAGATGAAGCCCTACACCTTCGAATCTCCGACGGGCCGGGTGTCGCTCGCCGACCTCTTCGACGGCCGCAGTCAGTTGATCGTCCAGCACTTCATGCTCGGGCCCGGTTGGGAGCAGGGCTGCAAGAGCTGTTCCTTCATGATGGATCACATCAACCCGACCGTGCTGCACTTGAAGGCGCGCGATGTTGCGTTCGCCGCAATCTCGCACGCCCCGTTGAAGGAAATCCTGCCGTTCAAGCAGCGCATGGGCTGGGCGGTCAACTGGGTCTCATCGCATGGCACCGGCTTCAACCAGGATTTCCACGTGTCGTTCACTGCGGAGGAAATCGCGTGCGGCGGCGTGCCCTACAATTACGGCCAGTTGGATTTTCCGCAGACCGAGGCGCCGGGTATCAGCGTCTTTGCCCGCGATGCCGCCGGCGACGTGTATCACACCTACTCCACCTTTGGTCGCGGCGTGGAAGTGGTGATGACGACCTACGACCTCCTCGACCTCGTGCCCCAGGGGCGCGACGAGGAGAATGACGAATCCGGCATGGCATGGCTGCGTCATCACGATCGATACGAGCAGTCCGCCGATGTCGTCGCCGCGCACTGAGTTTTTCCGCTCGAGGCGCGCCGTCCCTTGGCTGTTGCCGACGGCGCTGCTCGCGCTCGCTCCCAAATGTCTCCTGTGCGTCGCCGCCTACGCCGGTTTTGGCGCGGCGCTCGGGCTGGGCGGTCCGGAGATCTGTGGCGCGGCGGCTGGCGCGCCGGGCTCGTGGGCGTCATCGCTCGCGTGGTTCGGCGGCGCCGGCGAGTTGGTCGCGATCGGAGTGTGCGTGAGCTGCCGGCGCAGTGATCGAATGCGCAGCGGGTTGGAGTAGGTCGAGTCTTCGACCTGACTTGGCCCGCTTTTCAAATCGGCCCGCCATCCGATCAGATCAGCTCAAAAAAAATGCCCGCGTGCCGGCAGCAGTGGCCGGCAGGCGGGCGGGGGAAAGGAACTCGAAGTCGGGGGGCCAGGAGGCCGGGCCCGTCCGCGGTCGACGCTCAATTACTTGAGCGTAATATTATTGTTCACCTGCGTGACACCGCGGACCCCGGCAGCGATTTGCCCGGCGCGCATCTTCTCCACGGTCGTATTGACGAAGCCGCTGAGGGAGACGGTGCCCTTGAAGGTTTCGACTTTGACCTCATACGCCTTGACCGTGGGGTCTTTGACGAAGAGGGCTTTGACCTTGGTGGTAATCGTGGAGTCATCGACGTATTCGCCGGTGCTTTCACGGGTGGAGGTGCCGGCGCAGCCCATCGGCAGCGTGGCGAGGCCACCGGCGCAGAGGGCGATTAGGAAGAATTTCTTCAGGGATGATGTGTTCATGGCATGAAGATAGTATCGCGCGCGGCCGGTCGGTTCGGTGCCGGACCGATTTTTGCACGGGGTCTTTCCCTACTCGAGCTCCGTTGTGACAATAAATTGCGCAGCCCCGCAGTCATGAACGGTTCGGGAAAGCCGGAAAATTCGAGGCTGAAAAAGTTCCCGACCATCACCTTTCTGGCCGAAGAAATAATTTGTGGAGCTTTCGCGCCCAAAAAAAATCGCATCCGGCAACGCCGACCGCGCTTCGCGGAGGGTGGGCGGGCTCCCACTTAGGCGGGCGATGGCAGTGCGAGTCCTCGCACTCGCGTTGCCGTTTGCACTGCCGGCCGCGGCCCGCACCGGCGATGCACGAACGTCCAAGATCTCTCCCACGATGCACAGCTTTGTGCACGATTTGCCCCGCACCATTCGCGCGGATCATCCGGCCATTGTGCCGGTCGCGGACGCGATTCGAGCGGTCACGCGCGACCCGCTCCAGCAACTCGTCAAGGTCAACGACGTGACGCACTTGCTCGTCGACTACGACGACGATTTGCGCGTCTACGGCCGGCCGGAATATTTTGCCACGCTCGACGAGATGATTGCGAAGCGCCGGCAGGAAGGCTGGCTTTATCTCCGCGACGACTGCGATGGCCGGGCGGTGTTTGCGGCCCACTTGCTGGCGGCGCTCGGCGTTCCGTGGCGGCTCGAGGCTTCCTTCTGGAAACGCCACGCTTGGGTTGTCGGGCGCGTCGGCGGCGTCGATTACGATTTGATCGATTTTCGTCCGGGAGCGGCAGAGCCGACGCGGATTTCCTACCGGCTCATCGGGCACTGGTTCGTGCGCGCCTCGCAGCAGCCACCGGCCTTCGACTGGCGCCGCCGCTGGGCGGAAAGCACCCAACGCGACTTGGTAATCGGCCTGCGGCTTGGACTGCTGGCGCTGGATTCGACGCCCGGGCATTTCCATCAGCGGCATTCGACGGATTGGACCGAAGAAGTATCGGACGGCCAGCGTTCGCCGGCGGCCCCGCGCATGCTCACCGCGACGCAGGCGGGATTTCCCTTCGGCGAGAGGCTGCGCACCGGGGGGCTCATCGCCACGCACGTCGACCGACCGGCGAACCCTTCCTCTGCCGCGGCCGACGCGGAAGCGTCGTCCCTCGCGCCGCCGCTCGCCACGAATTCCTCACCGCACGGTTCGGCGTCGCATTGAGCGGAGCGCGTCTGGGTGACCGCGCGGCGGTTCGCGTGCTTTACTCGGGCGGCCGTAAAATCTAGACGAACGCCGTGAAACCCCTGCACGCGTTTGCGCGGCCCCGCGTTCTAGCCGGCCTTCTCATGATGGCGGCGCTGGCTGGCGGGGCGAGGGGGGCCGCCGCCGACACGCCGTTCCTGCGCGGGGAATTTCTGCAGCCGCTGGATCATTTGCACAATCACGGGTCGTGCGTGGTGGAGACGCCCGGGAGCGATTTGCTGGCCTGCTGGTTCTACGGCTCCGGCGAGCGCCAGGCCGATGACGTGAAGATCGTCGGCGCCCGGCTGCGCCGCGGGGCGACGGGGTGGAGCGAACGTTTCACGATGGCCGACACGCCGGATCTGCCGGACACCAATTGCTGCATGATTGTCGATCCCGCGGGGCGGCTGTGGCTGATCTGGCCGACCATTCTCGACAATCGTTGGGAGTCGGCGCTGCTGAAATTCAAAACCTCCGACGACTTCGAACGCGACGGCCCACCGGTCTGGAAAACGTCGGACGTGCTGCACGTGAAGCCGGGCCCCGAGTTCGCCGCCACGGTGAAGACCGCGGTGGAGAAATTCCGCCCCCGCGCCAGCAGCGAACCGAGAGTGCAGGCCTATCTTGATTACCCGCTCAGCGCCTCGCAGGACAAACTCAAGTCGCGCCTCGGCTGGATGACCCGCGCCCATCCCTTCATTCTCGATGGCCGCCGGCTCATCGTGCCGCTTTACTCGGACGGTTTTAATTTCTCGCTCATGGCGATCACCGACGACTGGGGCCAGACGTGGCACACGAGCACGCCCCTCGTCGGCGAGGGCAACGTCCAGCCCAGCATCGTGCGTCGCCAGGACGGATCGCTTTACACGATGATGCGCGACAACGGCCTTCCCCCGCAGCGCATCCAGCAGGCGTCGTCCTCCGATCGCGGTGAAACGTGGAGTGAGGTGACCGACACCGCACTGCCGGATCCTGGCGCCGGGATGGAGATCATGTCGCTGGCGAACGGCCACTGGCTGGTGATCAACAACGATACCGAGAAGGGCCGTCACCAGTTGTGCGTCCGCGTCTCCGACGATGAAGGCCGGACGTGGAAATGGAGCCGCCACCTCGAGCGTGATGCGGTGGGCCCGGATGCGGGCAGCTACTCCTATCCGAGCCTCATCCAGGCGAAGGACGGCACGCTCCACGCGACCTACAGCTTCACGATTTCAAAAACGAAAGCCGTGAACGATGCCACTGGCCGCCCCGCCCGCGAAACGATCAAGCACGTCCACTTCAACGAGGCCTGGATCCTCGAGGGCGACAAGTGAAGCGCCGTCGCGTCACTCGCGCGGGCGGTGGCGGTTGAATTCCGCCAGCAACGCGGGAAATGCGTCGCGCACGGGCGAGTCGGCGAGGAATTTTTCTGCGCCCGCTTTATCGCCGCGCGACCGCAGGCCGGCGTAGACGTGCAGCTCGAATTGGAGCCGGAGTTGCGCGTGCGGTTCTTCCAAGCCAAACGCCCTCAGCAAAAACAACAGCGCTTCGACGGTGGAAAACATGCCGGCGCCCTGTTGTCCGCGCAGGCGGTAGCGGCTCTCGCCGGTCATGGGCAGGCTCACAGCGCGGCCCCACGTCTTGGTGTCGGCGCGCATCCGCGCCGCTTCGCGCCAACTCCCGTCGAGCAGCAGCACCTGCACGCGATCCGGCGAGGCGTCGCGGGGCATCGGTTCGCCGAGCGGATGGAGCACCCAGAGTTCGCGGCCCGGCTGGGCGATCGCGTCGCGATTCAGCGGGACATCGTAGCGATAGATTTCTCCCCGCGACGCCGGGATCACGCGGTTGATCAGCCGGCCGGTGCTGGTCGGGCGAAACGATTCGCGGCTGTGCACGAGCACATCAATCGCCAGCGGGCAGGTGACGGCGTGAAACCCCGCGCAGATGCACCAGCGCGGCGGGAACTGGCAGCGGGCGCAACGCGGGGAACTTCGAAGGACCACACTGCGTGACATGGGCGGAGAGGAAACGAGCGGTGATCGCGACGGACGCGACGCGCGCAGGGTTTACGGATTGATCAGATAAAACTTTTCCTGCCGTCCGTCGATCCACTGCCACTTGCCGTCGAGGCCGAGGGCGGCGTCTTCTTCAAGGGCGAAGCGCACGGCCTGCCCGCCCCATTCGGGCACGGGATGGGTCACGTTCAGCTCGATCGATTCCCACGTGTTCGGATGAAACGTGTAGTCGCCGCGGATGGGCACGCCGTCCTGGTAATCGACCATGCCGATCGGCGGGCCGGCCGCGTGGCCGTGATAACCGATCGCGTGGCAATAGATCTGCGGCGTGAGGCCTTCGTCGCGCGCTTGCTTGAGCGCGTGGGCGAGCGCGGTGTTGCCGGAGACTCCCGGCTTCGCGTGCAGCATCGTGAGATCCTGGAGTCGATTCGCTGCCTTCAAGCCGTCCTTCAAACCTTGCGGCGCGTCGGTCTCACCGGGTCGCAGCACGTAGGCGTTGTGCTGCGTGTCGGTGGAAAAACCGAGGTAAACGACGCCGAAGTCGACGTGCAGCATGTCGCCGGGTTGAATCACGCCGCCCTGGAGCGTGACGACCGAATCGCCCTTCCGCCAAATCGTGACCGTCGGCTGAAACCAACTGCCGAGGCCCAGCTCGGCGACTCGCTGGCGCATCCACCACATCACATCGGCGTGGGTGGTCTTGCCGGGCGTGACGACCTTGTTCGAGAAACCTTCGCGAATCACGAGGTGCGCGACCTTCATCACGTGGCGATAGGCTTCGAGTTCGTCCGGGGTTTTCGTTTCGAGCCAGCCGACCGCGAGCATCTCGGCGGACTGCACGCGTCCGGAAAACTCCGGCCCGAGCGCCGCGAGCAGGCGGCGTTTTTCGTTGGCGGTGATGCCGTCGGCGTGATTCCACGCGTCGGATTCATTGATGCCGATCACCTTCGGGTTCTTTTCGGCGACGAGTTTGCGCAGGCCGTCATACTGGCCGTCATTCGACGTCGGCACCGCGGTGTAGATGCGATCGTAGTCGAAGCGGCCGATCGAGTAGCGCTCGACGGGCAGACCACCGCCGGGGTTGAAGAAAACCAGAATCGTCCTCCGGCGCGACGAAAAGTAACTGATCGGCGCCATCGAGCGGAAGACGGGGTCCTCGTTGTATTCGCGCGTCGGAATGATCCACATGTCGATCCCCTCGCGCGTCATGAGTGCCGGCAGGACCTGGTCGAAGCGCGTCTTGATCCATGGAGTGATGAGATCGTTTTGCTCGCGATGCGTGAGCACGCGCTGGGTCGGGTCGGGGTAGGTCGTGGCGGAAGCGACGGCGGTGGTCAGGACGGCCAGCGCGAGGAGCGGGTAGCGGAATTTCATGGGAGAAGAGGCGGACGGGACGGACGGCTTTCCGGCCCGCGCCCACGCAAGCGCACGAGGGAGCCGGAAGTCGATGCCAGACTGGGTGCGAGATTCGTGCCATTCGGGCATTGTTTAGGCTATGGATTCGAGCTTCGCTTTTTTCACCATGCCTTTCTGCCTTCGTTTGCTGGCCATGCCGTGTCGGGTTTTTCTGCTCATGGCCACGCTCGCGGGCGCGACCCGGGGGCGCGCGGCGAGTGTCGCGCTCACCGATGCGACCATCGTCGAGCTGCAAGCCGCCATGCAGTCCGGCGCGCTCACCGCGGAGAAACTCACCCAGATGTTTCTGGCGCGCATCGACGCCTACGAAACATCCGGCCCGCGCCTGCACGCGCTCATCACCCTCAACCCGAAGGCGCTCGACGAGGCGCGCGCGCTCGATGCCGAGCGCAAGGCCGGCAAGGTCCGCGGCCCGCTGCACGGCATCCCGATCGTGCTGAAGGACATCATCGACACGGCGGACCTGCCCACGACGGGCGGGTTTTACGGGCTGCGCGATTCGATTCCGCCGCAGGACTCGGAGCAGACGAAACGTCTCCGCGCCGCGGGCTGCATCATTCTCGCGAAGGCGAACCTCAGTGAATTCGCGAGCGCCGGCGCCGTCAGCACGCTGGGTGGTCTCATGAAAAACCCGCACGCGCTCGATCGCTCGCCGAGTGGGTCGAGCGGTGGCACGGGCATTGGCGTCGCGGCGGGTTTCGCGGTGTTCGGGCTCGGCACCGACACGGGCGGATCGATTCGCGGGCCTTCGTCGGCGTGCGGGATCGTGGGGTTAAAACCGACGCTCGGGCTCAACGGCCGCGGCGGCATCATGCCGCTCGCGCTCTCGCTCGACACCGTCGGCCCGATGGCGCGGCACGTCGCCGACATCGCGGCCGCGTTGAACGTCATGGCCGGCCCCGATCCGCGCGATCCGGCGACCAAGGCGAATGAAGGAAAAATTCCCGCCGACTACACGACCGGCTTGAAGCCCGACGCGCTGAAAGGCGCCAAGCTCGGCCTGCTCCGCGATTTCATGAAATCCGATCCGGCGGTGGACGCCGTGATTGAGACCGCGGTCGCCATTTTGCGGAAGCAGGGCGCGACGGTGGTCGACGTCAAGTTGCCGCATTACGTGCTCGCGATGAACTCCGACATTTACGAGACGCTGCGCGAGACGGAATTTCATGTGCAGATCGAGGACTATCTCGCGACGCTCCCGCGCCCGGACCTGCCGAAGAAACTCACGGAGATCGTGGCGCTGTCGGAGAAAGTCGCGACCAGCGAGGAAGGCTGGGAGCCGAACCGCGGCCGGCTGGAGACGATGAAGAAGAGCGTGAAAGCGGGCGCATTTGACGCCGAGCCGTATCGCAGCGCGGTCAACGAAGGCCGCAAAATGATCCGCGAAAATCTCGAGGCGATCATGGCGAAGGAGAAACTCGATGCGTTCATCACGCCGACGTCGGGCCGGCCGGCGGGCTTGTCCAGCGCCGAAGCGGGGGGCGGTGCCGGAGGCGCGAGCGGGGGAGCAGGAGCAGCCGCAGCCGGCGGCGCGGCGGGAGCGGGCGGCGGTGGCCATTCCCGGATCATCAATCTGGCGGGCTGGCCCGACTTGATCGTGCCGGCGGGCGTGACGTCGGATCCGGTGCTGCCGGTGACGTTGTCGTTCATCGGGCCCGCTTTCAGTGAGGCGCGGTTGCTGGCGCTCGGCTACGCGTTTGAGCAGGCCTTGCCCGCTCGCGTGTTGCCCGCGAAGACGCCGGCGCTGCCGAACGAGACGATCACTTACTGAGCGCGAGAACGGCCGGCTCGCTCGATGAGCGGCCTGCGCGGCCGGCGGCCGACATCACGCGCATTTTACTGCAGCAGCAATTGCCAGGCGATGCCGCTGGCCTTGTCCGCCGCGGGCAGTGCTTCGCGCAGGATCTGCATCGCTCGGGCGGTGGCCTGCTGCTCGACCTGAATTTCGCGGAGGGCGGCGGCCTGGTGCGGCGCTAGAAATGATTGCGCCTCGGTGACGACTTCGCTGCTCACGGCGGCGGCGGGTGCGTGCAGTTCGATGCCGGCGGCGGCGAGGGTGCCGTGGGCCACCACGACCGCGGCGGTCGGGGCGGTTTCCGTGGACGCGGTGGCCGGCGCGTGAACGGCGAGAATTTTCACGAGCAACTCGGCTTGCGCCGGTGACAGCGGCGTGGGCGAGTAGCTGAGGCGCTGCTCGAGTTGCGCGACGACGGCGCGCTGCGGCAGGGATTTTTCGTAGTCGTTGTAGAGGGCATAGCGCTCCGCGCCGAGCGCGGTGCGAATGGCGTCGTCGACGCGCGAACGGGCGGCGTTGACGCTCGCGCCGAGCAGGGGGGCGGGCAGCGGGCCGTCGGGTTGCGCTTCGCTGACGGCGATGACGTCGAGCGCGACATTTTCTTTTTCCGCGAGCAGGCGCTTGAAGGCGGTGAGTTCGTCACCGCTGAGCGCGAGCCGGCGGAAGAGGGGAGCGAAACGCGTATCGAGCGTGGCCAGACGGTGAAGCTGGAGCGCTTGAAAAAATTCGGGGTTGTTGATCAGTCGCGCGAGGGGGCTCTCGGGCGCGGGCCGCGATTTGAAACCGAACGTCGCCCCGGCCGGGTTAAATTCGCCGACATCTTCATCGCGCGTGACCGAACTCGGCGTCGGGCCGCGATGGATCGGGGCGACGGCAAAGGTCTGCGCGCGCGCGGTGCGGAATGCGGGTTGCGCTTCGGCGGGCGCAGGGCCCTGCAGCGCGCTGAGCCGACGGACCTCTGCGCGTTGCCAGCCGCACACGATCGTGAGCGCGCCGACGACCAGCAGGAGACAGGGCAGCAACACGTCCTTGATCGAAGACGCCGCTTGGGGGTCATGGGGCGAGGCGGACATGAGTGGGTCGGGGCGCGGCCGCTGGCTGCCGCGGCGGCGATCGGCATAGGCTGAGGGCCGAGTGGAGCAAGGGCAAAACGCGTCACGCGCACCGTCTGCCGCGCGCTCGTCACGTTCTGGCGCAGCGGGTCGGTCTGAGACGGGTTGAACCGGTGCGAAAATCGTTCGAGCCGCGTCCACTTTTCGACGAGTGTGGGTCAACGACGTAGCGGACGGCGAGGCGGCGCGAGGGCTCAGGCCGGCGCGGGCTGCGGGCTGCTCGCGCCGTGCGTGTTTCGATGCTGGCGCAACCCATCGATCTGGCTCGCGAGCCGCACCGGCCCGATCCTCAGCGGGATGAGGGAGAGGGCGCCGGCCCATTTGATCTCGAGCCGGGGCGCGCGAACGCGGGTGCGCGCCGAGGTGAGAGGGGTCCGGCCGATTCGCTGTTCCTGCCGGGGTGGGTCAAGCCGCCGGCGCGGCGCGGGAAAAAGTAGCGGACGTCGCGCGGCCTCGAGCGCGCCGGCTGACGGTGTGCGGCACGTCGGAAGTCTTGCCATGCCGGCCGTGAAAATCACTGTGCGCGAGATGCCGACCTCATCGTTTGTCCCCACCGTGCACACCCTCGGCTGTCTCGCCGGCGCCGCGCTTCTGTTCGCCACGGCGCCGATGCGCGCGGCCGATAATCCGCTGCTCACCGAGAGCACGCTGCCGTTCCACTACCCCCGCTTCGACCAGATCAAGAATGAGCATTTCGCGCCCGCGTTCGAACAGGGCATGGCGGCACACCTCAAGGAAATCGACGCCATCGCCACCAACGCGGCGCCGCCGACCTTCGAGAACACCATCGTCGCGATGGAACGCGCCGGCGAATTGCTCAGCCGCGTGAACACGATTTTTTCCAGCCTCACCGGCACCAACACCAACGACACCCTCCAGTCCCTGCAGAAAACGCTTTCTCCCCAACTCGCCGCGCACCGTGATGCCATCAACCTCAACTCCGCGCTCTTCGCGCGCATCGACGCGCTCTACACGGCGCGGGACACGCTCGGACTCGACGCGGAATCGAAGCGGCTCCTCTGGCGTTACCACCGCGACTTCGTGCGCGCGGGCGCGAAGTTGTCCGCCGCCGCCAAGGAAAAGGCCAGGAAACTGAACGGCGAACTCGCCACGCTGCAGACGACCTTCGCGCAAAACACGCTCAAGGAGCGCAGCGCTTCCTCCCTCTACCTCGACACCCGGGAGGAACTCGCCGGCCTGAGCAACGACGAGATTGCCACCGCCGCAGCGTCGGCGAAGAAGCACGGCCACGACGGAAAATTTGAAATTCCCCTCGAGAATACCACCGGTCAGGCCCCGCTCACGAATCTCACGAATCGCGCCACGCGCCAGAAACTCATGGAAGCTTCGCTCGCGCGCAGCAGTCACGGCGGCGACTACGACAACCGCGCGGTCGTCTCGCGTCTCGCCACGCTCCGCGCCGAGCGCGCCGCGTTGCTTGGGTTTCCGACCTACGCCGACTATTCGCTCGTGGAGCAGACGGCGGGCAGCGTCGACGTCGTGAACAAGCTGCTTGCGCAACTCGCGCCGCCCGCGGTCGCCAACGCCCGCCGCGAAGCCGCCGACATGCAGGCAATCATCGATGCGGAGCACGGCGGTTTCCGCCTCGCCGCGTGGGACTGGCAGCTCTACGCGGAAAAAGTCCGCAAGGCCCGCTACGATTTCGACGAGTCGCAGCTCAAGCCCTACTTCGAGTTGAACCACGTGATCCTCGACGGTGTGTTTTTCGCAGCGGGAAAACTTTACGGCCTCACGTTCAAGGAGCGCCACGATCTGCCGGTCTACGAGCCGACGGTGCGGGTGTTCGACGTGTTCGAGGCCGATGGCTCGCCGCTCGCGATCTTCATCGGGGACTACTACGCGCGCTCCAATAAAAACGGCGGCGCGTGGATGAACGCCTACGTCACGCAAAACGCGCTGCTCGGCCGCCAGCCGGTGATCGCGAACCACCTCAACATCCCGCTGCCGCCCGCCGGCCAGCCCACGCTGCTCACCGCCGACGAGGTGAAGACGGCGTTCCACGAATTCGGCCACGCGTTGCACGGGATGTTTTCGCAGGTGAAATATCCGCGCTTCGGCGGCACGGCGGTCCCGCGCGACTTCGTCGAGTTTCCGTCGCAAGTGAACGAGATGTGGCGCTTCTGGCCCGAGGTTTTGAAAAATTATGCGAAGCACTACCAGACCGGCGCGCCGATCCCGGCGGCGCTCGTCGACAAACTGCGCGCGACGGAAAAATTCAACCAGGGCTACTCCACGCTCGAACTCGTCGAGGCCAACCTCATCGATCAAGCGTGGCACCAACTCGCCGCCGGCACCGTGCCCGGCGCGGATCAGGTGGTGACCTTCGAGGCGGGCGTGCTGAAAAGAGCCGGCGTAGATTTCCCGCCGGTGCCGCCGCGTTACCGCAGCACTTATTACTCGCACAGTTTCGCCGGCGGCTACTCGGCGGGCTACTACTCGTATTTTTGGAGCGAGGTGCTCGATGCCGACACCGTCGACTGGTTCAAGACTCACGGCGGCCTGACCCGCGCCAACGGCGATCGTTTCCGGTCGACGCTGCTTTCGCGCGGCGGCAGCGAGGAAGCGATGACGCTCTTTAAGAACTTCACTGGCGGCGAACCCGACATCACGCCGCTGCTCAAGCGTCGGGGGCTCGACGCCGCCTCCGCGCCCGGCACGAACTGATCTGCAGCCGGGGGGCCGGGCGGTGGCCTGACCTGCCTGGGAGGAATCTGGTTTGTCGGCGCGTCACGTCACAGGCCCGACCTACCCCAAACCTTTTCTTTCTACGCCCGACGTGAATCGAGCTGGCGAGATATTCGCAAAACTCGCGCGGCTTGCGTCATTGCATCGGCGCGCCCACCGGATTTTCTGGGGACTCCGCTCATGAAACCCGGCTTCGCCCGCACTGCCGCCATCCTGTTCGCCATTGTCCTCGGCGCACTGCTGCCGTCGGCCCACGCGCTGTCGTGGGCGATTCGGCTGCTCGTGATGGCGATGTTGTTTCTCGTGTTTCTTGAAACGCGGCCGTCGCCCGCGGCGTTTCGGCGCAGTCACGGCGTGCTTTTGCTCGCGAATTTCCTGCTCGGTTTCGCCGCGTGGGGCCTCGGCTGGCTGGTTGGCGGGCGCAATGTCGCCCTCGCGGCGTTCTTTGCCGGGATCACGCCCACTGCGATTGCCGCGCCGGCGATCGTCAGCTTTCTGCGGGGACGGGTGGATTACGTGGTGGCGGCGTTTTTCCTGACCAACGTCGTCGTCGCCGCGTCGCTGCCGCTCATCCTGCCCCTCGTGCTCGGCCGCCCGACGCCCGATGCCTTCGTGCAGGTGTCGCGCAGTGTCGGCTTGATCGTGTTCGCGCCGCTGGCGGCCGCGTGGCTCGTGCGCGCCGTGCATGCGCCCGCCGCCGCCTGGCCCGCGCGCGGCCGCAATTTGTCGTTCGTGATGTGGGTCACTGCGATTTTTTTGATTACGGCCAACGCCTCCGACTTCATCCGCCGACAGGCCGGCCTAGCGCCCACCGTGCTCCTCGAAATCGCCGCGACGTCTCTCTTGGTCTGCGCGGCGGGCTTCTCGCTCGGCCGCGTGATCGGCGGGCGGGAGTTTGGCCGCGAGGCGAGTCAGGCGCTCGGCCAGAAAAACACCACCTTCACGATCTATCTCGCGCTCACCTACGCGAGCCCGCTCGTCGCCCTCGGACCGACCTTCTACGTCGTGTGGCACAATCTCTGGAATTCCTGGCAACTCCATCAGGCTGCGCGCCGTTCGTCGCAAGGCAGTTGATCGGCGCACTGCGGCCGGTGAACGTGGCGCCATGAAAAAAATCCTCGGCCCGCTCGCAGTGTTTTTCTTCGCGGTTCAGGGGCTCGCGGGCGACGCCGCGCCCGCCGTAGCCGCCACCGATCCCTTTGAAGGGGTTTGGACCGGCCGCGTGATCGCGCCCAACGCCACGACTGAAATTGGTTTTGCATTCACGCGCACTTCGAGCGGACTCGGCGCGAAGTTCGCAATGCCGGCAATGTTCGTGCCGGGGATGAATCTGGGGCCGGCGAGAATTACCGGGGACACCTACGTGATGGACGGGCTCGGAATCAAACTCACGCGCGCGGGCGACACGATGACGGGCACGTTTGCGAACCCGCTTCTTCGCGTCGAACTCCACCACGGCGGCGAGCTGCCGGTCGCGCCCGCCCAGCCACGGTTGCCTGATTCGCCGGCTCCGGCGTGGTCGCGCTCGCTGGGCGCAAAGATCTGGGCTTCGCCGATTGCGGCGGAGGGCATCGTTTACATCGGCGCAGTCGATGGAAAATTCCACGCCCTGCGCGCGTCGGACGGTGACGACAGGTGGACGTGGACCGGTCCCAATCCGCTTTTTGGTGAGGCGCTCGTGGCCGGAGATCGTGTGTGCTTCGTCGACGAGGCATGCGATCTCGTGTGTCTCGCCCGAGCGGACGGCGCGCCGTGCTGGCGGGTGAAATTACACGACGAAAAATTCGCCGCCGTGCCGGAGTCGAAAAACTCCACCTTCAACCACCGCACCGCCACGCCCGTTGCGTTCGGCGACACGCTCTACGTAGGATCAACGGATCATAGCGTCTACGCGCTCGACCTCGCGACGGGAAAGCCGCGCTGG
>JBBRLB010000148.1:0-13840 GCA_038231575.1 Opitutales bacterium | reverse complement strand
GAAACTCGCCCGTGCTGCCCAGGGCCAGCACGCCGGAAAGGCCGTGCTGCCGCTCAAATTCGATATGCGCCGCGAGGCTCGCCCGATCGAGTCGGCCAGAAAAATCGACCGGGATCCACTGTGCTGAATAGACGCCGCTAGGCTGGAAGGAGGAGGACATACGAAAGATGGATCAGAGTTTTTTCGGATCGAGGACGATGTGTTTGATCATCTTGCGATCCCACGTGTAGGTGACGTGGACGAGTCCGTCCGAAGTTTGGATGACCGCGGGATACGCGTAGCCGTTGCTGACCGGCTCGGACTCGAGCGTGAGGACGTGGCGCCAGCTCGCGCCGTCAGTCGAGAGTGCGACGTCGAGCGGATAGCGTTTACCCTTGGAGGGGTTTTCCGGCGGGCCGGCCGAGTGGTTGTAAACGAGCAGTTGCTGCCCGTCGGTGAGCGTGAGCGCATCGGTGCCGGAGTTCGGGTTCGGCAGCTCGGTCAGAGTCATCTGACCCCAGGTGCGGCCTGCATCCGGCGAGGAAACGCTGAACACCTTGCCCTGCCTCGTCCGACCAACGGCCTGAAGTCGATCGCCGCCGAGGAAGAGAACGCTCGGTTGAATCGCCCCAATCGCAGCCCCGTCGTTGAGGAACGGCGTGCGCGTCCACGTCTGGCCGTTGTCGGTGCTGCGCTCGAAATAAACGCGCCAGAGGTTCGCCTTGTCCGGCGACTCGTCGCTGGTCGGCGAGAGAATCGTGCCGTCGGTGAGTTGCACCGGCTTGTTCTTGATGGGCCCGAAAATTCCTTCCGGCAGACGCCGCGGCGCGCCCCAGTTTTTCCCGCCGTCGGTCGAAGTCATCACCATGCCCCACCACGTCGACGGCGAGGGGCCGACCTTGTAGAAGAGTGTGAGTGGGCCGCCGCGCGGCTGAAACAAAACGGGATTCCACGTGGGCAAGCGCGGGCCGGTCGGCTGCACGCCATTCGCGACTTCGACGGCAGGGAGCCAGCGGCCTTTTTCCTGCCGCGTGACCCAAATGCCGACGTCGGGATTCCGCTCCTTCGTGCCACCGAACCACGCGGCGACGAGCGTATGCGAAGTCGTCTCCACGATCGTCGACGCGTGACACTCGGGATACGGCGCGTGCTCGTTGAGGAATTCGGATCGGACCACGGCCGGCTGCTCGGCGGCATTGAGCCCAGCACCGAAAACGACGGCGATAAGGCAGAACGTGCCGGATAGGATCAGCGGGAATTTCACGCGGGAATTTTTCATTGGGGAAGAGAGACCTTCTCAGGAAGCTTGGTCGCAGACACGCTCGACGGGCTCGGTCCAGCCAGCACCGCCAGCAGCAAGCGGCAGGCAGAGCCACGCGAGAGCGACGCCGAAGGATCGAGCGCCAGCGCTTTGGCCAAGGTCGCGAAGGCCGACGGCGTCGAAGCAGTGCCCGTGAGTTCCGCGAGCCCGCGTTGAAAGAAATCCGCCTTCACCGGTTCTCCACCGCGGGATTCGGCCGCCAGGATTTGGCGGGCCCGCTCGGTGCGATCGATGTTCACGCCTCGCGCCAGCTCCAAGGTGGCGCGCAGCCACGCGTCCGCCAGCGGCTGGCCCAGTGGCTCATTGACGCGGGCATCATAATTCGCAAAAAAACCCTGCGTGCCAAAATACTGCACCGCAGCATACCAGGGCTCGCCCTGCTTGCCCTCGATGTCGTTGAAAAACGCGAGCAAGACCTTCCGCTCCGCTAGGGCTCGCACCAGTTCATCCGGATTGATGTCGGCCGGCACCTTGTGTTCGCGGAGCGCGATGACCGCCGCGACCGCCGCCGCCTCCGCCAGGCTCATCCACGTGGGCTCAAGCCGAATGGCGCCCCACCCGATGTGCGACGATGAAGCGCAAACCGGCACGAGCAAATTGTCGACGCCCTGCGGCAGAATCGCGCGAAACGGAATCTGACCGGGGAACGTGATGTTATTCAACAGGAGCTCCCCTTCCCACAAACTGCCCGGCAACTCCTCGGGCGTGCAGGCATGCGAATCGAGAAACCATTCGGTGATGCTAATCGCGTCCCCATGGACGGGAGCGCGCTTCAGTCCGGTCGCGAGGCGCGCATCGTTTTCCGTAAAACGAAACCGTCCGTCCAGCCGGCGCCCCTCGCGCACGTAGATCTCGTAGGGCACGTGCCCATTGGCGGCGAACTCATCGCGGGGCAGCCCCCATTCGCTCCAACCGCGCCGAATCGCTTCGGGCACCGACTCATCGTGCTGTTGAAAATAGATCAGGCTGAGAACCAGCCGCCGGTGCTCGGCGGTCACCCGACGGCGAGCGTCCCAATCCCCCTCGACGTAGGCGTGCTGCACCCCGACGAGCTCGGGCAAATTCAAATAGGTTTTTTCGTTGGGCTGATTCGGCTTGGGCACGTTGCCGCTCCAGTTGATGTCGTGCTTCAACCGCCGGACGATCTCTTCGCGATCGTAGCCCTCGGGTTGGGTGACCGCGACCCGATTGGCCGGGTCGCGCGTCAGCAAGGTGCGCAAATTGAAAGCCTGCACCGATTGATCCGCCGCGCCAGTGCTCTCGGGTCGGATGATTTCATACCAGCGTTCGTAGTGAAAGAGGTTCAGCTTCCAGTAATCCTTGAGGTAGGCAGGATCGACATTGCGCGGCGGCCACTCGGTTCGACGCACGAAGATTCGCCCGGCGTGTTCTTCGTTGAACTCGGCCCGCGCCTCGCGGCCCCACCGATAAGGCACCTTCGTCACCGCGAGCAAATCGCCCTCATAGGAGCAGTCCGCGAAAATGGCGCCCGCCACGTCGAAGGTGGCCGCACCGCGCATCGCGCGAAAGGTCACCGTTTGCAGCGTTTGTTGCTGCCGCCGGGCCGCGACCGGAAAATAGGCCCGCACGAGCGTGATGCGCGGCTGATGCTTCAGCATCGTCTCGAAAATTTCCTCGACGACGTGCGCTTCGAATTTGGTCTTCGCCTGGCCGGGCAGCGTGATCTGGTATTGCGCGGAGTTCTCGCCGTAGGTCGTGCGATAGTGGTCGTAGATCGCCTGGCGAAACTCGTCGTAGATCGGCGCCCGCGAACCGTTGTAAAGCGTGTCCATCGTGCTCAGCCCGTTGCTGAGAATCCCTCCGACGTGATCGGCGTGGGTGACTAACAATACCTGCAAACCTTCCCGCGCCGCGCGCACCGCGCACGCGATTCCGCCCGGGGTCGACCCGTAGACGACCAAGTCGTAGCGGCTGGCAAGATTGGGGCGATCGGCGGACTCAGCCGCGCTCGCCCGAGCGACCAGCGACAGAATTACCGAGGTCAACAGACCGCGAACCAACCACCGCGACGGCAGGCGCTGCCCTCGGGCACGCTGCGGCGATTCAACGCCGCGCGCGTTGGCTCGCATCTGCAGACTGGTCCCAATCCAACTCATTTGGCGCGCGGGTTGGGCAATTGATAGATGAAACCATTCTCCGCCCCGATGAGGAGCGTGGCTCCGGGAACGCCGGCGGTGTGCAGGAGCGTCGGTTTCGTGGCGTGACCGGTGAGCACGTGCTGGCTCAAGGGACCCTCGTCGCGAAACGCCCATTGACCGGCGGCGTTTTTGCCGAGGCCGCGGAAAAAATTCACGTTGGGATTACTGTTCATCAGAATGTCGAGCTTCCCATCGCCGTCCCAATCGCCGATGCAGAACGTGCGTCGACCCCGTCGGCCGAAGACGCCGTTGCTGAGCTGCAGGAGCCCGGATTTCTCGTTCTGAGCCTTGCCGTTGCTGTCAAAGGCGCTCGCGCCTTCGCTCCAGAAAACGCGCTGGCCCGGCGTGAGCGAGAGCGTGCCATCGGCGGCACGTTTCCGTTCATAGAGTGCGAGGTAACCGTCCGGATCGGACATCACGAGATCCATCAAGCCGTCACCGTTCCAATCGATCATCTGCGGCGTCGTGCGCCACTGGGTGACGAGTTCGCCGGGCGACGGTTTCCACCAGTTCCCGGCCAGCGTGGGGGTCGGCGCGCCGGCGGGCAGTGCGAGCTTTACGGATTGGCCGGCGGCGAGGCGCGGCGCGGTGCGCGTGCCGATATTTTTATACCAAACAATCTTTCCCCAGATTCCATTGGTCATGAGGTCGGGCAAACCGTCGCCATCCCAATCGGCGACGCTGAGGATCGAGTAACCCCACTTCGCCTCGGCCGGACCCTGCACGGAGCCGTTGGGGCCGGCTTGCTCCCGGATGAGTTTTCCACCGGCGCCGAGGTAGAGCGGAGCCGCCCAACGCGTCGGCGTGCCACCGAGATTCTTGATGAACCCCACGTAGCCGGCGCTGTCGCCGGTGATCAAATCTTCCAGCCCGTCGCCATCCCAATCGAAAGCGTAGGGCGTGGACAGCGCGCCGAATTTTACGTCCTGCGCCATCTGGCGGAAATACCGCGGCCGCAGAAATTGCGGCATGCCGTCGACGGTCTTGCCGGTATTTTGAAGGATGGCCACGCGCCCATCCTCATCGCCGCAGACGATGTCGAGAAAACCGTCGCCGTTAAAATCGACGGCAGTGGGCGTGATCATGCAAAGATCCATGTGCAGGCGCACGCCGCCGAGCGAAAGTTCGCGCCCCGCCGCGTAGGCCGGCTTGGTGCGCGTGCCCGTGTTTTCGTAGAACGTGAAGCCGTCGCGAAACTCACCGCAGATCAGATCGAGTTTACCGGTGCCGCGGAAGTCGCCCCACATCGGCGACGGCATGCCGTATGGATCGACGTCCTTGCCGCCGGCCTGCACGCGCTGGGGTGCGGCGTAAGTCGGTTGCGCGGTCGTGCCGGTATTGCGGAGCAAGTAAACGTAGCCTCGCAGCTTGCCGCGCGTCCACTCGCCCTGCGCATTGAACGCCCCCTCGCCACCGGACAGCGGTCCGAAGTCACCCCAGAAATCGATACCGACGGTGACGTCGAGCGCGCCGTCGCCGTCGTAGTCGACGAACTGCCATTGATTCTGCCGGATGCTGCCGGCCTGCGTATGGATTCGACCCGGCACCGCCATTTTTACCGGCCGATCGAATTGCGATTTCAGGAAATCCGGAAAGGTGTGGCCGCGGAAATCGAAGATCTCCCCGGCTTTCACGGAGGCCGTGGCGGTGACGATGGGCCGGCCGGTGACGTAGGAGATACCGACTGACGGCGCGGACTTTCCAATGAGCACGGCCGGTTTGAAAATCGGGAGCTCCGTCTGCGGATCGATCTGGCCGCTATTTTCGAAATACCACGTGCCATTGGTCGGCTTGTCGGTGCAGACGACGACGAGGTCCATGAGGCCATCGCCGTTGTAGTCCATCGGCAGGGGCCAGGCCCACAACCCGACGCCGAGATCGGTGAGGAGACCGGGATTGTTATACGCCAGCCGCGGCAGCGTCGCGGGCAACTCCGCCGCGCGGAGCGAGAGGACGAGGGAGACAAGACACACGAAACGGAGCGCAGTTTTCATGGGGTAATCGGCAAAGGGCTTGGGCGAGAAACTCGCTCAGAGAGTGAAGGCGTTTCCACAATGGGCGGCCTCAACTTCACGACGAGCACCGTCACGGCGACGGCGAGCGAAGTGAACAGCAGTTCCACAATGGTCTGCGCCGTGTCGATCCGCTCGAGCAACAGCGTGCGCCAATAGGACGCGCCCACCGCCACCCACATCAACAAGAGCGTCACTCGTCGAACCAGCCGCGCCGGGTTCTCCTGCCATCGGTCGAGCATTTGGCTGGTCGCCCAAACTGTTCCGGCGAGCACGGTCCAACCCAACAGTGCCCAAGCGGGGAAGCGTTGCTGAAAGAATTCGACGTTGTAGAGCGTGAACGCTCCCACGGTTATCGTCACCGCGATCTGCCAGGCGGAGCGCTCGGAATGTAGCACCCAGGCCAACAGCCCCACGCCCGCCACCGTGTAATCAAAACGGATCGGCAACCGCAGGGCGGCCCAGAGGACACCCGCCGCCAGCAGCGCCAGCACGACCGATGGAATTGGACCCGGGCGCTTCACCGCCAATTCGTCGGAAGCGTCGACCGCCGTGTCGGCCAGTCGGCGCCGATTCCAATATGCGCACGCTCCGAGAGCGGCGCCGAAACAAAGGCCGAAGACAAATTCCATCACCTTCCAACCCGGATAGGAGGCCTTGTCGAGCGGCAGCAGCCGTCCGGCGAGCGAGAGCGCGCCGCCCAATGGAAAACCGATCCCGGCACCAAGCGCGCCGGCCAGCGCGAAGCGCGCGGGCAGCCGCGCGACTCCGGCCCACGCCAGCGCCCCGAGAAAAAAGACGCCGCCCGTCAGCAGCCCCGCCCACAATTCCGCGCGCGGTCGATCCAGGCGGTTCGAAAAATAGAGCAGCTTGGGCTCGTCGATAAATTTCCAGCCGAGAAACGTGCCGAGCAGCAACAGGCCCAGCGCCCCCAGAACGATGCGTCGACCTGCGCGCCGCACGGTGAGCCCCACTCCCACGCAGGCGCCACCCGCCAGGCCCCAGACCGCGCCCTTTACGCCCAAGCCGGCCAGCGCCCACGGGAGCATTTCCGGCCGCACGAGGAACTGCGCCGTCTGCCCGTAAGTCTCCTGCCCGCCCAACCCGATGCCCACGGCGCCAAAGGCCGCGGCCTGACCGGCGCGAAGCCAAGTTTCATCCAATAAAAAACAGATCGCTAGCGTGACGAGCGCCCCCGGAATCATCGCCCCGAGCGGGCCACCGCCGATGAATCCACGTAGACCCCAGCCCAGCGACATGATCAGGCCCGGCAGCCAAATCCAAGCGGCGAAGGCCTGGCATGGAGTGGGTTTGCTCATCGGACTAATCGGTTTGCGAGACACGCGCCGGCGGAGCGAATACCATGGTCGACCGATATTCGCTCCGCGACCACGCGTTCACGTTAGAAGCGACCGCCGATGCCGAACGTAATGGTCGTGCCAGAAATCACGGTGCGCTCCATTTGATCGCGGACTCCGCGATATTGCGCCTGAGGCTCGTTCGTAAGATTCGAGACATCGAGGGTTAGGCTCACGGAGGGCCGCACTTCGTAGGCAAAGCCCAGATTGGTGGTGGTGCGGGCGAACTTATACAAATTACGCCCAACCGTGGCGGCCGTGTAGGTGGTGATGTAGTCGCTCGTGTAGTTGACGAGCACATGGGTGCTGAAACTGCGGTAGCGCCAGGAGAGACTGACATTGGCGGTTTGGGGAATGAAGTTGGCCACCTGGCCCGAGGACAACTGGCTGGTGCCGCCGAAATCCCCATGCGTGACGAGCGTCGTATAATTAGCCGAGAACCCGAGTCCCTTCAGCAAGCCGGGCAAAAAGGTGAGTTGCTGCTGATAGCTCAACTCCAGCCCCTGCACGAAAGCGGTGCCGGCGTTGGCCGTGGTCAAAAGCGAGTAACCGCCATATTCGCCACCATAGCCATTGGTCGAGCCCGTGGCCACCGTGCCGTTGAGAATTCCGCTCACGATGTAGTCCTTGATTTCCTTGCGAAACCAACCGACCGAAAAGTTGCCCACCGGTTCGAAATAGTAGTCAAGGGTCGCGTCCCAATTCGTCGCCGTTTGGGGCTTGAGGCTCGGGTTGGCGATCGTGAGTTCCTTGGTCGTGTCATTGAACGATTCACCCGGGGTCAGATTCGTCAGCGGCGGGCGGCCAAAGCTGGTCGACCAACTGAGGCGGGCCTTGACGTTGGGGGTGACGTCATAGCTGAGGTGCGCGCTCGGAAACGATTTGGTGTAGCTGCCGGCGATATCACGCTTGGTCCCGGCATAGTCGCGGGCGGCTGAGCCCACGGGATCGGCGACTTGCTGGGCGGCGGTGCTACCCGCGTGCGCCTTCACCCAGCCCCACGAAACGTCCTCCGTCTTCTCGGTGCGGACCCCGGTCAGGAATCCGAAGCGACCTACCTTGCCCTGCGCCATCGCGTAACCGGCTGTGACGGTCTCGATCACCTGCTTCGTCGCGGAGTATTGCTGGGACTCATGGTAGTAAAGGTCCTCGTTCCAGAGCGAAGGCGTGGTCAAGACCTCACCTTTGATAAAAGCTGCGGTTTCCCATTGCGGGATTTTGCGGCCGGTCTTTTTCGCGTCCCACATCACCAGCGACGGATCGGCGGGGAGCGCGGTGGTGCCGACATAGTTCCAGCGCCGGGCCAGCGTGTCGTTGCGGGCCAGTTGGGAGCGCCAGTCGAACCCGCTCTTGAGCGAAAGTGAGAATTGGGTGGGCAGATCGTATTTGAAATTCGCGCGAGCATTGCGGATTTCGATGTAGCGGTTGTCATCGCGCGCGTTCAGCGTGCCGTTGGGCCGGTAGTTCGCCGCAATTGAAATGTCCGGCCCCGCGGTTTGGGTAAACTGCGGATACAAGTCGGATTTCGTGCGATCGAGAATCCAGCCGATCCCGGAGATGCGGTTGGTCAGTGTGCCGCCATTGGCCACGCCGAGATTGCTGTGCGTGCGGCTGTAGTTCGTATCCCAGTCAATCTTCAGTGCGCCGAAGTCGTGCTCGGCCCCGAGGTCGATCTGGCGCGTCCGGTTGAAAAAGCTCTGCATGGTCTCGGTCACATCGATGACGGAGGTCGCGACCGGACGGACGGACGTGACGCGATTGGTGTAGCCGGGAATCACGCCCGAGGTCGTCGCGTTCGGCGCGGTCTGGTTCGTGAAGGCACGCGTCTCGTAGAGGCGATTGTAGGGCTCGTTCGCGTCGTTGTAGATGGTGTTGAGCGTAAACTTCGTGGTCGGCGAATAGCGGAATTCCGTCTTCACATTCACGCTGGCCTGCTTGCGATTGTTGAACCCGTCCTGCGTGCGATAGTCCCACACATACGCGGGTTGTGCCGTCGTGTTCTCGTAATCGCGAATCGTGCGAAACCAGCCGGTGACATTTTCGCTGTAGAACATGTTCACCGCGACCCCGAGGTTCCGCTCGCCGCCGAGGACGCCAAAAACTTCCTGGTAGGCCACGTTGAACAGCGGATGAAACGGGTGATCTTCCCGCAGCGGAATTTGCTGGGAAAAAGACGGCGCCCACCGGCCGGCTAGGTTGTAGGTCACGCGGCGCTTTTCTCTCATGCTCAGCGGCGAACGCGTCTTGAGATTGATCGTCCCACCCAGCGAGTCGGCGCTCTGGTCGGGCGTGTGGCCCTTGATCACTTCCAGTTGCTCGAACATGGCACCGGTCAGGCTGTGCGTCTGGAACTGCCGGTTCATGCCGGCCGAGTTGGAGATCAGGCCGCCGTCGACCGTCACGCGATTGAGCGTGGGGCCCATGCCGCGCACCGTAAGCCCGGTGACGTTGCCCTCGTCGTCGAGATTGCCTGCCACCCCGGGCAGGCGGATAGCCAGTTCACCTGCGCTCATGTTGGGTAGACTGCCGAACGAATCCATGGAGACGACGTTCTTCACGTTCCCCGCGTTGCGCTGGGCCGTGATCGCGGCGGCATTGCCCTCGCGTTCACCGGTGACCTTGAACTCCTGAAGCTTGTAGATGCCGGCCGTGAGTTCGAAGTTCAGCGTCGCGCGCTGGTCCGCCCCGACATTCACCGTCGACCGCGACTCGTCGAGGCCGAGATAGGTGGCGACGACCTCGTAGGAGCCCGCCGGGATGTCATTGAAGACAAAGCGCCCGGTATGGTCGGCGAGCGCGACGACTTTAAGCGCGGGGATTTCCACGCGGGCACCGCCCAGCAGATTGCCCGTGGCGGCGTTATTGACGTTGCCACTCAAAATCGCACCAAAAGCGGCGCCGGTGGTGGCCACCGCGAGAATCAGGGTAAATCCGGCGCGCGCAAACAATCGCGAGACGGAAACACAGGGATGACGAAGGTTCATAGACATAGGGGTGGGTTAGGAAGATCCGCGCGGGCGGTCAGGGCTGCACGGGACGGGCTAAAGGTGAACAAATGGGACAAATTGCTAAATCGTTTTAGTTACAAGCGAAAACTTCCCCCGCCCCTGAAAAATTTGATCGCTTCTCTTCGGCCCCGCCCACGTCGGAAACAAACTGCGGATTGATTCCAGGCTGGGCGCGGCAGCTCGGCTTCGGCGGCGCGGCGAACGGCAGGCCGATCAGAAATGGGCAGGCAAAGCGTATGAGAGGGTCAGTTGCCGCTGAGCGTAAGCGGGGCGTTTTTCGGATGAGGCACGAAGTAGAGGTAACCGTCCTCGGTGCCGAAGAGTAGATCGCCCTGCGCCCGGCCCGACCAATGCACGATCGCCGGCGCCGTCGAATGGCCTGCGAGCACGAGCGAGTGCACCGGCCCCATGTCCTTGAAGCGCCAGCGACCCTGCGCGTCGCGACCGAGTCCACGGAAATAGTTAATGTTCGGCACACTGTTCACAAACAGATCGAGCACACCGTCGCCGTCCCAATCGTTGAAGCACAAGGTGCGGCGACCGCTCCTACCGGCGAGACTCGCATTGAGATGCAGCAAGCCCGACTCGGGTTTGCCGAGCGGCCGACCCGCTGAATCGTAGGCTGAAATATCTTCGGCCCAGAACACGCGCTGGCCGGGCAGCAGTTGCAGTTTTCCATCCGCGGTTTTTTTCCGCTCAAACAGCACGAGATAACCCTCGTGATCCAGCGTCACGAGATCGGGCAGGCCGTCGCCATTCCAATCGATGACATACGGCGTGCAACGCCACTCGATGACGAGTTCCTTGCCAGCGGGATTCCACCAATTCCACGCGGGCTTCGGCGTCGGGCCTTTCCATTCGACCTCAATCGGAGCGGAGGCGGCGAACCGCGGCGCGGTGCGCGTGCCGATATTGCGATACCAGTAAACTTTGCCCCACACGTCGCTGCACATGAGGTCGGGCAGGCCGTCCATGTCCCAATCGCCGGTGGCCACGTCGATGTAGCCCCACTTCACTTCGCTCGGGCCTTGGCAGTCACCGTTGTAGCCAGCTTGGATGTGAATCGGCTGACCGCCCGCTGCGAGATAGACGGGCGCCGCCCAACGCGGCGGCGTGCCGCCGAGATTTTTAATGAAACCGATGTAGCCCGCGCTGTTCGCGACCACGAGGTCTTCCTTGCCGTCGCCATCGAGGTCGCAGGCGGCGGGTGCAGAGAGCGCGCCGAACTTCACTTCATCGGCTTCCTGGCGAAAGAAACGCGGCGGCAGAAACTGCGGCATGCCATCGACGACCGCGCCGGTGTTCTCCAACAACGCCACCCGTCCATCTTCCTGCGCGACGACGAGATCGAGTTTGCCGTCGCCATTAAAGTCACACTCCACTGGCGAGATCATGCAGAGATCCATCGTGATTGGGACGCCGGCGTTCGTCAGTTTGCGGCCTTTCGCGTAGCGCGGCTCCGTGCGCGTGCCGACGTTTTCGAAATACGTAAACCCGTCGATGAACTCGCCACAGATGAGATCGAGTTTACCCGTGCCCCGAAAATCGCCGAAGCACGGTGACGGCCGGCCGTAGACGTCGATGGGCGCGCCACCCGCGGTGAGTTGCACCGGCTTCGCGTAGGCCGGAGCATCGTTCGTGCCCGAGTTCTTGAGTAAATAAACATAGCCGCGCAGCGGACCGTATTTCCACTGGCCCTTCTCGTCGTAGGTCGGTTCGGTGCCGCCGCTGTTCGCTTTGCCCCAATTGTAGTCGCCCCAGTAATCAATGCCGACGACCAGATCGGTTTTTCCGTCACCGTCGTAGTCGACATATTTCCACTGGCTCGAACGAATGCCTGTGATGCCCGGTTTCGTGAGCGAAGCATCCGAGGAACCGAAGATTTCCTGCACCGTCGGCGCGCCGAGTTTTTGTGGGACCTCCAGCGCGGACTTGAGAAAATCCGGATAGACCGCGCCGGCCGTGGTGACCACGGGCTTGCCGTTGACAATCGAGAGCTGCGCCGAATCGATTCCTTTGCCGAGCCGCACGGCGGGTTTCATCAACGGCAACCCACTTTCCGGGTCGATCTGACCGGTATTTTCATAGAAGAAAACGCCGTTGTAGGGCTTGCCCGAGCAAACGAGCACCATGTCGAGCAGGCCGTCGTGGTTGTAATCCATCGGCAGCGGCCAGCCCCACAGGCCGACACCCACGTCGGTGCGCAGCCCTGGATTATTATAGGGAATGCGCGTCGGCACGGCACCGAAACCGGGCGCGTCGGCAGCGGAGAGCGGGATTGCAGCGAGCAGCGCCAGCGAAGCGAACAGTGGAGTTTTCATTTTAGAGATTTCCGTTCAGTGGCTCGGCCAAATTTTTTGCGGGCGGCGGCACCGAACCGTGCGTCCCCGCGTTTCATCGCCGCGAGAATTTCTTTCATCGTGCGACCCGCGGCACCGCGGCTCACGGGAATCAAGGCGTCGCACTCGTTGTCATCCATGAAACGCGCCGCCTCGAGCAGGCGCGGCTGCGCGTCGCGCGGGATAATCGTGAAGCCATGCACGTCAGCGTGCACGAGATCGCCGGGCCGGACTCGTGTGCCGAAGACCTCGACCTCCCCACCCCAGCGCAGGGGCCACGTATGCGCGTGGCTGACGGCGAGCCGGCGCGCGATCGCCTTGAAGCCGGCGCTCTTCATTTCCGCGAGGTCGCGCACGGCCCCATCAGTGATCGTGCCGACGCAACCGAGGGCCCGCACGTGATTGGCGCCGACCTCACCCCAAAACGCGCCGTAGCAGCGCGGTTTGTCCGCGTCCTGCACGACGACGATTTTAGGGCCGGGATGCGACGCGAGATACTCGCGGTAGCGCTGGAAGTTTTCCGGCTGCTCCCGCTTTGGCCTCGGATCGCCGCCGGACATGAGCACGGTCATCGCATATCCGACCATCGGCCCCATCTCAGGCATGAAGTCGCGCGCCTCCTCGAGGTTGGAAAGCGTGAGCGGATCCGCGTGGCTCACCTGTTCGATCGCGTTGGCGATCGTCGGGGTGTTCCAACGCGACAGCTTCAGCAGTTCGGCGTGCGATAGCGGCATGGTGTAAAATGCGGGATTAGAACTTACCCTCCAAGCCGATGGTAATCGTCGTGCCGCCAATGAGCGTTCGTTCCATTTGATCGCGAACGCCACGATAGTAGGTCTGCGGCTCGTTGGTCAGGTTGGACACATCGGAAAACAGGCCGAGACCGCGGCGCAGTTCGTAATTGAATCCGAGGTTAATGACCTTGCGCGCGAGGTAGTATTGATTGCGGCCCGGGGTTGCCGCGGTGTAGGCGCGAATGTAGTCGCTCTGGTAGTTCCACAGTAGCCGGGTGCTAAACCTTCGGTAGCGCCAGGAGAGGCTCAGATTGGCGGTGCGCGGGATAAAGCCGACGACCTGGTCTCCAGTCAGAGCCGAGCTTCCGCCAAAGTCGCCGTGGGTGGTGATCGCCGTGTAATTGGCGGAGAGGGCCAGGGTTTTCAGCAATCCGGGCAAGGAGGTGAACTGCTGCTGATAGGTTAGTTCCCAGCCTTGCACATAGGCGGTGCCAGCGTTGGACGAGGTGAGAATCGTGTAGCCGCCAAAGTCGCCGTTGTAACCATTGTTCGCGCCGGTCGGAACCGTGCCGGACATGGTGCCGCTCACGATGAAGTCTTTGATCGTCTTTTGGAACCAGCCGGCCGAGAGCTGGCCAACCGGCTCGAAATAATATTCGAGCGTCGCATCCCAGTTCGTCGCGAGCTGCGGCTTGAGCGACTGATTGTTGATCGTCAGGGTCTGCGCGGTATCGTTAAAAGACTCCGACGGTAGCAGGTTCGAAAAGGCGGGACGCGCAAAGCTCTGGGACCAACTCACGTGCGCCTTGACGTTAGAGGTGAGGTCGTAGGTCAGATGCGCGCTCGGAAACGCCTTCGTGTAGCTCCCCACTCGAGCGCGATAATTACTCGCGTAATCCTTGATCGCAGACCCGAGCGGATCGGCCACCT
>JBBRLB010000147.1:0-13927 GCA_038231575.1 Opitutales bacterium | reverse complement strand
TGTTCTTGCCGCCGTCGGCGTCCCGCAAAATGCGGATCTTCTCTTCGGTCGTGTGGCGTTTGCCTTTCATTGTCTAGGGTCCTTTCAGGTTGCCCAGACTAACACCAGCTCCGGCTCCGTTTCAGGCGGTCACGTCAGCTGCTTTCGACCGCTAGGGGAATCAAGTGCATACCTAGAAAAAGTAATACTAGGCAACGTCTCAACTTTACCAACCGTTACCTGTCCCGCGCCACCCGCAAGAGGAAGTTGGTCGGTCGCGTGGTTCTCAGAAAAAACTTTTCCTGCCTCGGAGGCCTCGCCCTCAACTTGAGAGCCTTTCTTCCGAGTAAACTCAGGATATTGGATTTCTTCCGGTGTTATCACGGTCTTCGTTCGCTCAAGCCCTTGCCGCCCGTCGTGAGGTCGAGGAGCAATTGAACCACCGCCCGTTTTCCGCAGCTATCTAGGCGCACGAAGTTCCCCGCGAAGTCCACCGGCGTTCCCTGCTGCAAGTTCCGAAGGATTTCCCACGCGGCGATTTCGCCCGAGGACGCGCCCGCGTGACCACGGGCCATCCGCCGCAGTGTGTCTAGCGCGACTGTGCTCGCGGCCGTCATGCGGCGACTCCGGTTCGAATCCCCTGCGTCGCCGACGCGGTGTTGAGCGTCGCGACACTCGGTCCGACCGGCGTCACCGACACCACTTCCGGCCAGCGCACCCCCGTAATCTGCGTCGCCGCATAGCGCGCCGAGTTATTGCGCAGTCGCTGCCAGCACCCTTGGGAAGGCGTCCAATGAAACCCAAAGGTCCGCAGCTTCGCGATGGTTTCGGCCGGCGGTTTCGCCTCGTGGTAGATCCGCACGCGACACTCCTCCGCGCTGTCTTCCACCCGCCCGCCGGAAAATGCCATCGTCACCGACCCGCGCCCGCCCTCGCTGGCCAGCCCTTTCAGCCGTTGCTCCATCCGCCGAATGTTGGCGCCGTTGTTCGTGAGTTGGTAATTGGGGAAACCGAACCGTCCCGCGAAGTCGGGCTTGAGCAGTTCGCGGGCGCTCGGTTCCCGCAGGCCGCAGTCGGCGACAAGCTGCGCGACCTTTTCGTCGTCGGACAACCGCCGATGGCGAACAATCAGATTCGCGGACTTCATGGTCGCCTGTAGTTTTTCGGCCAACACGATTTTGGCCTGTAATTGCGTCACCGCATCGGCGTCTTCCGAGCGAATGATGCGTGGAGTGGAGGGAGAGTTCATAAGGTTAGGGTGAAATTCCGGGCCGCTGGCGCGGCCCGCGTTGCAAGGTGAGAAGCGACCGATCCATCGTCGGCCGCTGGGCCATCTGCCGGCCCGGGCTTTCCACAATTCGCAGTCGGCGCTTCCGCGCTTTCGCGAGCAGGTCCTCGGTCGCGGCGTCACCGGGAAACGCGACGACCGTGCGCGCGAGTTCGACCAGCGTCGTGTTGCGTTCCGTCGGAGTGGCGGGACCGTCGTGCATCCCGTTCGCCGTGACACGCCCTACCGGCACGCCGCGCGGTTGCGCCCAGGCTTCCACCTGCGCGGCCACCCCGTCGCGACCATCGGTGTGAATCTGCTTCACGCCGATCTTCCGCATAGTTCGTTCCAAAAAGGCAAAGTCCGCGACGCTCACCGCGTAATGTCGTCCGCCGGTAACGATGACGCCCAAGGCTCGCGCGCTCATGGCCAGCGATACCCCTGCCGTTGCTGGCGGGTCAGCGGCAGCCCCTGCCCGAGCGGAGCCTGATACGGTTTCATCGGTGCTGGCGACTCGACCGCCAGCCGCTCCCGCACCCAGCTCCGCGCCTCCGCCACCCGGGCCAGCGCCGCACGCACGGCTTCGTGCGCGGGCGTGCCTTTGAGGCAATCGAAGTTCGCGCTCACTTTCAGCGCGAACTCCGCCTGGCCGAGGTGGTCGTCGAGGTGCGACCGGGTGGACGGGGCGACGGGCATCGGTTTAGGCCGCGACTCTGGCGGCGGCCGGAGGCGGAGTCGCGGGTGTGTTCGTCGGGCTCGCGAATTCCTTCCGGGTCTGCCGGTCCTTTTCGCGGAGTGCGGCGTTCACGAACGCCTTGTCCTTGAGGTAAGGATTCACGCCCTCCAGGTCGCGGTCGATGCGCGCCTTCGCCTCCACGGTCTGCTCGTTGTAAAACGCGCGCGCCTGCGGGAGCTGCTTCTGGATGAGCCGCATCTCGTTTTCGTGTTTCTGCTGGTCGCGATAGAGAAACGTCTCGATCGCGCGTTCGGGGTTTTCCTTTACGAGCCGGGTGTAATACACGACGTCGTCGGGGTTCGCTTGCTTGTGCGCCTCGATCTTCTTCTTCACTTCGGGGTTATCCCGGAAGACGAGCGGTTTCAGTTTCGATGTGTCGGTTTTTTCTTTTTGGTCGATGGCCATATGCGTGTGGGTTTAGGCCGCCTCTTGATGTGCGGGCGGTATCGGCACCGGGCGGGAGTTCCGCCCGAAGGGTTCGGTGAGCACGGGGTTGAACGGCGGCTCGGTCGGGCCTTGCACGAGGCGCAAGGCGAGGTCGAATTGTCCGCAAATGTCGGCGGACTCGTGCCGCGCAAGCGCGAACGCCATGAGGCTCTTGGGCTCGATCTTCGGATTCGCGCCGGTGAACCGGCCGTTCAATTGGTCGGCCGCCGAGGCGAATTCGGCATAGACGGTCTCGGGCAGTTGCAGGGTCAGGGTGATCATAGGTTTTCTGGGTTGGGTTTTTGTGGATGACGTGAACGGCCCTGAACCCCGGAGGGTCGGGACCGGAACGAAGCGCCGGCCGTCCCGGGAGCCGGAGGCTCGGCGAAGGCGGACGGGCGGCGGTGCGAAGTGGAGGCCCCGACTTTCCGGGGCATGGCCGGACCCTCCGCCGGGGCGACGGTCGGCGGGCCGCGGCTCGGGGCGGCCCGCTGTCCGTCGCGAGACGGTGCGACCGGCACGATGAATCGGAGACCGATCGCGACCCGCGTAAATCGCCGGTCCCGGGCCACCCCGTCGGCGAGGATTTCGACGGATTCGATGATCACCCCCGGTTGCCCAACCAACTCGGCAATGAGGGCTTGGTAAGCCGGCCATTCCTCGATCCGGGGTGCGACCCGCTGAAGCGTGACGCGATTGGGCGGATCGCCCGGCTCCCACGTCCAACGCCAGCCTGCACCCTGCCGTTGCTGCAAGGCGGCCAGCGTGGCCGGCGTCCATGCGATCCGGGTGAGCCCCCGCTGTTGCTCGCGGAGACGATCGCGCACGCGGTCATCGTTGCCCTGAAGTCGCGCGCGTTCGCTGTTCAACGCGGCGAATTCCGCCGCCCTGATGGGTGGCTCGGGCGGTCTGTAGTGGGCAATCCACCACACGATGCCGAACAGGACGACACTGGCACCGAAGGCGACCCAGACGCGACGGGAGATCGAAGGCGGGTTGGTCACGGCCGGAATCCTCCCGTCAGGCTGAATGCGCCGGCCGCGCCCGGTTTGGTTTCCGCCGTCCACGGTGCGCCCGGCGGCGCCAGCCGGGTCCGCCATTCATCCAACGCGTTTCGTCCCGCGCCCGGCGCGACCCAGCCTTCGAGGGCCACGCTCCGCCCCGTGATGCGCAGCGAGGTCAGCGTGACCTGGGCCGGGAGCGTGGTGGAGATTTTCTCCAGCAAGGCGCCGCAGGGCGGGCCGGCCGCCCCACCCTCCAGCGAACGGCGCAGCCCGGCAATTTCGGCGGCGTTTTCACGCCACTGCGCGACCTCGGCGCGCAGCGCCGTCAGTCGGGCCTGATGGTTCTCCGTCGTCAGCCGCGCGGCGAACCGATCGCGCGCATAGGCGGCCCCCGCCCACCCGGCGGCGAGCAGGAACGCAACGCTCGCCGCGATCATCGCGCGCCGCGCGGTGATCGCGGGCGGGCGCGGCAGGAGTTGGGCCGGATGGTAGCGGGGCAGCACCACCGGCTGGGCGAGCGCCTCGCACAGTGTGATCGATTCCACTCCGGGGCGGCGTTCGACCGCGGTGAAGGCTCCGAGCGCGGTGGCGGTCGCCTCGTCGGCGCAGACGAGCAACACCGAGTCCTCGGCATGGCGGGCCGGCAATTCGCCGAGCCATTCGCCCACGTCGGCGACCACGGATTCGCCGTGCCACCGCGGAGCCGAACGAACACCGTCGGCGGGATGACGATACGCGACGGCGCGATGGGCTTGCAGCGCAACCACGGTGACGGCCGCCGACTCGCTCCGCTCTTCGCCGAGCGTGTGCAGGAAAGTCGCCAGCGGCCACGCCGAGTCGACGGCCAGCCCGCGTTGCGCGAGCCCGGTGGCGAGTCCTCTCAGGCCCGGCTGCGTCTCGAAATGCAGCAGGGTTGAAGAATCCCCGCCCATCGGCAGCACGGGTTCGTGGCTCCACGCGCAGGCGGGGTTGGTCAGCGCCGGGAATTCCCCGGCGAGGGCGGCGGCCAGCGTCGCCCGGTCGCCCTGCGGACACGCCACCGCGACCGTCTCGAGCGCATCCGGCTGGTAAACCAGCCGGAGTCGGACGGGCTTCGGCTCATCCGCATAGTGCGCGACGAGCACCTCGACGGCGTCCGCAAGGTCGGAGAATCCGAACGACGCGCCGGTGCCGGCGAACCACCAGCGGTCGCCCCACAGCAGCACGGTGCGCGGCTCAGAGGGACGTGAGATAAACATAAACGTCGGTGACTCCGTTGGCAGGGGCGGCATAGGCGACGATCCCGGTGTCGGACGCGGCGCCTTCGACGGGCGCGAGCTGCGCGCCATTCATCAAGAGGGCCAGTTCATAGGCGTCCTTCGCGGGGCACGCGGGAATCACCAGATACGCGACGACGTAGTTCGCATTGAGGTTCGTCGTCCCATCCAGCCGGAAGTTCGCCCCGAGCGCCGCCGAAGGGGCGAGCGCCGGATTGGCGGTGCGCGCTTCGGCCCGCGTGACGGTTGACCAGTTGCGCTGGGGCGCGGCGTCCGGCGTCATGACGAAACCGAGCGAGGCCTGGCTCCACGCGACTTCGTTGCCGGTGCCGGTCGACGTGAAAGCCTGCGTGCCCATGCGCAGGGCAAGCGGCTTCTCGATCTTGCCGGTGGCCAGCAGCACGGTGTCGAGCCGCGCGGCGTTACCTTTGGCAGGATCCGTGGCCCCGGTCAGGGCGGCGCCCGAGGTCGGGATGCCGGTGCCTTCCGTGCGCGTGAGACTGCCGTTGCCGCCGGCCATCGAGAGATAGTCGGTCAGCGCGGTCTTGAGCGTGTCGACGGTTTTTGCGACCTGCTGGATGCGCGCGTTGCGCAGGGCGTCGAAACCCTTGGGCAACAACAGGCCGACCAACACGCTGACAATCGCGAGGACGAGGACGAGTTCGAGCAGGGAGTAGCCCTGCGTGAGGAGACGTTGGTTTTTGGTTCTATTCATATGTTCTTGGGTTGTGGGCCCGATGGCCCGGTTAAAAAAATCAGAGAACGCGAGCGACCTGTTCGATGGTGGTGAGCCCCTGCGCGGCGGCGGCGAGGCCGTGCTGCCAGAGCGTGGCGCCGCCTTCGCGGTCGCGGAGTGCGGCCAAGTCGGCGAGCGGCGCATTCGCCGCGATCAAGGGCAGAAACTTCGCGGCCGGGATCACTTCGTGGATCGCGAGACGGCCTTGAAACCCCCGCGCGCGGCACGCGGGGCAGCCCACGGGCCGGCAAAACTGCGCCTCGGGCATCCGGTGCGCCTCGCGCAGCCGCGCGTTGTCCGGGTGGGGCTCCTTGCATACGGCGCAGAGCCGGCGCACGAGCCGCTGGGCGGCGACGAGCCGCAGAGACGCGGCCAGCAGAAAACTCTCCACGCCCAGATCGCGTAGCCGGGGAATCGCCGCCAGCGCGTCGTTGGTGTGCAGGGTCGAGAGGACGAGATGCCCCGTCAGCGCCGCGCGGATGGCGAGCTGCGCCGTCTCGGCATCGCGCGTTTCGCCGACCAGCAAGATGTCGGGATTCTGCCGCAGCAGCGCGCGGAGCGACGCGGCGAACGTCAGCCCGATCTTTTCGCGGATTTCGGTCTGCCGGATGCCGGGGAATTCGTATTCCACGGGATCTTCCAGCGTGTGGATGACGCGCCCCTCGTGATCGAGCGCGTGGAGCGCCGCGTGCAAGGTCGTGGTTTTTCCCGAACCGGTCGGTCCGGTCAAATAGACCAGGCCGGCTGGGCCGGCCAGCGCCGCGTGCAGCGCCTCGGCCTGCGGCGGCGCGAGCCCGAGTTGGGAAAAATCCTGACATGGCATCGTCTGGTCGAGGAGCCGGATAACCAGACTTTCGCCGTGGACGGTGGGCAGCGTGCTCAGCCGCAGATGAAACCGACGGCCCCGCTCGCGCAGCAGGGCGCGCCCATCCTGCGGCAGGCGTTTTTCCGTGATGTCCATTCCGCCGAAAATCTTGCCGCGCGCGAGGAGGGCCTCGCGCTGGGCGATGGGCAGCCGAACATGCCCGTGCATTTCGCCGTCCAGCCGGAAGCGCACGACCAGCCCATCCTCTTTCGGTTCGAAATGAACGTCGCTGGCGCCCTCGGTGGCCGCGGCGCGCAGGATCGCGTCGAACGTGCGCGTCGGGTCACCGTTGCTTTCAACGACCACTGTGGTCGCAGCTGACCTTCCGCGAAAATTCTGGAGAAAATCGAGCATGGTCAGCGGACGATCCGGGGCGTGAGGAAGATCACGAGTTCAGTGCGGGCGCGGAGATTCGCCTTGCTGCTAAAGGCGGCACCAAGGAGCGGAACTCGGCCGAGCACAGGAATGCGGCGGACGGATTCTCCCGTCTCTTCGGAGATGAGACCGCCGATGATTGCGGTTTCGCCGTCGCGGAGCCGCACGATGGTTGAAGCCTGTTTCACTTCCGTGACCGGTGCCGTTTGGCGGCCGTCGGGACTCGTGACGATGGCTTGCAGCCGGGTGATGGCCGGCAACACATCGAGCGTGATCATATTGTTGCCGTCGATCTGCGGCGTGACGGCGAGGATCGTGCCGATGGTGATCGTCGAGACGGTGAAATTTTCCTGCGTCTGGTTGAACGCCGTCGTCGCGCCCGGCTGCTGCAATGTCGTCGTTTGTTGCAGACGGAAGAACGGCCGGTCCTCCCCCACTTTGATGAAAGCCGTCTGATTATTGAGCGCCCGCAGACGCGGCTGCGCGACCGTCTTCACTTCGCCCTGCTGTTTGAGTGCCTGGATGACGGCGCTGGCGCGGCCGAAGCCCAGCGTGGCGGCGAAGGTATTCGCGCCGAGCAGCGTGCCGCCGAGGCCGATGACATCGACGGGCGATGCACCCTGCACGCGCATACCGCCCACGCTCGTCGCCGCGAGATCCCAATCGACACCAAGCTTCTGTTCGTCACGCAGCGTCACCTCGACCAAGCGCGCTTCGATCTCGACCTGTTGCGTAATCCGACGGGTCACCAACTCGATGAACGCGCGGATGGACTCGTGCCGTTTGATCGGCGCCGTAATCTGGGCGACCCCGCTGAAACGGTTGAGGACAAGACTGTCGCCGTCCTTCAGCATGGCCCGCAGCTCTGGCTCGAAGGTCGTCCAGAACGTGTTGTGGTTATCCTGGGAAATCGACACCTGCGTCGCGTCGGACGCGGTGTTGCCATTCGCGGAGTTCTGCTGCGACCCGACCGGCTGATTCCCATTGAAGCCTGCTCCGCTGCCTCCCGTGGCGCCGCCGAGGGTGATGGACGCGCTGCCCGAGCCGCTGCGCGTGAGCTGCGGATAATCGATGACGTAGAGCACCGTCTTGCGCTGACGCACGACGATGCCCGAGGCCGTTTCCTCGAAAAAAAGCCCGGCGGGCTCGACGATGGACGTGAGCGCGGCGCGCACGGTGCCACCGGCAAATTCGACGGTGACCTCGCCGGTGACTCCGGGTTCGGCATGGATCATCGTCTGGCCGGTGCGGCTCAGGGCGCGGAGCGCGGCGGGCAGCGGAGTTTTCTCGAAACGGAGCGGACCGACCGATTGATCGAGGGGTGACGGCTCGGCGGCGCCGACGAGCGCAACGAGGAGGGCGAAGCAAAAGAGCGTTTTCATAGGTGGGATCGGTCAGGGTTTTTCGAGGACGAAGGGCGGGGCTTCGCGCGTGGTTTCGTCGCGCAGCAGCGTGCGCGACTGGCCGCGATATTTGAGCGTGGCCGCGGCGATGACGTTGAAGGTCCGGTTGACCGGAACCGCCGGGAGAAAAAATGCGTCGCCCGGCTGGTTGGCCTGGAGCGTGACCGGGCCGGCTCCCGTCACCTGCACGGAATTGCCCGTCAGAATCGCCGGGCCGCTGAGGAGTAAGAAACTCACGGGCAATCCCGAAGGCGCGCTCGCGGTGAGCGCAAACGGCGGCGAGGTCAGCCCGCGGTCGCCGGGTGGGTCGAACGCGATCGTTTGTGCGGCCTTCGCGGTAAAGTTCGCCTGCGCGAATCTTGCGCGGTCGAGCGTGACGGCGATAGTGGAGGGAGCGCCGCTGGCGTCGCCGGTCCAAGCGGTAAAGCGATGGGTGGAATCGGGCGTGGCGGTGATCGTGACGACTGCGCCGGCAGGATAGGTGCCGCCGGGCGTCACGCCGCCCCCGCTGCTCGCGGCCGTGGTCAGGGCGAAACTGGCCGCCGCGAAATTTGCAATGACGTTGGTCGCGTTGCTGACGACGAACGATACGGGATTTGCCGAACCCGAGATGTCGCCGCTCCAAGCGGTGAAAACGTGCGTGGCATCGGATGTGGCAGAAAGTGTCGCCGTGGCACCCAGAGTGTAATTGCCAGCACCGGTGACCGAACCTGCGCCGGCCGGAGAGACGGAGGCCGTGACGGCGAACAGGCGGAGCGCGAAATTTGCTACGACGTTGTAGTTCTGGGCGCCGACCGTGAACGTGAGCGGATTGGCGGTGCCGCTGAGGTCGCCGCTCCAGCCCGTGAACACATGCGTGGCGTCGGGCATGGCGGTGAGGGTGGCGCTCGAACCTTCGGCGTAGATTCCGGCACCGGTCCCGAATCCGGTGCCGACCGGTGAAACCGACAGTGCCACCGTGCGGTTGGCTGCCAGCACGGTAAATGTGGCCGATTGCGTCACCGGACCGCCAAAGCCCTGTGCGGTGAGCGCATAGGTGTAGGTGCCCGCGGCGAGGCCGGTCACGGTTTGACTGCCGCTCGCCGCCGAACTGCCGACGCCGCTGCCGCTCACCGAAACCGACGTCGCGTTGGCGCTTGTCCATGAGATCGTCGTCGAACCCGGCGCCGTGGAACTGCCGGGGCTCGCGCTGATCGAAGCGGTGACTCCGGGGAGCGCGCTCACGGTCACATTGAGGCTGGCGGAGCTCGTGGCCCCGGCGGCGTCCTGCGCATCGACAATCCACGTGTAGGTTCCCGGTGCAGGGAACGAAACCGAATAGGAGCCCGGGCCGGCGGCGCCTCCCGAGGCGGCCGACCACGCTGCGCCCGGATTGGTCGAAGCGTAAAAGCGCCACGCCGACAAGTTGCCGTCCTGATCGGCGGCACTGAAATTCCACGAACCGACTTCATTGACTTGCAGCGTGGTGCTGCCGGTGAGCACGGCCGTGGGCGCGCGATTCGGTGCGGAGACCGTTACCGTCTGCGAGATTGTGCCGGAGGTGGCGCCGAGCGAATCCACCGCGTTGGCGGTGAAGGTGAGAGTAGTCGGGCCAGAGTCGGAGGTGGGGTTGCCGGAATCGCCGTCCGTGCCGTTTCCTCCGCCAGCGAAGGCGAACGGGACGCCATTTTTCCACACGTTGACTTCGGTGAGATTGCCATCCGCATCGTGACCGTGGGCGGAGACGGTGTAGGATTGTCCGCTGGCGACGGAACCCGGAGTCGCATTCCACGCGATCGTCGGCGCATTGTTGGCGGGCGGAGTGACGGTGAATGTCGCACTCTGGGTGGCGGGACCACCGGAGCCTTGAGCCGTGATCGTGTAGGTATACGTGCCGGCCGGCAGTCCGTTGACTGCCTGGCTCCCGCTCGTTGCCGAGCTACCAACGCCGCTGCCGCTCACAGCAACTGCGGTCGCGTTAGCGCTGGACCAAGTAATCGTAGCCGAACCGGGCGCTGTGGCGCTGGTGGGACTGGCGCTGATCAAAACCGTGACCGCCGGAGGCGCGCCAATCGTGACGGTCTGCGAAATCGTGCTGGAGCTGACGCCGTTGGAATCGACCGCGTTCGCCGTGAACGTGATGGTCGCCGGTCCGCTGTCCGTCGTGGTGTTGCCCGAATCTCCGTCGGTGCCATCTCCACCGCCGGCGAAGGCGAAGCCCACGCCGTTTTTCCAAACGTTCACCTGAACCATGTTTCCATCCGGATCGTGCCCGTGGGCGGAGATCGTGTAACTTTGCCCATTGTCGACGGAGCCCGGAATTGCGGTCCACGCGATCGTGGGCGCGTTGTTTGCCGCGCCGATCGTTACCGTCTGCGAAATGGTCGCGGAGGTGACCCCGTCGGAATCCACCGCATTGGCGGTAAACGTGATCGTCGCGGGTCCGGTATCCGCTGTCGTGTTGCCAGAATTTCCGTCGGTGCCGTCACCGCCTCCGGCGAAAGCAAAACCTACGCCGTTTTTCCATACATTCACCTGGGTGAGGTTGCCGTCTGGGTCGTGGCCATGCGCCGTGATCGTATAGCTCTGGCCGCTTACGACGGTGCCCGGGGTCGTCGTCCACGAAATCGTCGGCGGGTTATTCGACGCAGCGACGTCGATGTAGGTCGTGAGTCGCCGCCCCCAGCCTCCGTAACCCACGCCGTTGGGCGGATTGTGCGGCCAAATATACCAGTCGTAGGGGCCGTCGCCGTAAACGAAACTGTCGACCGAGCCGCCGTCGGAAGCCCAATAGGACCAACGGCCGACCTCATTGAACGTAATGGTGGTCGCTGCGTATCCATCCGGGGCGTTGAATCCCCAGTGGTCGGTGTTGGCGTAGGTTTGCCCGGACGGACTGACGATCCACGTGCGGTTCCAAAGCTCGATGCGCTCGTTGACGCCCGCATCGACACGCTCACGCACGGTGGTATGACCGGACCAGACCGCCACGGTGGAGCCGAAAGCGGCGCTGCTCACCGCCTGTGCGTGGATCGCGTCGGCGGAAAAAATCAGGGCGGACAAAAACGGAAGAAGAAAAGAAAGGTGTTTCATTGGACGGTGACGGTCGCGTTCTCGCGGAGCCGGAAGCGCAGCGCCTCGACTCCGGGCCACGCGGTGCCGCGGTTGATGGTGATGAGCCGGCCGCCGAGGATCTCCGGCGTGCTCGTGGCCCCTGAATTCGCCGCCGCGGTGAACGCATTCGGCGTGTTGTTGAACGACACGAACGCCTGTTCGGTCGGATGGTTGTCATTTACCGTCACCCGGTATTTCGGGAGGACGATGCGGCGCACGCCGAACCGATGCACCTGCGTCAGTCCGCCCGAGCCTTGATGCCAGGCGGCGATCTGGGCCGCGCTCAACCGGCTCTGCCAGAGCGCCGGGAGCGTCGCGGTGCGACTTTCCCAATCGTGATTCCAAATCGCATCGAACCACGCGGCGGTGTTTTCGTAGGCGGGCAGTGCGAGCTGTTCGCTGCGCGCAATGAGACTCACGAGCAGGAAGCGCTGGCGGCCGGCTTCGTCCGCCCCGGCGAAAAGCAGACGTGAATTCCCCAAGGGATTGAACGCGATGCGCGCCAGTTCCGGCTGCGCGCCCGGAGCGGCTCCCACCTGTGGGCTGAGTCCGCGCAACCGCGCGACTTTCGCAAACCACGCCGCATTGTCCGTGGTCGCGTAGAGTGCCGTGGTCGATGCCGAGAACAGCGTCGGGGAATCGGTGGCCGCAATCGTGCCGGACATCGCCGCCACATTCAGGTTCGTGAGGTCGGTCTGCTCGAACGATGCGGTGATCGTGCCGGCCAGTTCGTCGAGCGAACGCACCTCGGCGTCGCGGCGGCTCCGCTCGACAACGTCGCGGACCGACGGCGCGAGCGCCGCCGCGAGCGCGCCCAGCACGAACAGCACGATGACGAGTTCGAGCAAGGTGAAGCCGCCGATGCCGCCCGGACTTTGCCGGGATGATCTGCGACCGCAGAGGATTTGGGCGCGGGTGATCATCGTTAACGGGCGTTCACTCCCCCGAGGAGCGAGAACAGCGGCAGGAAGAACGAGAGCGCGATCAGGCCGACGATGCCGGTGAGGGTCGCGAGCAGCGCGGGCTCCAGCAGCGCCAGCGCGGTCGCGAGTTTTTCCCGGGCGCGGCTGGCCGCGTAGTGCTCGATGTGTCGCAGCGCCGCCCCGAGCTGCCCGGTGGTTTCCCCGGATTTGAGGGCGGGCACGATGAATCCGGGGAACGCGTGGTTCTTCGGCAACGCCGCGTAAAGCGGCTGGCCGAGCGCCACCCGTTCACGCGCCGCGAGCAGCTGGCGCGCCAGCACGGCGTTGCCGGTCAGCTCCGCCCCGGTCCGGAGCGCTTCGAGGAGCGGGATACCCGCCTCGTGGAGGAGCCGGCAATGCGCGGCGAATCGCGCCGTGGCGAGATGGCGGATGACCTTGCCGAGCACCGGCAAATGCAGCAGCGCGGCGTCGCGAAGATGACGGACCCGGGGTGAACGCACTACGGCTCCCGCGAGGGCGACTCCGACTGCCGCCACTACGAAGATCACGGGCCACCCTTGCCGGACCAGTTTGCTGGCGGCGATGAGCGCGACCGTGACCGCCGGCAATTCGAGGTGCAGCGAAGTGAAAATCTCCGCGAACTGCGGCACCACCCCGCCCAGCAAGAATCCGACGAGCGCAGTGGTCGCGACGAGCACCACGACCGGGTAAATGAGCGCGCGTCGCGCGGTGCGGCGCAGTTCGGCGTTGCCGCTCACATGCGCGGCCAGCGCCCGAATTGACTCGGGCAGTTGGGCGGATGCTTCGCCCGCGGCCACGACGGCGGCGAGATGCGGTGGAAATTGCCTCGCGAAAAAACGGCAGGCGACATGGATCGGTGTGCCCTGCGCGACCTCGCCGTGGATCTGTTTCAGCATGAGGCGCATCGCTCCCGGCGGGGCGTCGGCGGCGAGTTGGCCGAGCGCGGCGTCGGCGTTTACGCCGGCGCGGAGCTGCAATTCCAATTGGTGCAGGAGCCCGATGAACTCCGGCACCGGCAGGACCAGGCGCGCCAGTTTCCGGTCCGCCGGGATTTCCGCGATTTGCACCGGCCAGAGCGACCGGGCGCGAAGTCGGACCCGCAAGGACGCCTCGCTCGGCGCGGCTTCCCGGAGAAACCGGCGGGCACCCGCACGGTCGATGGCGTTGATGGCAAAGGCGGGCATGTCAGAGCGGGAGCCGCACCCGGATCGATTTTTCGGAGACCGGCAGCCGGAGCAGCCGCCCGCTGTGGCGCAGCCACACGGCGTCCGCCTCGATGCGCTCGACCGCGAGGGACTCGATGATTTCGCCGACCTGCACGAGGCGGTCGTTGATGATCGCGCAGGCCATCGGGCCGGCGACAATGCCGCCGACGTGCAGCGTCACCTCGCGCATGGCTTCGGGCGGCACCGTGCGGACCGTGAAAGGATTCACGGGCTCGCCGGGTTTTTCCGTGACGACAAAGGCCACGAGGTCGATGACGTTGTCGGCGTTCGGCGTCAGGGTCGGTTCCACTGGCAGCATCGGGGCCACCGGGGCCGGACGCGGCAGCGGCGCGGGATTGAGCGCAAGCGTGATGACGGTCGGTGGTGGCGTGGCGCTGTTCGTGGCGGTAAACTTCGCGGTCAGCGCATCGTTCTGACTGATGAGTGCCTCAATATATTGTGCCTGCTGACGAAGCTTCTGTTCGAGTCCCGCGGTCGCGGGTGCGGGCACCGCCACCGGCACGATCGGTCCCGGATGAAGGGTGGCGACCGGCTTGGTCGGTGCGGGCAGCACGCTGGGAGCCGGCGTGGACTGGCAGCCGGAAAGTCCAATAACGATTGATACGAGGAGGTATTTC
>JBBRLB010000146.1:0-13980 GCA_038231575.1 Opitutales bacterium | reverse complement strand
GTCACGCCGATGTCGATCCAGATTTCGTGTTTCTTCGGGACCTTTTTGCGATCCTCGTCGTCCATGAGATGGATCGCGCGTTTGCCGGTGACGCCTTTGACGAGGCCGTTCGCGGTTTGAATAATCACCCGCCGACCGGAAATGACGCTGAGGTCGTGTCCACCGATTGTGTCGAAGTAGAGGAAGCCGTCCTTGTTGACGAAGGTGATGATGAGGCCGAGTTCGTCCATGTGGCCGGCGAGCATGAGCACGGGATCGCCGGATGGATTGAGCGTGGCGAGGCGGTTGCCGAGCGCGTCGCCGGTGTAGGCGTCGGCGACCGGCTTCACATGCCGGTCGAAGACGGCCTGCGCCTCGCCCTCGTAACCGGAAGGCGAACGGGCGTGCAATAATTCGGCGAGGAACGCGGGGACCTGATAAGTCGACATGCCGTGAAGCTCGCGCAAAGGCGCCGGGGCGCAAAGCAGAAAAAATTCTTTGCGCCGGGCACGGTTTGAGCGAGTCTGGCCGCTGTCATGATCATCTATCCTGCCATCGACCTCAAAGGCGGCCGCTGCGTGCGACTCACCCAAGGCCGCGCCGAGGAAGAAACCGTTTACGCCGAAAATCCGGCGGAGGTCGCCGCGCAGTTTAAGGCCGCGGGCAGTGAGTGGATCCACGTCGTGGATCTCGACGGGGCGTTCACGGGCGAGCCGCAGAACCTGGGGGCGGTGCAGGCGATCGCGGCGCTCGGCATGAAGGTGCAGCTAGGCGGCGGGCTGCGGACGCGCGCGAGCATCGAACGCGCGCTCGGAATGGGCGTGAGCCGCGTGGTGATCGGGACGCGCGCGGTGGATGCGGATAATTTTGTCGGCGAGGTCGTGCAGGCGTTCGGAGAAAAAATCGCCGTGGGCCTCGATGCGAAAAACGGCATCGTTGCCGTGAAAGGCTGGGTCGCGAGCTCGGGCATGAGCGCGCTCGAAGCGGCGCGCCGGATGGATGTGCTGGGCGTCCGCACGTTGATTCACACGGACATCGGGACCGACGGCATGATGACCGGGCCCAATTTCGAGGCGCAGGAAGCGATGCTCCGGGTCGGAAAATACCGCGTGATCGCAAGCGGTGGCGTGAGCACGCGCGAGGACGTCGTGAAACTGGCAGAGCTCGCGCAGCGTTACGCCAACTTGGACGGGGTGATCGTCGGCAAGGCGCTTTACGAAAAGCGCGTCGACCTCGGCGATCTGCTCGGCATCGGGCGCGGTTAAACGCGCTCAGCGCTTAATCTTCTCCGCGATTTCCTCCAGCGGGTAGGTGATGATTTCCGCGAGGGTGGGATGATACCACGGCGCGCGGAGCAGATCGAAAACGGTGGCGCGCATCGCGAGGGGACCGCTGAAGGCGTGGATGAGTTCACCGGCGTCCTTGCCCACAATTTCAGCGCCGAGGATGCGGCCGCGCTTTGGCTCGGCGATGACTTTTACGTAACCGTAATTGGCGTCCATCAGGATGGACTTGCCGTGGTCGTTGAAGGGATAGCTGGCGACGAGATATTTCACGCCGCGCTGGTCGAGATCACGTTCGAGCCGGCCGATGGTCGCGAGCTGCGGGTCGGTGAAGACCACGTTGAGGAGGAGCGACCAGTCCACGGGCTTTAGTTGCTTCACACCGGCGGCGTGGCGCGCGGCGAGTTCGCCCTGCTGAATCGCGATGTGCACAATCTCGGCGGGGCCGGAGCAATCGCCGGCCGCATAGATGTGCGGCGCGCTCGTCTGCGACCAGCGGTTGATGATGATCTGGCCGTCGGGGCGGGCCCGCACGCCGGCGGCGGCGAGGTTAAGGCCGGCAGTGTTGGGCTCGCGGCCGAGGGCGTTGAACAGGTGCGCGGCGCGGCGGGTGACCTTCTTGCCGTCGTGAAGAAAGGTGAGGGTGGTGCCCCGAGGGCCCTGCGCGATGGACTGAATCTGCGTGCCGGCGAAGACCTCGATGCCCTCGTCGACGAACGCCTGTTGCACCACACACGACGCGTCTTCGGAGTGATCGCGAAGAATATTCGGGCTGCGCTGAACGAGAGTCACGCGGGCGCCGATGCGATTGAGAAACTGCGCGAGCTCGCACGCGACGATGCCGCCACCGAGCACCAACACGCTCGGCGGGACAAAATCGAGATCGAGCACGTCGTCGCTCGTCCAGAATTTCGCGGTCGCGAGTCCGGGCACGGGCGGAACACTGACCTTAGAGCCGGTGCCGATGAGAATGTGTTTGGCCGAAATTTTCTTTCCGTTCGAAAGCTCGACAGTGTGGGGGTCGAGAAAACGCGCGTGCGCGCGGAGGAGATCAAATTTCCCGCGCTGGAGGGCCTGGACACGGTAGCCGGCGAAGTCGGCGATGATTTTTTTCTTTCGGGCGTGGATGGCTTTCATGTCCGCGCGGGCGAAGGGGATTTTCAGGCCGAAGGTTTTCCCTTTTCGCGCGAGGTGGAGCACGTCGGCCATGTAGAGCAGCGTCTTCGAGGGCATGCAGCCGCGGAGGATGCAGAGCCCGCCCAGAGCGGGGGCGCCGTCGACGATCGCGGTGCGCAGGCCGAGCGAGACGGCGACGCGCGCGGCATTGAAACCAGCACTGCCGCCACCGAGCACGAGGAAATCGTAAGTTTTCACGAGGGCAGGATAGCCGGACGGGGAGATTTGCCAAGTTGCCGGCGCGAGCGTTCGACGGGCTCTTCGATCAGTTTGAAGAAAATCCATGCACCACCGACGCCGACGGCGGCGCTGATCACGATGATCAACAGGAATGCGGGGCGTTCATCGGACACGAGGCGGCGGAGTATATTGCGCAGAGGGCTGATCACCGGCGCGTGGGCCAGATTGATCGAATCGGAGAACGCCCCGCAGCTGACGAAGCCAGGGCGCGGGGAGGATGGGCGAGGCAACGACACGAATCAGCGGCCCTTGCCGAACAGCATAATGTGAATCGTCTTTAGGACGATGGAGGCGTCGAGCATGAAGGAGAAATGGCGGATGTAGTAGAGGTCGTATTCCAGCTTGCGGAGCGTGTCCTCCATGTTGGCGCCGTAGGGATAATTGACCTGCGCCCAGCCGGTGATACCGGGCTTCACGAGGTGCCGAAAGTGATAGCAGGGGATCTCGCGCTCGTAATTTTCCACGAGTCGATCCCACTCGGCGCGGGGACCGATGAGACTCATGTCGCCGCGGAGGACGTTCCACATTTGGGGCAGCTCATCGAGCCGGCTCGTGCGCAGGAACCGCCCCACGCGCGTGATGCGCGGATCGCCGGGCTGGGTGTAGAGATCACCGTCGGACGGGGTCACGCGCATCGTGCGCAGCTTGACGAGTGGGAAGGGACGGTGATTTTTTCCGACGCGCGTCTGGAAGAAAAACATCGGTCCGCGATCGTCGAGCCAGACGGCCGCGGCCCCGAGCAAGATGAGCGGGGAGGCGAGGATCAGGCCAAAGGCGGACAGCGCGATGTCGCTCGCGCGCTTGAGGCGTTCATAGACGGGCTCGCGCGCGATTTTGAAACCCTCCTGAAACAGCCACGTTTGGTTGAGACGATAGAGCGGGATTTTTTGCCAGTAAATCTGGTGGAACAGCTCGAGCGTGTAGGTCGGCACGCCGCTGAAATAGAGTTCAACGAGCCGCCGGGAGATTTCGGGACTGAGTTCGCGCGCCGATTCGCGCAGGATGATCGCCTCCACGGTGAGACGACCGTGCTGCAGGTCGTCGAGCACTTCCTGGAAGGGGCGCAGCCGGTCCTCTGCGTCGGCGGGACTGAAGGGTCCGGCGGATTCCTCGGTGACGACCGAGAAGACCACGCGCTGCGTCATGCCGATCTTTTTGCATTCGGCGCGAAATGCCCCGCAACTGGAACGATCGCCGAGAAACACGAGGCAGTTTTCCCCGCGCGAACCCAGCACCACCGGGTAGACGAGCCGCCGGTATCCCAGTGTGAGCGGAATCAAGGCGAGAAAACTGAACGCAATCACGACGCGGCTCGTCTGGAGTTCGTAGCCGGCCGGGTTGAACACGAACGTGAAGAGCAGCGTCGCCAGCAACGCCCCGATGAGCGCGATCGTGTGCTGGCTCGTGTAGTCGACGCTGAGCATGTCGGTCCGCGCCTTGTAGCCATCGATCAGGTAAATCGAAAAGACGATCGCCAGGAGGGGCCATTTGAGGGGATCGAGGATCAAGTGCTCCGAGACGCCGACGCCGCGCAAGTAGCTGATCACGTTGAACACGACGATGGTCGCGACCACGTCCAGCCCGAGCAGGACGAAGGTGGTGGTGCGAGGTGAGGTCATGCGGGCGGAAGGAGTAAGCGAAACCGGGGCAAGGTCAGCAAGCCTGCTTGACCGCGAGGAGCGATTGCCAGCGAGCGGCGGCCTCGGGCGCGCCACCGTGCGTGCGCGCGAACTGGGCGGCGGCCGCGCCGCGCCGTGCGCATTCGGCGGGCTGGCCGGCCAGCGCGCGAATCTCCGCGGCGAGCCCATCGATCTCGGTGCGATCGAAGGCGCGGCCGAAATCGTGAGCGGTGACGAGGCGGGCGAGCTCGGAGTCGCGCGGGCCGATCACAATCACGGGACGGCCCACCGCGGCGACGCCGTAAAGTTTGCTCGGAAAGACGTAGCGCTCACAGCCGGGGCGCAACGTGACGAGGTGGACATCGCCGAGGGCGAGAGCGGATGCGAGTTGGGCCCGCGGCTGCGAAGGGTAGAAGTGGACATTGCCGAGATGGCATCGGGCGGCCTCGGCCTCGAGCGCGAGCCGCTGGGCACCGCCGCCGATAAAAACAAACGCGATGCGCTCGTCGTCGCGCAACGCCGCCGCGAGGGCCAGCACCGGGTCGAGGTCGTGGACGCGCCCGAGGTTGCCGGAATAGGCCACCACGAATTTCTCCTGCAGGCGCCAGGTCGTGCGCAGGGCCGCGGCGGCGGAGGGCGGCTGGGGCGTGAGTCCCGCGGGCGGCCAGTTGGGAATCACCGTGATCTTCCCTGCGGTGACGCCGGCGGCGGAGAGCACCGCCGCCATGTCGGTGCCGAGCGTGACACAACCATCGGCGCGCCGCCACGCGAGGTTGCGCAGCGGACGAAGGACGGCGAGCCAGCCCTGGTCGGCGAGCGCGATGGCGAGTTCGGGATAAATATCCTGCACCCAGTGAAACAACCGTGCGCCACGCAACGCGGCCACGAACCACGCGCCGACTCCGATCAAAGGTGGATCGGTCAGGGCGATGATGGTTTCGCCGCGACGGGCGAGGCGGAACAGCCGCCACATCGCGCCGAGGTGAAACGTGGCAAAGTCCGCGGCTTTGTGCGCCAAGCCGGGGTGGCTGGCGCGCGAGCTGGGAACCCGCTCGATGTGAACCCCGCGATGGGTTTCATGTCGCGGCACGCGGGCGTCGCCTGGGCGGCTCGCGATCACCGTGACGTCATGTCCGGCCGCAGCCAGCGCTTCCGCGAGATCGGTGAGGAGCTGGGCAGTGGCCGGCTCGTCAGGCCAGTAGAAGCGGTTGATAAAAATGATCCGCACGCGATTAGGCAGTGGGGGAGCGCAGCCGGCGAAGTTCGTCGGACGTGAAGCCCTCGTAGCGCGCGAGCAGCCGGCAATAGTGCAAACCGGCCCCGCCATCGAGAAACCCGCCGCGGAGGAGATACTGATAAACGAAACGCAGCGCCGGCCGGCCGGGTAGCGCGTAGCTGAGCCGCTTCAGCGCGCGACGGCGGACGAGACGTTCGGGCGAGAACAGATTTGCCACCGGCACTCCCGCACCGGAGGCGAGATGCGCCTGCGCCTCGGCGCGCGCATAGCGGCGGTGTTTGTCGAGCCACTCGGCCTCGCCGCCGCTCGAAAGATCATGGAGGTAGTTTGCGCTGAGGCGGGCCGTGCGCATGTCCGGCGCCTCGCGCTGACCGTGCCCGACTTGAATGAAGTGGAATTGGGGGGCGCGCACGAAGCGCGCCTGCCACGCGGGATAGTCGGTGCAGTGTGGAATCCAGCGACCCTCCCACATCATGCGCGGCGCGACGAGAAAGCCGTCGAGGTCGCTGCGCGTGGAGGTAGCGCGACATTCCGTGTCGAGCTCCGGCGTGAACTGCTCGTCGGCGTCGAGGTGGAACACCCACGGGTGGCGAAAGGAAATTTCGCGCTGCGCGAAGTTGCGCTGGCCGGCGAAGTCGTCGAACGGTCGCACGGCCACCCGCGCGCCGGCCTCGCGCGCGATCGCCGCGGTGCGGTCGGTGGAACCGGAGTCGAGGACGACGATGTCGTCGCAGCCGCGCAGCGAGCCGAGGCAGCGCGGGAGATTGCGTTCCTCGTTGAGGGTGAGAATCAGGACGGAATACATGCGGCGGGCGGGCCCACGCGGTGGCACGTCAGGGGGCGGTGGCGCCCGGGGTGATGGACGCGCCGGCGTCTTTCTGGAACGCCCGCGCTTCGCGATCGAGCAGGCGGGCGTAGTGGACGGCGCAGAAGAAACACAGCCACCAAGTGAGATTGACGGCGAGATTGCCGAAAGGAAATTCGACCCACGCGTAGAGCAGCACCAGCGCACAGCCGCCGAGCAGGTAGCAGGGCAGTGCGCTCGCCAGGTGTCGCATCCGCACACGGAGCAGTGGCACGATCGCGCAGAGCGCGAGCAGCGCCGAGCCGACGAAACCATGCTCGGCCAACGCCTGCAGCCAGTCGCTGTGCGCATCGCGATAAAACACCGGGAGCCGGTCGACGGAATGCTGCGAATTGTAGAGGGTGAAGACATGCGGATAGGAACCCATGCCCCAGCCGAACCACGGCTTGTCGCGCGCCATCCGCCACGTGTCGTGATAAAGCAACGCCCGAGATCCGATGTCGCCGCGATCCCGCACGTCGCCGAGTTGTTCGCGGGTTTGGGCGAACCGCGTGGCGATACTCTCTCCGGATATCTTCCAGATGCCGAAGCCCGCGACCGCGATCGCCACCAGTGCGCCGGCCACCGGCAGGACGGACGACTCCTTGAACTCCCGGCGTTTTTGGCGGAAGCGCATAAGCCAGTGCACGACGCTGGCGCCGATCAAAACCAGCATCAGGATCGTGCAGGAACGCGAGGTGCTCAACGGGATGGAGGCGGCGAGAAAAAAAAGCGCGACCAGGCCGCTGAACGCGGGTGACTGCCGGAAATCCCGCGACTCGCTGCGCCGCAGATAATGCCAGGTGAGCCCCAGGCAGGCGGCCAGCATCAGCACGGCGAACGCGCCCCAATGGTTGTGGTAAACGAAGGAGGCGAAGAACGATTTTTGCGGCGAGGGCACCGCGTCGAAGAAGAGGCCCTTGGCGTGTCCGAGCTTTTGCACCGTCCCGAAAACGGCGAGGGCCAGCGCGTTGGCCACGACCACCAGCACAAGGCCCCGCAAGGCGCGCCGCTGCCGCACGACGAGCGCGAGATTGAAACACGAAATCCACGTGACATCGAACAGCGCCAGCGCACCGAGGCCCAGATCGGGTTGGGCGGAACTGGGCAGCCAGGGCCGGCCGCCGGAATGCATGAGCAGGGTTTCCGCGCCGAACTTGATGTGACTGAAACTGGGGTTGAGGCAGCCGATGAGCACGAAGGCGTTGAACCCGATAAGCGGCACGGTCCAAACGAGCGGACGCAACCAGCCGTCTTTTCGCGCCTCACGATCTTGCAACGCGGTCAGGGTGAGCAGCACGCCCATGCCACCCCACCAACCGAAGTAAAGCCGGAGCCACTCGACCGCGCCGCCAAAGGCCCAGGTGATCGCGACGAAAAAAATTCCGACGTGGCACAACACGATCCACTCGAGCGGGCGCAGCGGGCGCTGGTTCGGGGGCACGCGCGCACCGACGCCCGGGGCGTATTTCATCCGGTCGGCGCGCGAGGAACTGGGGCGCAGCAAACTCATTTGGTTGAACTCAAGCTGGCGTAGAACGCCACGAGGTCGCGCGCAGATTTGTCCCAGGAAAATTCCCGCAGCACCCACTCACGCGCACGCCGGCCGCGCTCGCGGAGCCGGCGGGAATCCTCCGCGGTGGCGGCGACGAGGGCGTCGCCATACTCGCTCCACGGCACGCACCAGCCGCGACCCTCGATGTTGAGGCCGCGCCAGGGAGTGGTGTCGGTGACGAGCGCCGGCACGCCGTGCGCGAGGGCCTCGGCGATCACGAGGCCGAAATTTTCGTTGTGCGAGGGCAGCAGGAAAAGCGACGCGACCGCGTAGGGCGGCGGGCGGTTCACGCCGGTAAACGCGCGCACGCGGCCGGCACCCGACATGCGGGTAACGTAGGCTTCGAGGTCGGCGGGAGCGTAGTCCTGCGGAATGCCGACGAGCAACAAGAGCCAGTCGCGCGGCCCCCGCTCCAGCCAGAGATCGATGAGTTCGATGACGCGCTTCTTTTGGTGGAAGCGGGAATAGAACAGCGCGACGGGTCGCTTCGCGATTTCGGGGCAGGCGGTGTGCCAGTGCACGGCCGCGGCCACGGCATCCGCTTCGGTCGGGGCATCGACGGCGTTGGGTGCGATGCACACGGGCTGTTCGAAACCGAGTTCGCGGATGTCATGCGCTTCCTCGGGGCTGGTCGCATGCCAGCCGTCGACCGCTTCGAATGCGCCGGGGTGAATAAACGTGCGGGCAAATTTTTTCCGCCAGCCGCGATGCCGCCACGCCCAGGCGCTCATCATCCCGCGCGGTGCGATCACGAATTTTGCGCCGGTGCGTTTCGCGTGGCGGTGAGCGTAGTGCACCGTGCGCAGCCAGAGTGAATGATGATGGATTACCTGGGCGTCGCTCTTCGTCAGGGCGGCCTTCAAGCCCGCCGACGGACAGAACCGGTGGGGCCAGTCGCGGCGAAACACTCGCACGCGCAGCGAACCCTCATCGCGATCGTCAGCGGCGCGGTCCGGCTGCGTGGCGAGCAAGTCCACCTCGTGGCCCGCCCGTGCGAGCGCCGCACTAATCGCGTAAATCGACTTGCTCGGGCCGCCGTGTTTTTCTTCGAGGCTCGGGACGATCTCGCAGAGCTTCATGAGGCGGCCGGCTCCGGACGATCCTTGATCGGACGGCACGGAGCGCCGACGCAGATTTTTCGGGCAGGCAGGTCGCGCACCACGACCGACCGCGCGCCGACGACGCAAAGTTCGCCGACGGTCACGCCGGGTCCGACGAAGACGTCGGCGCCGAGCCACGCGTTTTCTCCGATCACGATTGGCTGCGCGACGAGTGGCATGTCCCAGCGCGTGAAGTCATGGGTGCCGGCGCACAGGTGGCAGTTTTGGCTGAGGTTCGCGCCGCGCCGCAGGGTGATGGGGGCGAGGTTGTAGAGCGTAACGTGTGGTCCGACCATGGCCCGCGGGGCGAGGGAAAGTTTCCACGGAAAGGTGATCCGGGCCGTGGGGAAGACCACGACCTTGGCGGGCTCGGAAATATCGGCGCCAAAAAGCCGGAGCAGGCGCGCGCGGAAACCGTGAAGTGGCCGCGGACTCCAGCGAAAAATCGTCGCCTGCACGAATGCCCACAGCCAGCGCAGCAGCACCTCGCCCCGCGGGTAGGGCGTGAGGCAGTGCTGGCCGAGGAAAGGCGCTTCGTCAGACATCAGGATAAAATTTTGGCATTCCGCAGGAGGTTCAATCACGAATACCGCCCGGCAGGCGGTGGCGGCTACTTAGCGGCGGCGGCGGTCCGGCCGAGATCGGCGAGGACCGTGCGGGCGCATTCGGCGAAATCGAATTGACGGGCATGGGCTTGGGCACGGGCGGCAAGGGCGCGGCGCAGCGCGGCGTCGGCGATGAGCCGGGCGAGCGCCGCGGCCAGTTGGGCCTCCGCGTCCGGCGCCGTGTGATCGAAGACGAGGCCGGTTTCGCCATCGCGCACCAACTCACGAAAACAGGCGAGCCCCGACACCACCGGCGCACAACCCGCGGCCATCGACTCCGCGACAGCGACGCCAAACGTTTCCCCCTGATCGGCGAGACTCGGGTAGCAAAAAACATCGAGGGTCCCGTAACGCCGCGCGAGTTTTTCCGGATCGAATTCCGGGGCGATGAACACGAGGCGGGTGCCGAGGGCCGGGGCGAATTCCGCCATGAGCGCGTCACGAAATTTTTCCCCACCCCCGCCGGCGGGCACGCTGATCGGGCCGGTGATTTCCAATCGCCACGCCGGTAGATCGGAGCGGGCGGCGAGTCGCGCGGCCGCGGACAGCAGCAAGCGGATCCCTTTTTCCGGATGCACGCGCCCGATGTAACCGATCGCGATCGGTGCAGGTGGGGGAGCTTTGGCGGCGAATCGCGCATGCAACGACCAGTCGATCGGAAAAGGAAATGGTGCGATTCGCGCGGCGAGCGCGGGGTTTTCTTCGCGCAGGCTCGTCGCGACGGCCTCGCTCAGCGCCAGGATCAAATCCACGTGGCGGTAGACGCGGCCCTGGCCTTTCGGCATGCGCGCGACGACGGCGACCACGCGGCCCACCGCGGGCCGGATGCGACCGAGCCAGGCGGGGAGCGTGGGGCTGTTGCAAATCACGACATCGGCCGGCGGCAGCACGCGGCTCACCCGCACACCCCACCAAAAATCGTGCCAGAGATTGAGCGGCAAAAAGCGCGTGTGATCAGCGCCCCGCACGCGCCGGTGCGTGACGCCCTCGACCGTCTCGCGCGTCGCGAAACCCGGCCAGGTGCGCGAAACAAACGTGACGTCATGTCCGGCAGCGGCGAATTCCCGCGCAAGCCGGTGCCAGATCTTTTCCGTGGCGCCGCCCAACACGGGGGGGACGGGCAGAAAGAAGCCGGTCACGATGGTGATCTTCATGTGCGGCGCGGAACCGCGATTGAGGCGAGCGCGGCGAGGAGTCCCGTGGTGGTCTGTTCGTAAGTGTAGCGGGCGATGCGGGCCGCGACATGGGCGCGCACGCGGGCAGCGGTGGCCGGGTCAGCGAGGGCCGCCAGCGCGGTGGAAAGTTTTTCGCGGAGCGCACGCGGATCGGTGGCGGAGAACACCCAGCCGGTTTCGCCATCGGTCACGAGATCGCGCTGGCAGCCGACGAGATCACTCACGAGGGCGGGGACGCCGAGATGCATGGCTTCGTTGACGGCCAGGCCCCACGTCTCGTAGTGGCCGCGCGACGGGAGCACGAAGAGATCTGCGAGCAGATAGCGGGAAGGCATCTCGGTCTGGTTTGCGAACGGCAGGAAATGCACGGTGCCGGGCCGCGCGGCCTTGGCCTGTTCGAGCAGCGCGCTTTTTTCCGGCCCGTCGCCGACGAAAACGAGCGCGATGTCGCGCGGCGGCAACTCAAGGAAAGCGGCGAGGAGTTCGCCAGGTTGCTTGGCCGGCACGAGCTTGCCGGCAAAGAGGACGACGCGCGTCGAAGGCGAAAGCCCGAGTTGCTGGCGCAGTGCGGCCGCCGCCGAGCGGTGCGCGACGAGCGCCGGATCAAACAGCGCGTGGTTCACCGAATGGGGGGCAAAGAAAAGTTTTTTTTCCGACACGCCAAGCGCGCGAAAGTAGTCACGGTTCGCGGCCCCGACGGGCAGCAGCGCGGCGAATTGGGCATAGAGCGCGCGGAGCGCGAGGCGGGCGCTGAGCCGGGGACGGCCGCGGCCGAGCAGATGCGAGTCGCCCCGGAAAAGCAGTGGCGTCCGTCGCAGGCGGGCCGACACGATGGCGCGCACGTGGCTGGACCAGTTGTAGCCGAAGAACAGCACGGCCGTCGGATGCCAGGCCGCGAGGCGGGCGGGCAGCGCGGGATTGTGGAGGCCGCCGAAGTGATGGGTGCCCGGCTCGCGCGCGAGATTGGGCACGAACTCGTGATCGTAGCCGGAGAGCAGATCGACGTCCCACTTGAACGTCGCGTCGAACTGGCGGTCGCGTTGCGCGGTGACGCCAAACTCCCAGAGATAGAACACGCGAAACTCGAGCGGAGTGTGCGCGCGCAGCCAGCGAAACCAGGGGCTGTAATACTGGGTGGGGTGCGAGAGCACGACGGCGAGCCGGTGAGGACTCGCGTGCGTGGGACGTGCCGTCATCGACCGAGGAAATTACGCATGATAAACGGCACGCCGAGCACGGCCATGCACGCTTGATAGAGAGAACTCACCCACGCCGCCATGGTCAGCTCGGCCTGGAACGACCACGCCATGAGCACCACGAGGAGCAGGCCAGGATAAGAAAGAATCGGGCTGTAGGTCGCCCAGTCGCCAATTTTTTTTAGGAGGAAAGCGAGCGTGGCCCCGAGCATCGCGATGCCGAGATACCCATAGTTGGCGTAAGCCTCGGTTATCATGCCGAACGCGATGGTAGTCTTCGTTGTGTCCTCTTCGCGTTGCAGGCCGTAGTAAACCGAGAGCCGGTTGGTCGCGACGTGGGCCGGCGGTTTTCCTCTCCAAAAGAAGCTCGGCACAAACTGGGGCGGCACGTAGCCGTAAGTTTGGCCGTGAAGATAATCCTGCCGAGAGGGTGTGCAGTCCACGACCAGGCACATGATGTGAAACAGTGAGGTGCGTTCGAGCAGCTTGCTCGCATGGCGTTTTTGGGTCGCTTCCTCATCCACCACGTCGGGCGTGAGCCCATAGCCCACCCATTCGCTGTAGAAATCCGGCAGGGTGGTTAAGGTCGGCGGCGGCGCACCGCCGTCCCAGTATTTTTCGCGCATCGCGCTCTTGCCGTTGTGCAGCACCCCGAGGACCGGCAGCACGATTGCGAGCGCCAGCATCGGCAGTTTTTTTCCACCCGAAACGTAGCCGAGCAGTGCGAGCACGAGGATCGAGATGCCACCGATCAGGAACAGCGCCGCCCAGCTGAAAATAACCTGCAGCGCGAGTTGGATGATGAACGCCGCCTTGCGATAATGCGGAAACGTGCCCTGGCCCCACATGCGGCTCTGGATGAAGGTGCTGATGATGCCGACGCCATAACACACCGCACGAATCGGCCCGTTAAGATCGTAAGGGATCCAATTCGTGAGCAGGTTGATCATGGTATACGCGGTCGTAATCAACATGCCGTAGGCCAGATAATCGATGATGTTGGAGCTGACGATCTCCTCGGTCCACCCCGGGGTCGTCTTGGGGAGGCCGCGCGTGATCGCGTAAACACTGATGGCGACGAACTGGTAGAGTAGGATACCGAGCGCCGCGTTGGTGATCGTGTCGGAGGAGTAGGCCCGCAAATCCTGGTGGCCGCTGAGCAGCGGCACCGCGTAGGTGTTGACGTTGGTGAGCATCAGCACTTCGAAAACCGGAAAGCGCTGATCTTTTCGCCGCGACCACTGCAGCGCGGGAATGGTCGCGCCCACGATAATCAGCAAGCCGAGGTAAAGGTGGATCGAATCATCGACCTTCGCGCTGTAGGCATAGTAGAGGAGCAGTCCTGCAACGCCCGCCAGTCCGAACGTAAACAAGCGGTCGGCCCCCGCGCCGGCCGCGACCGGTCCGGAACCCGCGGTCCCGAGACCCGTGGTCGGGACGGCGGGTGTCGCGGGTGCGGGGTCGGAAAGGACCTCAGGGTCGTTCATAGGGAATGCCCGGCTTGGGCGAGCGCACGATCAAAGAGCCGAGCTTGGCGGCGGGTTAGGCTTTCGGCAAGGAAGTGCTCATCGAAATAACGTTGATTACGGTGCGGCAGTGAACCGGCGGGGAACCCGGCGAACAGCAGATCGAAGAACCGCGCGAGCGCCGCGTGGGCCTCGTCCTTGGGGCCATGTTCATCCATCACGACCACGGAGGCGCAGGAGAGCTCACCGATGAGATGCGCCAGCACGCTGTCGTGAAAAACAATCGCGAGGATGGGACGTTCGGCCAGGAAGTAGGGATAGATCTTCGAAGGGGAATAGGCGAGGTCGCTGGAACCGGGGAGCAGCAGCACATCGGCCTCCAGTTGCAGTCGGATACATTCGAGGTGCCCGAGCCGGTGCGGAATCTCGTCCACTTGATCGGCGACCCCGCATTGTTCGGCGACGGGCACGACCGAGTTGTGTCCCTGCCCGGGCGCGACGTAGC
>JBBRLB010000145.1:0-14282 GCA_038231575.1 Opitutales bacterium | reverse complement strand
CGCTTGTCCTCCCGCCCTAACTCATAACTTACTTTCACCTCCCACCTGTCTAACCGGAAGGGTCCACCTCAGTCTAGCCACGACTGTGACGGTTGAACGGTGCGACGGAAACGCTGAACGATGGAGCGAAGCATACGAAGAATTTGCCGAACGTTGATTATGCTACTCAGGGGTAGTGCATTGAACTATAGTAGCATCTCACACAGAGATATTTTCCCAATTTCAACTCTGGGTCAAAACCGAAGTTGAATCGAAATTTATTATACCAACCCCAGTCGGCACAGGAAGATTTCGGAGTTCCTTCCTCTCAGGGAATTCTGAAGGGTGAATCCCTTCGAAGCAACGACGTCGAGTGCGCCGGCTGCGTCATCGAAAAGCGACTCGTCCTCCGCTTCTGGGTCGGCTCAATCGTCAGCTTCGTCGAACAGCGCCGCGCCAGCATCTTTGGCAAAAGTCACACTCGGGATACCGATCCAAGGCAATTGCGCACCGCGACACAAGAAATGAGACAGTCGATTTCGCTGCCGCCACTGGATTCACTTACGACCAACTAAAGGCCATCTTGGACGACTCCTGCTGGATTTTCGATCGCTACGCCCGCGCCAATAATTTGGACCCAATTCCCAATCTGAATGCAGGCGACGATCTTCTGCGGATGATGCGAAAGCTAACTGGCCGGAAGTGACCAAACGCACCGCAGTGTGGGGGCGAGTGTAGGGCGAGTGTAGGGAAGATTGTCACACACCTTCGGATACTTTTTTCTTGCGCGGCACCTAGAGATGGCCACGGTGCCGCCCAAGCCCGCTCTGCCGTAGGAAGCCGAGTGGGCATTAAGTCACCTATGCACAGGAAACATCTTGCCCCGGCCGTCAGGTCGCCTCGAAAGAGGCGGGTCCACCTGTGCGGACTTCCTAAACCTGATGGCCGGCGGCATTTTTTGTTTAGGAAAAATCATGCACAGCACGAAGACCGTTAAGTTCCGACCAATCCAAGCCGTCACCGAAAAACTCACCGCCGACCACGGCGCGCAAATGATCCTCTCCGCCTTCGTTCAAGTCGCCGTCGAGCAGTCGATCGGCGGCGCGCTGCACTCCCACACGGAGCCCGTGCTGTGCGCGCGGCACGCAAGTCGGCCCGGGGTGAAATCCTTCGAGGTCGCACTGCCCGGGTATCTGGTTCCTCACTTCGAGCGATGGGCGCAGGCGTCCGGAGTTCAGACGGTGGGCGAGCTGATCTCTTCTGCGTTGGCTGCGCTCTACCTCGGAGCGGTCCCCGGTGCCCGTGTGGACGACAGCGGGGCGCTCGTCCGTGACCGCGCCCTCCTTGAGCAACACCGTTTCGAAACCGCTTGATGACCTTCGCTGCCCTAGTCCCGCTAGCCGGCAAGGCCCGCCGCATCACGTTCGACGCTGACGACAGCGCCGACGCGCTCGGCGTGGCCGTGGCGTGTGGCGCCATCCTCGACGGCGAAGCGATCAAACCCGAAGACCAGAAGCCCATCGCCTACGATCTCCCGACGACCCGGCGCCTACTCGGCAACGTCTCCCGCGGCACGATTTACAACTGGTCCGCCGTCGGCCGCATCGAGCGTGTCCCGAACCTCCGCACCATCCTGTTTACGGCCAAGTCCGTCGACAATTTCAAGTGACCGCCGGTCACCTGACCGCGGCGACCCCCTCCGCCTGAAGCCGCTCCGCCTCGGAGAAGTCAACCACCGGCACACGATCGACGACATCCCGATAATCAGGCTCAATCTTCACGGCACCGGACCGCCCGTGCGGATCGTTGACCATGAACACGACATCCGGGCGCCCCATCTTCTCTGGCCAGCCCGCCGGAGCGAGTGCGGGATCGAAGGCGACCCGGGCGACCGGCCGAAAGCCGAAGCGTGCGTAGAGGTTCGGGAGAAACCCGTTGCCTGCGAAGGCCGTAAGCTTGGTGGCCTGCGCTGCCGCTGGCGTGAGGATCGACGCGATGTCGACACTCGACCCCGGGTGCCGAAAAACGCTGACCAACGAGCCGTCTGCGGTTACTGCTGCGCCGGCTGACTTGTCGGCGGAGAGGAAGAGCTGGGTGCCGGGGGCGGCGTAGACGCTGGCGTCGAGGACGGTGCCGGCGGCGCCTCGGGGGTGGGCTCGGTAAGCAGCGGTGACGGCGGAATGGAACCGAACTCCTGCATCAAGGTGTCTTGCAGCATGAAACCGCTCAGCGCGTCGCGATACTTGGCCTTCCGCCTCTCCAGTTCCTTGTCCGTCATCGTGCGACAATTGTCCGGCGAGGAGTGAGGCGTCAACGGGGTTCGGTGTCACTGACTCTCGGGATTCCGGGATGTCAGGATTTGTATTAACGGCGTCCGGCCGATACTGGGGTTGCCCGCGGTCCTTGATCTCCTGCCGCATGGCGTCGGTGATCTTCACGGCGTGGACCGTCAGATCGACCTCGCCCGGGCGTGGATTCTTCGGGTCGTCGGCCGTGCCGACCGTGATGTCTTCGGTCTTCACGCCGAACCGCTTCAGGTATTTGTCCGCGAACTGCGGGAGGATGCGGTCGTAGAAGCCCTTCATCCCCTCCCCGCCGACTTGGAGTTCGAGGCCGCGGAGCTGTTTGACCTTGTCGAGATCGCCCGGGTTGCCGACTTGCGCCGGCCGCGTCTGCCACTCTTTCGCTTCGAGCTTCGCCGCGGCTTCCTTCCCGATGATGTCGGGGATTTCATCCGGCGTGACCATCTTGTCGATCACGCGGTAGCCGCTCTTGTCGTAGGCGGCGAGATACTGCTTCTCCGCCGAGTATGGCTTCAACTCGATTGAGCTGATCTGCTTCGAGAGATCGTAGCGCGCGGCCTGCTGCTCGCCCGTCGTCCACGCGAGGTGATCGGCGCCGGCTTCGACGGCCTTGTTGAGGAGGTATTTGAACGCCAGCTCGTGCCAGCTCTTCTTGAACGGCGCGTCGGGCACGCCCTTCGCTGCGCGAGCATCGCGCGCACGGGCGTCGGCCGCGCTCACCTCGTCGAAGAGCCGCTGATACTCGGCGTCATTCGCTTTGAGGTCTTTGTATTTGATCCGCACGTCGCCACTGGCCGCGAGGATTTCGCCGAACGTTTCCGGCAAACCATTCTCTTTGCGGATGGCGACGGCGCGATCGTGGAGCGCGCTGTTCGCCGTCGCGACGGCGGCGTCGAGTTCCGCCAACTTCTCCGGCGTCGCCGCCGTGGCGTAGCCACTCTTGCGGCCCTGCTGGTGCAGATCGCTTTGGAGTTCCTCGGCGAAGAGCACGGGAGAACCGTCCGCCGTGGTGCGCGTGTTGTGGCGGACGTGGGCGAGGTAGTTCGGGACATCGGTGAAGTGCGACGACTTGTAGCCGCCGTCGTTTTTTGGCGCGCGGGGCTCGCGAGCCCACACCTCGTCCTCCGCGGCGCGGGCCGCGTCGAGAGTCTGCCAGAGCGCACGCTTGGCCGGGTTCTTTTCTTTGGTTGCGCCCTCGCTGGAGCCAAACGGCAGGTCGAAAGGGTTGGCAACGCCGTATTCAAACTGAAGCCGCGCGATGGCGACGCCGACGTCGGCCTGACGTGCTGTCTTCTCGTCGTGCCAATTCTGCCGGTCGGACTTGAACTGGGCGCGGCGCTGCTCCGCCTGCGGGTCGGGTTCGTGCGGGATCGTGAGGACGGCCTCGCGGTAGTTGGTCCCGCCCGGGAGTTGATAGTTGTGATATTTCGTCGGGCCGGCGGTCCCCTCTTCGCGGAACTTCTCGAAGCGGAGCAGCTCGTCGTTTTCTCCGTCCGTCAGTTGCCGGCGATTGCGCTCGACGTTGAGGAATTTCTCGCGCGTCAGCTCTTCCGGGGCGAGTGCATCGCCCATCACGTGTTCGAGGACCTGCACCCGGTTCTCTCGGGCGAAGTCGAGCATCTGCTCGCGCGTCGCCGTCGGGTTCTGCTTCATCCACTCGCCAAAGGACGTGCCGGCGGAGTCGCGCGTGTCGGCGAGTTCCTCTTGGCGAATGGGGCGGGCAACGATTTGGCCCTTCTCTTTCACCCCGTCACGGAGCGCGGCTTCGATTTGCTGGCGCGTCGCCTTCTCGGGGATCGCGGAGAGCGTGGTTTCGAGTTGGGGGTGGAAACCGAGGTCGTCCTTGGCGTCGGGGCGGAGCTGGCTGCGCAGCTCGGCCGGGACGACGAAGTTCTTCTGCTCCGCGAACGGTCGATCCTTCGGCGCCACGTATCCGGGCTCGCCCTTCGCGGCGATCTTGCCGGCCGCGTCGCGCAGATGCGGGCCGAAGTTCACCCACGCATTTTGTGCGAGGGTCTCGGCGGCGAGGGCGCCCTGCGCATCGTCGGAGAACATCCGTGAGTGGGATTTCCACGCGTTGAACTCACCACGCGGGCCGAAGGCGAAGCCCTGCTGCGTGTGGCCGAAGTAGTCGTGGACGGCGCGGAAGAGGTCGTTGTTGAGCAGCTCGCGGTCGCCGATCTTCACGCCGCTCGGCTGGAGCAGCGGATTGTCCTTCGCCGCGGTGCCGTCGCCGAAGCCAGAATCGGTGAGGAAGAAGGACAGATGCTTGTTGTCACGCACGTCCTTCATCATCTCTTCGCTCGACGCGTAGGGCTCACCCTTCCCCGTGAACGGTTCGATGGTGATGCCCGCCTTCGTCATCGCGTCGTATTGTGCGCGGGTCTCGGCGGCGAGGGCTTGGTAGGATTTCTGCACCTCGGGGTCGGCCGGGTCGTGCTTCGCTACGTCGTTGTAGTGGTCGGCGATGGCGCGGCGCTTCGATTCAGGCGCCGCGTCGTAGCCGGCGTGGGGCTCGTAGACCGCACCGAAGGCGTGCTCGACGTAGCCACGGGCGACCCGCTGCGTCTCGTCGTTGGCGTCGGGGCGGAAATGGAGCGGGTCTTCACTGGGGAGGCGCCGGCCCGTGGTGACGTCAGGAACGTCGGGCCGCAGGTCGGAGAGGCCCGATTCCGCGGCACCCCGATTACCGAGGAGACCGGGGGCCGGGGCGTCTGGACGAAGATTCTTTGCGGCCCGCTGGTAGCTGGCGGTGGAGAACGGGACGTTGCGCTCACTCACCGGCGATACCCGGTTCATGCGATCGAGACGCAGCGACGTAACGACGGTCTTCGGTCGATTCGTTACCTCGAACAGCGGATTCACGTCGCCGTGCGCCTTCACGCGGAGGCCAAGTAGGTTGTTCAGGAAATTTTTCTTGTCGACGGAGAGGCCGGTCTCCCCGGGTTTATTGCCGGCAAGATTTTCGAGATACGTGCGCGAATCTTTCAGCAATTCGCCGACACTGTTATTCCAAAGTTTCGCCTCACCCTTCGCGACCGAGCGCGCCGCATTCTCGGCGAGGACTTCCAGCGAAACTGATTGGACGAGAATGTTGTCCTGTGCGGAAATGAGAAAGCCGTAACCGAGATCAGTGCGCCAACGGCCGGCCAGCGATCGATAGCGCGAGCCGCCGTCTTTCTTCGTCGCTGCCTGATAAAAGTGATTCCACTCGCGGCCGAGCCCGGTCTTCAACTCACCGTTGATCTGTTTCAAGTTGTCGAGCTGCGTTGGGTTGAAACGGCCACTTGCCTCGATCGCCGCGACGGCCTCGTCGGGCAGATAACGCCCGGAGTAAACCGTGCGCCCGTCAACCGTCGTGCGGCGTTGCACGGTGCCGGGGTCTTGCGCGGTCCCCGCCTTCGCCAGTGCGTCCAGCGCGGCGGTGGCTACCTTCGTCGCCTCCCGTGAATCTGCCGCGGCGGCGCGCGCGCTGCGCAACGTAGCCTTCCCGTCCGGGCCGTAGATGGCGTTGCCGGCCGGGTCGCGCGCAAGCTCGCCAGAGGCATCGAAGTAACGCTCCGCATATCCCGTCGCCTTCGTCAGCGCAGATTCGTCAACCTTCGTATCGCCGCCCGTGAACTCGGTATCCCCCAGTCGCGCCTGCGCCTGCTTTCGTGTGTATTCACGCATTAGGCCGTCGAACGTTTTCGATTTGCTGAACGTGCCGAGGAGACTGGAGTGAACTTCACCGCCGGCACCGAACACGACCCCGAGTCGGCCGAGTGCCTGCTTCAAGAACGGCGTATTGTTGACGACGTCGCTGACCGAATGGTGTCCCTTCAAATCGCGGACGTAGCTGTCCGAGTTGAGGTAGTTCAAAAACTGTTCGGCAAATACTTCGTGGGCAACGTAGGCCGGATCGGACACTCGTGCGACCGCTTCGTCGGTCCGAGCCTGCGGCCAATTACGCGTCTCCGCCGTCTTCTTCAGCGCATCAACGTAGCGTTGCGCCAGCGCGGCGAACTCGGCGTTCACTTTGTAAGCGCCGACTTTTCCATCTGCCGTGACTTCGCGCACCGGATTCCAGTTCGCATCGCGCGCCGTGTAGTCGCCGGGGATGCCGGCGTCCGCGTCGCCGATCGCGCGCTTCGTGATGAAGTCGCCCAACTCGTGCTCGGCGACGAAGTGCGCGATCTCGTGCCCGGCGATGTCCCGCAACGGGTCTTTCGACGCGACGTTCACGGTGATCTCGTCTGGCAATGCGCGGGGGTCGTATTGGCCCGGGGGACGCGACGCATCGTCGATGTAATTCACCTTCAGGTCGGGCAGCGCGGCGAGGTAGTGCGCGATGTGCTCCTGCTGGTTGGCGGGAAGCTTTTCAAATATCCGCGCTTCATCCGGGCGCGCGGCGAGCAAATCTTTGTAAGTGCGAAGCTGACCGGCGCGCTCGATGCGAACCTGTCCGGCGTCCGCGTAGGTGCGCCACTGCGCCAGCCCGCCGACGCCAAGCCCGAAGATTGCGCCTGAGCCAAGGCCCGACGCCACGCCCGTCGCCACGTCGTCAGGCGACATCACTGCACCAAGCCCGGCCCCCAGCGCGCCGGCCCCGGCCGCACCCTTCGCGGCACCGGCCGCGAGATGAACGCCGGCCGCAATCGTGGAGTTGTCGAGAAACGCCGCGGCTTGCTTGGTAAGCCCGGAGGTGTCCCGGGCCATCCGCACGCGACGGAAGAACGGGAGCGTTGCTTCTCCGTGCGAATAAAGTTCGCCGAGGCGCGCGACGTCCGTGCCGCCAGCCTGAAGGCCGCGACTGACTACACGTCCCGCACCAAGACCGAGAAGACCGCCGACGGCGCCGCCCCGTTCATCGTCGACCGCATAGCCCGCAGCACCGGCGGCAAGCGATCGTGTCGATGTGGCGATAAGTTTTTGCGCCTGCTCACTCTCAGGAGCGATCCGTGCGGCGAGTTCGTCCGGGAGATTTTGTAGCCGTTCCAACTTTCCGCCGGCCCACGATGCCGCTTTGCCCGCGCCCGAAATTACGCCCGCAACGGCGGCACGAGCCCGGCCGGGCTCAGTGAGCGCTACGGACTCGGCTTCCGCTTTGTTCGCCAACTCGGCCATCTTCGAAGCGCGGCCGGAGATGTCAGCTTCGAGGGTTTTGACGTGCGTCAGCGCATCGGCGATAACCTCGCCACTGCCGGCCGTGCCAGCGGTTGCGACTGCACCGTCGAGCGCGGTGCGGGCAGCGGCCAATTCAGTCCGCTTGAGCGCGAGCTTCTCAGCCGCGGACGAGAAGGCGCCGACGGCAGTGCTCACCCCGGCGCGAGAGAGCGCGATGCTGACGCCACCTTCGGCGACCATCTGGGGAACCATCGAGAGAAGATCAGCGGCCGACTGGTTCACCTCCGACTGGCCGACGCCGACCTTCGCGAGGCCCTCGATAAGGTTTGCGGCGTGCCGGTGGAAATTCTTCGCGGTGTCCGCTTCGGCAGCGTTGGTGCGCGCTGCCTCGAATGCGTGGCGCTGGTATTGCTCGTCGAGTGCGTCCCTCTGCTCAGGCGTCAGGTCACCGAAAAGTTTTTTTGCGCCGTTGAGGAAACGCTCGCCCCAGCCGGCGACACCGCGCACGAGGAGATTGTTCATCGCCACGGCCTTCGCTCCTGAGACGGCGGCGAGGTCGGCGGCACTGCGCTGAGCGATTGGGTTACCCTGCCCGGCGGCAGCGATCATCGGCAACTCTTTGCCGAGTTCGACGAACGACTTCCCCGTCTCCCCGACGACCTGCGCTACGGTCGACCAGAAACCCGGTTTGTCCGCCACCCTCTGCTGCCACTGCCACAGTCCGAAGTCGCCAGCGGTATCCGGGTCGACGGGGTTTTCGCCGGCCGCGGTGCGCCGCGAAAAGTCGGCGTGACGATCGAAAACCGTTTGTGCGAACGCGGTGTCGGACGAAGCCCGAGTGACCTCGGTCCGGGCCATCCCTTTCATCACGTCGTCAAACGAAAATGCCGGGGCTTCGGGGTGACTGGGCGCCGGAGTGTCCTTCGGCAATGTTACGGCGAGTCCCTCGTGGATCGATTTAAGCAGGTCAGCGTCGCTAATCTTGGAGAAGTCAGAGGTATCCACTTCTTCAATATAGCGTGCCCAACGGCCTCTGACTAGTGGGAGCCGAGGCCTCAAAAATCAAAAAACCTGTTGCGCAATGTAGCCAGAGAGCCGCGATGGCTCCGGCAGGTGAAGTCGGGGTGTGGTCCCTACCCGGCCGAGGGGGCCGAGGAGTGAAGACTCGAACAAGAGCGCCGCGACGTGCTCGTGCGGAAGGGACTGCCTCGTCGGGACGTCGAGCAGACCGATAGCTAGCCAGCTTGGCGACAGTGCGCCCGCCGCGGCGTCAGGCAGCGCGGCGAATCATCGTGCGAACAGACTCGTGCGACCACTCGCTCCCGAGTCTCGTCTTCAAGCCCCGTGCGTTCAGTGCAGTCGCGAGGTCACTCATTGCAGTAACGCCCGCTCGTCTGATTCCCTCAACAATGGGTAGCACGAGGCTGTCGAAGGCGCCGATCTTCGTCTGGACCGCGGCGACACCGAGCGCGCTTCCCTTTCGCGGATTCGGCGATCCGAGGATGACGCCGCGCCGCTTCGCGGCGGCGAGCGCCTCGGTTGTGCGAATGGAAATCATGTCACGCTCGCGCTCGGCGACGAGAGCGAGAATGCCGACGATGAATCGATCAGCGTTAGGCATGTCCGCTGCGGCGAACTCCACGTTTGAGTCGCGGAGCTGAAGAAGGAATGTCGCATTCCTCGCGAGGCGGTCGAGTCGCGCGATAGCGAGTGTCGCCTTTTTCCGGCGGCACTCGGCGAGGGCTCGCTGAAGTTCGGGACGATCGTTTTTCCGCCCCGACTCCACCTCGGTGATCTCGGCGATGAGTTCGCCGCCGACCGAACTGATGAAGCGCCGCACGGAGTCTCGTTGCGCTTCTAATCCAAGAGCAGAGCGCCTTGGCGGTCGGTGGAGACACGGTAATAGGCTACGAAAGGTTTCACACCGGGCAGCACGACGACTGCGACCGGGGCTCACGAGGAACCAAACGGTCATATGGTCCGCCGTGAGCGTTATTATGACGCCGGCTTTCTGGGGTCCGAGGCGCCGGGGTGTTAGACTTCGGCGTCGACCGGCTTGGCTTCTGGAGTGCCGGCTGTGACAGCTATCTCAGTGTTGCCAACCTTCACCGAAATTCGCGGCGGCAATGGGGCACCCCAGAAACTCGCCATCAAATTCGTCGTCGCACCGCCCGCTTCGCGGTCGAGGCCCATGCAGGCCCGGAAGGTTCGAATCGAAGTGCTCGCCGCGTTCACTGCACTGGCGAGGTCGCGCGGCTTGCTGGCGCTCTCGGCCATCGTCAGCGCACGGTCGGTGATCCCGACCGTCCGGTCTGCCCAAGCTTCAAGGTGTTTCTGCGGCTCGGCTGCGCGCGCCTGTGCGATGCGGTTGACCGCCGCGCTTGAGACGATGGCGCACGTCTTGGCGTCGATTTCCTTCCGGCGTTTTCCAACACCGGATCGCGTGAGCATCTGCCGCAATTTCGATGACGGCACGACCACCCCGAATTTCTCCGCCAACTCGGCGGCCAACTCACGGGGCGGCGTGTTCGCCAAGTATCGTTCGACGACATACGCCCGATGCTCGGGTTTGAGGAGCTGGCGGGAGTTGGTAGGCATTGCTCAAGATAGCAGGTTGTCGGGGCCTCGGGAAGGTGCTGGCGGGACGCAGCCTCTCGGGGCCGTGATGTGCGGGTAGCGCCGAGGTAAATCGACGGCATCGCTCTCGGTTTGAGGCTACTCTCTCACCCGGGAAGAGACGCGAGCGTCGCGGCATCGGATTTTTCTGATCCGCCAACTCGGCAAGTCGGCAAATGCTGCAAATTGCCGAGTCTGCTGAGTTGCCCACTCAACTAGGCAAGTCGGCAATCCCCCTTATAGGGGTTGCCGCGTTGCCGAGTTAGTCGACCGAACATTCTCCCCAGAAGTTTTGAATATGATCTGCCGGCTACCGGCTACCGGCTACCGGCTACCTGATGCCGGGGTGCCGAGCGCCTCGCCTCCCGGAAACCCGGTGCCCTGACGCCCATAGTGCCAGAGCCTCTTTTTCCTCCGGAGACCGGAGACCGGAGACTCCGAGTGACAGAGCCCCAGGATTTCTATGTGTGTTCGACGTTTTCCCGGCACCCACTTGTGGAGGTGTTCGATTTTTCATATAAGGAAGATGCCACATCGAAATCACCTATGAAAACTCAACACTCCGCCCCGCAAGACTCACTCGTTCCCATCGCCGCGGCAGCCGCGCAATTCGGCTACCGCGACCCACAACACTTCCGCGAAGTCGCGGCACCGCGCCTTGGCCTCTCAGTTCTCAAGGACGGTGCGCGGTGGTTCATCGCCCAGTCGTCCCTCGACGGCGCCATCGCCAAACTCAAATCAGAGTCGGCGACACTGGAGACCCGCTGATGAACGTCCGCGAAGCAAAAGAGCGCATCGGGGACATCTACCGCCTCGCCGACCTGTTGCACTGGCCACTCGTGGGCCAGAGCCCCGAGCTTGCGTGGTGGCGCGGCAACAGCCAGTCGCCCGCTCTGTCGATCTTCGCCGACGATCAACTCTGGAAGGACCACGCCACCGGAGAATCCGGCGACATGGTCGACTTGCTGGCACAAGTTGAGGGTCTCCCAAAAGGAAAAGCCTGCGCCCGCATCGTGAGAATTGCCGAGGGTGTGACCGCCGCTACTCCGACCCGTCCGCGAATCACTCGCGTTTCCTCTGACCAAAAGCGCAGCGAGTGGCCCGCTATGGTGTCGTCCCTGTCACCGTTTGCGAACGGCGCGTATGCTGGCGCGAGTGAGGCGGAGAACGGCTTGCTCGTCGGACGAGGCACGCTCCTTCGCGCAATCGGCACTGTCGCGCACCGCCGGAACTTCCCGTTCTTTCAGGGCGTGCAGGCGGCATCACGCCGCGGATTGTTGGTATTCCTCGACTGGTTCGAGGCTGGCGACTCGCGTCCGGTGCCAGCGTGGGGACTTACCGACTCAAGTCGCAACGCTGCCCAAGTCCGTCGTCTCGACGGCAAACCGTGGCAAGTTCGTGAAACCAACTGTAAGAGCCCTAAGAGCAAATCGATGCCGGGGTCCGTGGGCGGTTGGCCGATTGGCATCGCCGAGGTCGGTGCCCGCACCGACATCATTCTGACGGAAGGCGAGCCCGACCTTCTCGCCGCTCTGACGCTACACTGCCTGACGGCTCGGAGCCCAGATAACCTGATGCCCCGAGACCCGGGCACCTTTGGTTTTTGCTGCATGACCGGGAAGTCGAAGCCTATCGCGGAGTCGGCGCTCCCCTACTTTGCGGGCAAGACTGTTCGCATCGTCCCCCACATCGACGCCGCCCCCAACCAATCGCCGGGCATCTGGGGCGACCAACTGCCCGAAGCCGGCGCCACCGTAAAACTCTTCGACCTCACGGGGCTCACCAAGGACGACGACACGCCGGCCAAAGATTTGAACGACGTCATCACCAACCGCGGCATCGCGAAACACTACGATCAGGTTTCCCAGCTATTTTCAAAATGATAACAGATACTTTGCCTCCTCCTCCTGTGGCGCCGACAAGCGGCTCCCCAACACCCGCAACGTCGCGTTTGCTTGACCACAAGCCCTCCGGGAATCGGAAGAGCGGGGAGACGGCAAATCTCCGAGGCGAGGGACCGCAGACCGAGCCGATCAAAGCGCCGCGCTTTACTGCATTTACACCGACCGAGCTTCTCGGCCTCGACATATCCGCAGAGATGACGATTTTGTCCGAGGGAACGAACGACATCTGGTATCGTGGCTCGCCCGCGCTGGTGCTAGGCGGCTGTGGCATCGGAAAGAGCCGGTGGGTTTTGAGTTTCGCGGCGGCCGATGTGCTTGAGCGCAGGTTTTGCGGATTCCAGACGCACGGCGCCGGCCGCTGGCTGATCGTCGGTTCGGAAAATTCTGTTCGCCGGATGCAAACCGACGTCGGCCGTATCGTCGCGGGATGGACTCTGACCGACGACAACCGAAAGCAACTCGACGAAAATCTAAAGATCGTAGCTTTCACTCCGGGCGATGAGTTCCCGCCGACGAATCTCGACGACCCCGCGGCGGTGGCTGCCCTCAATGCTCTCGCAGCAGAGCACCGTCCGGACGTTGTGGTCATTGATCCGTGGGAAGCGTTCCTGCGCGGCGGCAACTCGAACGAGCAAGGCGAGGTTCGCCTCTCTTTCAACGTCCTCCAGCGCATCTTCCGAGGAGCGACCGTGCTCGTTGTGCACCACGCGCGGGAAGGGTCGGAAGCAATTAAGGGAGCGACGGGGTTCAACTCCACTGCGTTCGGAAAAGGCGCCAAAAACCTTACGTCGATGGCGCGGTTCATCTTCAACCTTACGCCCCTTCACGCGACGACAGAAGCCGCGGACAAGGGTCACGGGCTCGTGATCAGTTGTGGAAAATCGAATGACTCGCGTGGCTTCGCTACCCGGGCAGTCACCTTCGACGACAACACGGGCAATTACGTTGTCGACGGGCAGTTTGACGCGACTACATACCGGGCCGACGTCGACGGCAAGCGCAGCGCCAAAATAGTGACGGTGCGAAATGTTTGGGACGTCGTGAATAGCGGAAAGACGAAAACCGGAGAAATAATCGCGGCGGTCAGAGCGGACCTCGGAGCGTGTGATCGCACGATCCGCTCTGCCATCATAACCGCATGTAGGGCTGAATTTCTCACCAAGGTGAGTTTCGGAGTCTACGCAATCGGGCCTAAACAACTCCCGGCAGCTTCGTGAAAAGCGATTACCTTCTTCTAAGTCTGGCGCGCACTTGTGTTCGATACACCGCGGACGGCCTCTGGCACACCAACGTCGCAGAGAGGACGTGCCCACCCGTCTGGGAAACAGGGCCCTTGGTTCTTCTCGCCGCGACAGGTTTTCTGCGCGACGATTTTGGGTGGTCGAAGAAAGAGGCGGAACGCGCCATCCAGTTGCTCTCCGAAAAACCAATGGACCCGAAATCCTGCCGCCCGGCGACATCCGACGTCTCGACGACCGGCGCCGCGCTACCGAATGGCTGAGCGCCTTTAGTTTTCGGTTTCGAGAATCGCCACGATTGAGTTCACTGCGTTCTTGTGGGGGCACGCCTTCTGCCAGCGCGCAAGAATTCACCGAGGGTTGCGACTGGAGGCGGGAACGACTGCGTCGCTTTCCGTTATGTAGGGTGCTCCGGTCGTCGTTAATACATCTCGGCCGTCGACCACAAAGCGGGGCCGGCCGACACTTTCCAGAGATGACCGCCCCGGAATCCAGAGCCCCCGAAATCCCGGGCGCCCGCCTTGCCCCCCGACCGGGCGGTCTGGTGTTGGGCACACGTGATCCCCTCGGGATGCTCGACAGGGAAAACGTGGGCGTCGGCCTGATGAAGCCGAGCGACGTCATGGCACTTCTCGCTTACACAGATCGAGATTCTTTCACACGGATGTCGCGGCGGACGGGTTTGCCGCGTATACGGATAAACAAACGAGTGACCCGCTACGACCCGGTCGCAGTTCAGGCTTGGATTCGGCGCCGCTCGTGCGGCTAAACGCGCTACAGTCGACTTCACTCAACTAACGCTGCCGAGACCTTCGCTGTTCGATTTCCGTTCGATTTTTGCGGTCGACAAAAGTCTCAGAGGAGAAACGCTGCCCCGTGGGGGCACCATCTACAGAGGAGAGCGGATTTTAGTCCACAGAATGAACACAGATCGGCGGCGGAAGGAAAGGCCCGCCCCGAATGGAGCGGGCCGAAATTAAGGGCTGTGTTCAAGTTATCCTCACGGCCGCGTTGCGCGCGCCCGTGCGCACGCTCTGCAAACATGATGACACGGCGTGGACCCCAACCGTGGTGCCGGGGATCGCGGTGCAGGACGTCACGCACGACGGCGTGCGGCTCGTCGTCCTGCGGCAGCG
>JBBRLB010000144.1:0-14303 GCA_038231575.1 Opitutales bacterium | reverse complement strand
CGCTGTTCGGCCGGCGCGATCGGCGTGAGCGGCACCTGGCCGTCGCCGCGCAGCGCGTAAGTGTAGCCCGTGCCCGCGATCGTTTTGGCGGCGGCCTCGAGTTGGTAGCGGTGCATGAGGTAGGCCGGCACGAGCACTTCCTCGATGGTCGCGAGCGGGCGGCCGGGCTTGATCACGTTTTCCGAAAAGCGCTCCAGCACGGCGGAGCGGAGCGCGAGCACGCGGGAGAGTTCGTCAACCGCGTTGACGCCGGTGTCCCAGAGATGCACTTGCGGATGCGGGCTACCGGCCGGTCGCGCATCTTTGTCCGTGAGAAAGAGCAGGCCCTTCGACCGTGCGGCGTCGATGATGCCGCTGAGCGCCTTGGGTTCGTCCGTGCCTTTCGGGAAATCCTGATAGCCGTAAGTGATCGCGACCTTGTCCCACTCGCCAATGCCAACGGCGTAGGCGTCGGCCAGATCGACCGTGCCGTCGGACTTGAGCTGTGCGAACGGCGGCGGGTAGTCCATCACCGATGCCCGACCCTCCGCGCTCGAAATATAATTGTGCGCGAGCCCGAGCGTGTGGCCGATCTCGTGCGCGGAGAGCTGGCGCAGGCGCGCGACCGCCATCTTTTCCATTTCCGGCGACGCCGGCTTGCCGGTCTCGTAGGGCGCGAGCAGCCCTTCGGCGATCAGGTAGTCCTGCCGCACGCGCAGCGAGCCGAGCGTGACGACGCCCTTGATGATTTCGCCCGTGCGCGGATCGGTGATCGAGGCGCCGTTGGACCAGCCGCGCGTGGCACGATGCACCCACTGCACGAGGTTGTAGCGGATGTCCATCGGGTCGGCATCCTCGCGCAGCAGCTCCACGCGAAAAGCATTCACGTAACCCGCCGCCTCAAACGCCTGATTCCACCACTTCGCGCCATCGAACAAAGCGCTGCGCACCGGCTCGGGCGTCGCCGGGTCCAGGTAATAAACGATCGGCGCGATCGCCTCGCTCTTCGCCGCGCTCGGATCTTTTTTCGTGAGACGGTGGCGCGTGATGAAACGTTTCACGAGTGGCTCGCTGATCGGCGACGCGTAGTCGGCGTAGCTCGTCGAGAAATAGCCCGCGCGGGGATCGAAAGGCCGCGGGGTGTAGCCGGCGTCCGGCAATTGCACAAACGAGTGGTGCGTGCGCACACTGAGCGAAGCCGGATCGGTCGCGATGTCCCTCACCCACTCGCCCGGCTCCGTGCCGGCAAACGTGAGCGTGACCTCGACCTCGGTGTTGCGCGGAAAATTCTTGGTATTCTCGAGGTAGAACGCGCTCCGGGGCAGATCGAGTTTGAAGTCACCCTGCTTCGTCCGCTTCAGCGTGACGGCCACGTTGTGCGCATCGCGCATGAAGAAAGCCGTCGCATCGATCAGCACCCGCTTGTCGTCCTCGGCGCCGATCTCGAAGCCGCCGATCACCGACTGCGTGAACGAGTCACGCACCGCGCGTTTCTCCATCGCGGTGCCGCCCGCCGCACGAAAGCCGAGATTCGTTTCCGTCAGCAACACCTTCGGGCCACTCCGCGAAAAATGGACGAGCCGCTCCTGTCCGAGCTGGCCGCGGTCGAGCCCGATGTCATTCGAGCCGAGCCCGGCGGGCAACGAATCGTAGTAAAGAAAATCTTCGTCGAACTTCGCGATCTCGAGCCAGAGCTTGCCGGCCTTCGCATCCCAGTAGAGCGGGAAAAATCCCGGCAGCGCTTTCATTTCTTTGACCTTTGCCGTGACGGTCGGCGTCGGCACGGGCGCGGCGGGCTTGGCGTCCGGTTTGGGATCTTGCGCAAGCCCGGTGGTCAAGCCGACCAACGCAACCGCGAGCAGCCGAAGGAGTGAGAAGTAAAATTTCATAGGAAACGAAAGTAAGGCCAAAGCAGAGCAGAACGCGCGCCCAAGCAGACGATCATCCGACACCTCGCCTGCCGTCATCACACTCCGACGCGCGATCACTGCCGGCGAGCCGTTGAGCGCTCATTTCTTCCCCGCCGCCGGTGGCGCGTTGGGCGGCGACGACGCGACAAGGCTGGGGCCGCGTTTCCGCTGCTCGCACTCCGCCACTTGATCGGCGATCAATTTCTGCGCGCGCGGATCTTCGCGAAGCGCGGCGAACTCCGGGCCGTGCCGGAAATCCCCAAGCATGTAGCTGCGCGATCCGAAATCCTGCGTCGCCCAATGGCGCTGTAACGTCGCGACCGCTTCCTCCCGATCCCCGAGGAGCGTGAGCAGTCGCACTTCGCCGATGATCAGGCGCGGACTGGGCGAGCCGCCGAGATCGGTGCGGAGCCGCCACGTCTCGCGGGCCGCAGCCGGCGCGCCGGTGAGCACTTGCAGCGTGGCCTTGAGGCTGAGGAGGCGGGTGTTGCTTTTGTCGGTGGCGAGGCGGCCGTCGATCAGCGCGAGCGCGCTGGCCCACTCTTGTTGCGCGGCGGTGGGGCGGCCCGCGACGCGATGCGCCCAACCGGCGAGATAGCTCCGCGGTTCGTAAGCGGCGAACTCTTCGAGAAAATCGTGCGGCACGCGGCCGAGCACCTCGAGCGCCTTGGGGCCGTCGCCGCTCCAGAGCCAGAACTTCGCGAGGAGCGAGCCAAACGCATCTTCCTGTCGGAGCGGCGCGGGAATCTTCGCGACAAAATTCCGCGTGGTCCCGAAGTCGAGCGTGCCGGTATGCGTGAGCAGGAGCAGCTTTTCGTAGAAGGCGAGACGCACGGGCGGCCCGGCGAGCAGTTGATCCACCAGCGCCTCCGACTCGGCATGGCGGCCGGCGAGCCGCAGGTCCTTGACCTCGGTGACCACCGTGCGCGGATCACCACCGGGGACGGACTTCAGCTGCTCGAACACTTCGCGCACGCCCGCGTCGTGGTGGAGTTCGCGCTCGACGCGAGCGAGCGCGCGCAGCACGAGCCGATCGTGCGGGGCGCGGGCGAACAACACCCGCAGCGCGCGCCGGGCCTCTTCGGGCTCGCCGGAGATGTCAAAATTGCGCGCGACCGCCAGCGCCGCGCGCAGTGAATTGCGATCGAGCCGGATGGCGCGCTCCGCCTGCGACCGCGCCATCTCCTCGCGGCGCGCGCTGGTGTCGTAAGTGTCCTCCAGCAAATCGAGCGAGACGAGCGCGGCCGTCGCCCAGACTTCGGCATCGGAGTCATCCAGCGCGAGCGCCTTCTGGCAAAATTCATCAGCGAGGCCGTAGTTCTCGCGCGTAAACGCCAGATCATCGATGAGCAGCTGGGCGCGCTCGGCCAACTCGCGCGCCTTGGAGAGTGGCGCGGCCGGTTTCTCGGCGCCGGACGGGTGCGCATCGGCGCCAGCGGGAGCCGAGCGCCGCGACCAGAACCAACCCGCCACCGCGAGCGCGACGACCGCCGTCGCAGCGATCACCGTCGGAACGAGCGGGAGATGCCGCTGGGCCGGCGGGCGAGTGAGGCGCGGCTCGGATTCAGGAGACGCGGCGGGCGCCGCCGCGATTTGCCACGCCGGATTCGTCAGGCCGCTGATGCGCTGCGTCCAGAGTTTGACGAAACGCGTCTGCGCATCGGGCGTCACGACGCCGTCGGGCAGGCGCATCCACTGCACGGAGCGAAAACGTTCGGGCACGAGCGCCTCGGGCTCGCGCGTGTCGTCGATCACGACGGGCAGGATGAATGGCACGCCGGAGGCGACGCCCATGGCGCGCTGCGAGGCGAGTTCCCACTCGATCCGAAAATAGCCTTCGAGCCGGCGCTGCGTGTTCGCCGAAATGACCGGGACGAACAACAAGCACTCCTTCACTTGGCGGCGGATTTTAATGTCCCACTCGTCGCCGTGTTCGAGACCGCCGTCGGCATCGAACCACACGTCGATGCCGGCACTGCGGAGCGACTCGCACAGGCGCCGCACCGCCGGCGCGTCCTGCGACGCATACGACAGGAAAACGGCGTTGGTCGAATCGTTCATCCGGAGTGGATCACGCCTTTGAAGTGGGAAAAATTCGCCGCGATGACAACTACGGGCGACGACACCGAATTGCGGGAAGCCGGGCGATCATTTCTTCGCCTCCACCTTTTCCGGCGGATGCGCCGCGCGCCACGCTTGCGCGCGGGCGTGGGCTTCGGTCAGGCCGAGCGTCGCGAGGAATTTCACGAAGTGGGGATCGCTCCGCATGGGATCGAAGATGGGATGAAACAACAGATAGTCCGCGCGGGTAGAAGGTATCCAAAATGAGTCAAAGACGTTGAGCGCTTCGTCGTAGCGTTTCAGCGCGGCCAGTCCCGCGACCTTGGAGATATGACTGCCCGCTTTGTAGCCGGTGAGCGCCTTCTCCGCCTCGGCAGTTTTTCCGGCGAGCCCGAACACAATCGCGCGGAACATCGAGATTCCCGAATCCTCATTTGGCAGGGTATACGCGAGTTCCGCGGCGGCTTCCAGGCGGCCCATTTGTGCCAGCGCTACGGCCTTCAAGGCCCGCGCCTGCGTGGCGGTGCGCTGCAGGTTTAACGCGCGATCACAAAACTGGATCGCCTCCCCATAACGCCCGGCGAAGATCAGCGCCCAAGCGTAGTTGTCCAAGATGCGGGGCGACAAGGGATCCAGCTCCGTGGCCCGTTGCAGTTCAACGAGCGCCTCGTCGAGGCGTCCGTCCAGCAGGAGGGCGCGGCCGAGCCACTGGTGCGCGGAGGCATAGCTCGAATTTAAGCGGATGGCCTCACGCAGTTCCCGCTCGCTATCAGCCAGACGCCAGACGCTCCAATAGTGCTGGCCGAGCGACGCGTGCGCCTCGGCGGAATTCGGATCGAGCTTGAGCGCGAGTTCACACTTTGCAGCGATGCGGGCCGCCGCCGGTCCTTCTCGTAGCCCGAAAGCCGCCACTTGATCGTCGCGCTGCCCTTGCAACGTCCACACGTCCGCCATCGCGGCATGCGCGCGCGCGAAATTCGGTTCGAGGTCGAGCGCACGAGCAAGCAATTGCTCCGACCGCGCGAAACCTTCGTCGGTGCGTAGATTCCACGCCTGCCGCGCCTGTGCGTAAAGGACGAACGCTTCGGGGTTCACGCTCGCCGTCGACGCCGCGGAACTCGCGCCGAGTTTGAGCGAAAGTTGTTTCGCGATGAGTCCGGCGATTTCCTCCTCGACAGCGAACACGTCCTTCGCGTCGCGCTTGAACGTTTCCGACCACACGTGGAAACCGTCCGCCGCCTTGATGAGTTGCGCAGTGATTTTTACCTGCTCGCCCGCGCGCTGCACGCTGCCTTCGACGACGTAGGCGACGCCGAGTTTTTGGGCGATTTCCGGAATCGGCAGATTTTTTCCTTTGAAGAAAAACGCTGACGTGCGCGCCGTGACCTTCAAGCCCGGCACCTTCGCGAGCACGTTGAGCAACTCCTCGCTGATGCCGTCGGAAAAATATTCGCTGTCGTGCCCCGCGCTCAGATCGGCAAACGCGAGCACGGCGACGGATTTGCCGGCGGGAGTAGATTTGTTGTCCGTAGTGGGTTTCCCGGCGTCCTGACCGGTGCTAGCATTCGCCGCAAAGATCCGATCCGTCTCGGCGGCGAGTGTCTGGAAGCGCGGCTGGTCGCGAAACCGGTCGAGGGCCGGATGAAACCGGAACAGCGCCGCAAACGTGGAACCATTGTCCGAGGATTTCATCTGCGCGGTGAAGAAGTCGGCGACTTCGCCAGCATGACCGAGTTCCGCGTAAATCAACCACGAACCTGTGGTCGCGCGGCCGGGCGGGACGCGCGCCAGCTGCTCATAGATGCGCAGCGCCGGCTCGGCCGCGGCACGGTCGCCGAGCATCGCCAGCAACGCCGCCCGGTCGCCAGCATCGCCCGCGGACGACGGATTGGCTGCGCTCCGTTGCTCAACGACCCGCAGCGCCTGCCGCCACTCGATCGCCGCCGCGTCCGAGCGCCCCGCAAGGCGATGCACGAGGCCGGCCACCAGGCCCTTGGGCGCCGTGATGACGTTGGACTCGACGTAGTCGTGAGCCACGTAGCGCAGCGCCTCAGACGCCTTGTCCGCATCGTGCGCGAAATACCACATGAACGCGGCCACGGCAGCCACGCGCTCGTCGATCATCACTCGCGCGGGGATTTGCTGCAGCGCTTCTTTGGTGCGCGCCAGGTCACCGTAATCGTATAACCGGCCAACTATCTTGAGGACGTGCGCCTGACCGTAGTCCGGCCGCAGCACGATGGCTTGGTTCAGCGCGGACTCGGCTTCGTCAAGCCGGTGAAGTTTTCTCAACACTCGCGACTGCGCGGCCAGCGCGATGGCGTCGCCGCCCGGCAGCGCGGCCGCGCGGACATAGATCGCAAGCGCCTCGGCGGCCCGATTCTTGGAGGCCAGCGCGCTGCCGAGCTGCCGGAGCACAAATTTGTCCGAGCCGTGGCGGGGCTCCAGTTCGAACAGGAGACGCAGCGCCTCATCGTCGGTGCCCGGACCACGGCGATACCGGACGGCCTGCGCGAGCCGGGCGAAATCCGAATCCGGCGCGAGCCGCACGGCGCGGTCCGCCGCGGTGCGCAGGAGCGCATCCCGCGCATCGCTCCGATCAAAGCCGAAAAAATTCTGCCCGGTGGCCTCGATCGCGAGCGCGGCCCACGCTTCGGCGTTCGATGGCTCAAGGTCCGTCGCCTGTTTCAACAGCTGCTCGGCGAGCTTGAAATCGTCGCCATTCGCAAAATCCCACGGCTCATAAAGGGCCCTTGCCTGCGCGACCAACTGCTGGGCTTTCGTCAGCGGCGCGGCGGCAGGAGCGGACTGCGGCGTCGGCGTGGATTTCGCAGCGGCGTTGGCCGCGATGGTCTCGACGCTCGCGATAAGCTTCTCAATTTCCTCCGGACTACGGTGCGGGCGGAGCGCGAAATACAAACCGACGCCAACGACAAGAATGGCGAACGCGCCGAGCGCGAGGCGCGGAAGCGCAGCGCGCGAAGCAGGTCTTATTGTAGCCGGCCTCGTGGAGGCCGGACGGCCGGGGTCGGCGACCCCGGCTACACCCTCACCACCGAGCAAATGCTGCACGCGCTCGCAAAACGCCGGCGGCGTTTCACCGCCGGGCAGGCGCGTCCACTGCACCTCGCGGAATTTTTCCGGCACAAACGCGCCCGCGTCCGTCGTCGCGTCGATCACGACGGGCACGAGAAACGGCAGCGCTTCGTCCATGTCGTGCGTGCGATCGACGGCGATTTTCCATTCGCGGCGGAAGTAACCTTCGCGCCGCGCATTGGTCGCGGCCGAAATCACCGGCACGAACAGCGCGCAGGCCTTGATCTGGTTGCGGATTTTTTGATCCCACGCATCGCCGCCGGTCAGCTCGTCTTTATCGAACCAGACTTCGACGCCCGACGCGCGCAACGCCTCGGCAATGCGCAGCACCGCCTCCGCGTCTTGCGAGGCGTAGCTGAGGAAGACCGCGCCGCGTGGTGCAGAACGCTCACCATTTAACTCTGAACGCTCACCGCTCAAGCGTTTGGCCTCCGAGTTTCGTGGTCTGGCACAGCCAATGAACGTTGAAGGTTAAAAGTTAAACGTTGAGCGTCTATTTCTTCTCCGGCGGATGCGCCGCGCGCCACGCCTGCGCGCGGGCGTGGGCCGCGGTCATCCCCGTGTCTGACAGCAGGCGAACGAAAGCGGGCTCGCTGCGGATTTGATCAAAAATGGGGAGATAAAACATCCACTCGAGATCATACTTGCTGACGTCTTCGAGCTTAAGCGCCTTTACCGCTTCGGCTTTACGGCCGAGCTCCAGATGCCCGCGCACGCGCGCGTAGAGGTCGGTGCCGCCGATCAGAGAAGCGAGGGCCGTTTCCGCCTCTTGCGTTAGTCCCGAACGCGCGAACACCGGCACGTTCCATGCATTGCGCGAGGGGTCCGTCGTTCGTCGAGCCGCGGCGAGCGCTTCATCGACTCGACCCAACGCCAGGAGGGATTCAATTTTCCAGATGACGGCCTGACTCGCATCGGGCTGCAGTGCGAGCGCCCGCTCGGCCGCCTGCATGCTTTCGGTTGCATGGCCCGCGCACGAAAGAACCATGGCTGCATTGCTCATCACGCGCGGCGCAAGCGGATCCGCCGCCATCGCCAGCTTCATTTCCGCCAAGGCGTCATCCACCCAACCATCGAGCATTCGTTCCCGTGCGCGCCATTGATGGGCCGTGGCGAAATTGGGATTCAGGGCAATGGCGCGACGGAGCTGATGATCGGATTCGCTCTGTTGCCAGCGCAGACCGAGCAACATTCCCAGCGACGCGTGCGGTTCCGGCAGCGTGGGATCACGCGACAACACGCGCTCCAATTCCTTTTGAACGAGGATCACATCCGGTGAATCGCGATTCGCGTATTGGGAGATGCGCGATTCGTTGCGCAGCAGCCACACATCGGCCAGCCCGGCCCGCGCCAGGCCAAATTCCGGCTCGATGGCCAAAGCCTGATTAAAGCAGGCCTCGGCGCGCACATAAGCCGGAGCGTTGCGCAGGCTCCAAGCTTGCCGGCCCTGCAGATAGAGTTCGAAGGCTCGCGGATTTACCGTCACCGCGGAACTCGCCCCGAGTTTGAGCGAGAGTTGTTTCGCGATGAGCCCGGCGATTTCTTCCTCGACGGCGAACACGTCCTTCGCGTCGCGCAGAAATGTGTCCGACCACACGTGGAAGCCGTCCGCCGCCTTGATGAATTGCGCGGTGATTTTTATCCGGTCGCCCACGCGCTGCACGCTGCCTTCGACGACATAGGCGACGCCGAGTTTTGAAGCGATTTCCGGAATCGGCAGATTTTTGCCTTTGAAGAAGAATGCCGACGTGCGCGCCGTCACCTTCAAGCCCGGCACCTTCGCCAGCACGTTGAGCAACTCCTCGCTGATCCCGTCGGAAAAATATTCGCTGTCGTGCGCTGCGCTCAGATCGGCGAAGGCGAGCACGGCGACCGACTTGTCGGCGGCGGGCGAAGCACCGGGCTTCTCTGGCATAGGCCCGTTCGACGAGGTCAGGGTGGAGGGTGGGCTCGGAGGCGCCGAGTGTTCGGAGGGTGTCGCTAAGTCGGATTTTCCCGGCCTCATGCTCCATCCGAAGACCCCGATCACGACCACCGCCGCGAGCGCCAGCAACCAGGCAAGACGCGCGCGGACCGCTTGGCCCACCGCGGACGACGTGGGCCGAACCGGCGGAACCGCCAGAGGGGCGGAACCCGGCGGCGCGACGGATGCGGCGACGGGCGCAGTCGGCGCGGGAAATTGTGGCGTCGCGGAGGCCGTGGTGAACTTTGACCCGGCCGATTCCGCCTTGCGCATCGCGGTGGATTTGCGCGGCGCGTCGAGGAGACGTTTGATTTGCGCGAGAAACTCCGGCGTGGGCTCGCCCTCCGCAAGGCGCGTCCAGTGCACGCGCAGGAACTCCGGCGGCACGAGTGCATCGGCCTCGTGGGAGCGATCGAGTGCGACGGGCGTGAGGAACGGCATGCCCTCGGCCATGTGGTGGGTGCGCTCGACCGCGAGCTTCCACTCCAGCCGGAAGTAACCCTCCCCGCGCGCCTGCGTGTGTTGCGAAACGATGGGCAGGAAAAGTGCGCACTCCTTGATCTGTTTGCGGATCTTTTGGTCCCATGCGTCGCCGCCGCGGAGTTCGCTTTGATCGAACCACACCTCGATGCCAAGGGCACGCAACCCCTCGGCGATGCGACGGGCGGCAGCGGCATCCTCGTGCGCGTAGCTGAGGAAGACCGCGTGGGCGGCAGTCGGAGCAGTGGAATCGGACATGCGCGGGTGGTGGACGCCAGTATAAGTGACAACCGCGCCACGGGCTTACGAGGAGAAAGGAGGGACGGTAGGGCGGGCTGAACAAGAGCCGAGGGCCTTAACGTTAAGGTTGCAGAGGCCGCAAAGCAAAGGAACGCACGAACTCCGAGCTACGGAATCATCGGCCGCAAGAATCACAAAAAGTCGCAAAAAAAATGCCCCGGTCCGCAGAAAGAAACCGGGCTCAGTTTTTGTGATTCTTGCGCTTTTTGTGGCTAATCCCACTTCAGTTTCTGCTTCGCGACCTTCGCGGACTTGGCGTGAGGCCGCCTCAGCCAATTCAACAAACGCCGGTCGAAGACCGGCGCTACTTCAGAACCGCCACGCCGCCGTCACGCCAATTTGGCGCGGGTCGGCGCGATCCTCATAGCGCGTCTCGAGGTAATCTGGATCCGCGTTGCCGAAGAAGAAGACGCGTTTCTCGTAGCACGCATTCAAAGCGTTGCGGGCCCAGAGCGTGAGGGTCCATTCGCGCCACGCGTAGCCGATACTGGCGTTGACGACGCGAAAGGCGCGGCGGGCTTCGTCCTGGTTGTTCGAATCGAGCTGAGTTGCGCGCGCGACGAGTTCGGCGTTGGCGAAAAAGCCCGCCGCGGCCCGGAAGCGCGTGCCGACGGTGTAACCGTAGCGCGGCGTGTTCGCGAGGCGGCGGCCGCCGCCCGTGTTGCCGTTCGTGAGTGTGAAGCGATCGAGCGCGGACTCCATCGACGCGAGCGTCGCGTGCAGCGACCAATCGGGGGTGAGCGCGTAGCGTGCGGAGGCCTCGAGGCCGGAGATGTGGGCGCCGTGGGCGTTGGCGGTGAAGAAGCGGTAGCTGCCGCCGAAGCCGGCGGAGTCGCGCACCTGCGTGTCGCGGCGATCGAGGTAGAACGCGGTGAACTCCCCGGTGAGTTTCTGCTCGAGCCACGCGCCGCGCAGGCCGGCCTCGTAATTCCAGAGCGTCTCGTTGCCGTAGGTGAGCGGGTCGGCGGGCGGGCTGATGCGCGCATCGATGTTGATGCCACCGGCCTTGTAGCCCCGCGTCATCGAGGCGAATGCGACGGAGTGATCGGCGAGGTCGCGCTCGAGGGTGATTTTTCCACCGACGAGCGTGCCGTGGAAGCTCGGGCGAAACGTGACCTCTGGATCGAAGGCGCGGCGCGCGGTGCGGTAGCGAGACTTGGTGCCGCGGCCGTCGACGTTCACGCGTTCGGCGCGGAGGCCGACGGTGAGACGCGTGTGCGCATCGAAGTCGTGCGAAAACTGGCCGAAGAGCGCGAGGTTGTCGGAAGAATATTTCGTGCGCAGTCCGCGGATGTTGCCGGGATCGGAATCGGTGTAGGCGCCGGTCTCGGCGGTGTTCGAATAAAACGCCCCGAGCGTCCAGCGATCGATCCAACCGAGGGCGCCGCGCGTGAGCGTGGAGTCGAGGCGGAGTTCCTCGTTGAAGACCGCGCGATCGCGAGCGAGATCGCTGAAGCCTTGGTAGGACGCGGCGGTCCAGTCGTCGTCGTAGCTGTAGCGCGATTTCGTCCAGCTCCCGCCCGTCACGCTCGTGAGGCGCGCGCCGGCAATGCCCGCGAACGTGCCGCGCACGCTCGCGGCCTTCGAGCGCTGGAGGTCGCGCCCGGGCTGATCGCTGAAGGTGAGCCGGCCGTTGTTGTTGAGCGCGAACTCGTCGAAGCCGTTGTTGAAATCGGCGTAGAGCAGCGTGGCGTCCCACTGCCAGAGCGGCGAGAGGTTCGCGGTGAGGCGGAGGCGCGCGTTGAATTCGTCGCGGGCGTTGGTGTCGCGGTGGAGCGTGACGTTGTGACGGAAATTGTCGCTGTTGCCCTGATGGATCGCGAGGCGCGCCAGCAGTTGCTCGCCGGCGATCGGGCCGCCAAACGCGAAACCACCCTCGCGTAAATCGTCGCCGCCCGTGGTCGCCTCGATCGCGCCGGTCCAGAACGACGTGGGCGCGTTCGTGACGAGGCGCACGACGCCGCCGGCAGCATTCGCACCGAACGCGCCGGCCTGCGGCCCTCGCAATACTTCGATCTGATGAACGTCGAACGCGCTGCCGATCGTGCCGAGGCCGGTGAAGTCGAGATCGTCGACGAGGAAGCGCACGGTCGAGTCGGGCGTCTCGCCCTCGTATTGGGAATTTTCGCCGATGCCGCGGATCTGGAGATAGCGCGGGCGCGAGGTCCCTCCGGTCCACGTGAGATTCGGAATCTCGTCCACAAGATCGCCGAAGTGCCGGACGTTTTCTGCGCGCAACGCCGCCGCGTCGAAGACCGTCACGCTCGCGGGGATTTTTTCCAGCGGCGAAGCCCAGAGATCAGCGGTGACGAGCACCGGCGCGAGTTTGACGGGTTCGGCGGGCACGGTTTGCGCCTCGATGGGGTTCCGGGCGAGGGCGACGAAGGTCGCAATCGCGGCGAGTTTGATTCGGATGAGGAGTTTCATAGTGGCGATGCCCGCCCTGAATTAGACTCCCGAAAAAAGGGGCGCTGGATTCGCACCCCCTGGCGCTCCTCGCGGCGCCTGCTGTTTCCTTCGTCGGCATGATCCGTTCAGGTTCGAAGGGTCGAGCGGCCGAGCGTGCCGCAATCTCAGTCCTCCGCGGAGGACACCCCTACAGGCAACGCGCACACAACGCGCGGCCGTGGCGCGCGCAAGCGCAATCTGCGTCCACCGTCGAGGTCTGGTGCAGGGTCGGCGGCTGCCCGCCGCAGAACTCAAAAACTAATCGGGGGAAGCCAACGCCACTTTGCGGCGTAGTTACGGCACGTCGTAAACTTCGAGCAGCGTCGCCCCCGCGGCGTCGGTCCTGTTCTTCACCTGAATCGTATACGCCCCCGGCGAAAGCGTGAGCAGCACCGCGGCGTCGTTGCTCAGAGGGTCAATCAAGCGGAATGCACCGGTGCGATCAAAGGCGGCGTTGAGGCGGGCCACCGGATCGATGGCGGCATCGCCGCCCGCATTGAGCACCCCCGCCGTCGGCGTGGCCCATCCGGAGTTTATCGCGATCACTCGGCCATTTTGAAACACGGTGAGCGCCGGGTTCGTCAGCGCATCAGCCACGCCGAACTGCGCCAGCGAAGGCCCGATGGCACGGACGAGGACGCTGCGCGGCTTGGTGCCGGAAATGACGAAGCCACTCACCAGGGAGTCGGTCGAGCCCGTCACGCGAGCGAGCGTGGAGATATTAACGAAAGCCTGCGCGGCCGGTGAGGCGTCGCTCTCGGAACTGAAAATGTAGCTCATCTTCGGGCCCTCGCCCGCGCGCACACCGATGAAGCGGCAGGCGACGCTCGGGCCGCCGGTGTCGTAGACTTCGAGGATGCCGTATTGCGCACTGCCGGGAATCGGCGTGCCACTATAGGGCCCGCCTTTGATCGACCCCGGCGCGGAAAGCGCCGCCGCTTGCAGCACCGTTAGCGGCGCGCCGCCGCCGGTCGCATAGTCCGAATGCGAACCATCGTCGTAGGCGAGCGCATGCATGTCGCCACCGAGAATCGCAACATTGTCGATGCGGTTGTCGCGCATAAAATTCGCGAGCTCGGCGCGCTCGGTCTGATAGCTCGACCAGTTGTCGAGATCCACCGTGGGCTCCAGTTCACCGATCCACGGATTGCTGCAGACCCAGATAATCAGCGGAAACCCAGCGTCGCGGGCGGAAATCAACTCCTGTTTGAACCAGGCTTTCTGCGCGGCGCCGAGATGAGTCTTCGTGGCCGATTCTTTCTTCGTCACGGGATCCGCGGCGCTGCGGAGGTCCGTCATGATCACGCGCACGCGGCCGATGGTGAACGACTGCGCCATCGTGCCGCCGGCGGTCGAGGCGATCGGATAGTGCGGCACGCGCTCCTTATAGGCGAGGCGCGCCGTGTCCTGGCCCACGGCGGTGCCATCGGAGTTGTTGCCGCAGAAATCGTGATCGTCCCACATGTAGGCGAGCGGCACGCTGCGGTAGAACGCCGCTTGATTCGGCTGGTTCAACACACTGTCGTAGTTCGCGCGGTAGTCGTCGACGTTGGTCGAGTTGGTGTCGTGATAGTGCAGGTCACCCGTGTGAATGAAGAGCAGCGGCTTCTCCGCGAGCAGCGCGTCGAACGCGCGCTGGTCGGTCGCAGTGTAGTCCGAGCACGAGGCAAACGCGATGCGGAACGAGCCGCGGCCCAGCGGAAACGTGTGGAAGCGCCCGCGCGAGATGGGCTCGGTGCGCAGCCCGCCGGCCACTTCAATGCCATAAAAATAATCGGTGTCGGGCTGCAACCCCTGCACGCTCAGCGTGAGCGTGTTGCCCCCCGCGACCGTGGTGGTGCCGATGTTGGAAAAAATCGCGGGCGTGAGCGTGGCGTTCTGGCTGACTTGTAACCGCACCTTCTGGCCGGTCGTCACCAGGCGCGTCACGACACTCACACTCGTCGGAGTAACGTTGCCGGACCAGACGCCACTGGCAAAAGGGGAAACGCTTTGCGCGAACAGAGAGGATACGGCAAAGCCCAGCAAAAGGACGAGACGAGGTAACATTGGGGTTACGATTAAGG
>JBBRLB010000143.1:0-14327 GCA_038231575.1 Opitutales bacterium | reverse complement strand
GCGCAGCTCGGCGAGACGACGAACGCGCGATCAAACGTCAGCCCGGCGCGCGCGACGCGTTCCATGTTGGGCGTCTTCACGTCCTTCGAACCGTAAACGGACGAGTCGGCGCGCGAGTGGTCGTCGGTGAGAAACACGACGAGATTTGGGCGGGCGGGCGTGGCGGCCAACGCCCCTGTCACGAGCGCGAGAAAAAGGCCGGGGCAAAGGAGAGTGCGGGAAAATTTCATTTCTTTGATGGCCACGTCGCGCGCCACTCCATGACGAGTTGTTTCAGGTCGCGCACGGTCTCGGGTTTAGCAGCGGCGAGGTTGTTGGCTTCCTTGATGTCGGTCGCGAGGTCGTAGAGTTCCGGGCGCGAGCCGTCGGGATTGATGAGGAGCTTCCAGTTGTCGCGGCGCACCGCCAGCGTCGGGCTGGGGTCGGGGCCGAACTTGAAGGCGTCGCCGCCGTTGCGGCCATATTCCCAAAACACTGGACCGCGTTTCTCCCGCATGCCGCCGCGCCAGATGGCGGAGACATCCAAACCATCGAGGGTATGGGTGGTAGGAAATTTTGCGCCGGCCAGCGCCACGATCGTCGGCAATAGGTCCGTCGCCACGAGCACCGAGTGGTCCTCGACGCGTCCGGCGGGCACGCGGCCGGGCCAGCGCACGATGAAGGGCATACGGATGCCGCCTTCGTAGAGCGCGAGCTTGTTACCGCGAAAGCCGCCGGAGCGTGCACCGTTGAAACTCGGCAGCGGGCCGTTATCGCTCGTGAAAACAACGAGGGTGTTTTCCTCGAGACCGCGCGCCTTCAGACCGTCGAGCAAGCGGCCGATTTGCTGGTCAAACTCGGCCAGCACCGGGTGAAAGTTTTTCGGCAAGTCCTTTTTATCGGATACATCGTCGGGCACCCAAGGCGTGTGCACGTCGTCGGGCCAGAGATTCACGAAGCACGGGCCGTCGCGGTGGCGGTCGAGAAAGTCGAGGGTCTTGTCGACGAAGAACGCCGTGCGGTTCCAACGCTTCACTTTGTCCTGCGGCGACCAAATCCAGTTCGTCGCCGTGATGTCGGGATGCGGCTCGGGGCTCTCGTAGGTGCCGACGCCTTCGTCGTAACCGTAGGCGGCGAACTTCGGCGCCTCGGTCACGTCGCGTCCGCCGCCGAGGTGCCACTTGCCGATGTGGGCCGTGGCGTAGCCCGCCGCCTGCATCAGTCGCGGGAGCGAGGGCGCGCGCGGATCGAGAAAGTCATCCTGTTCGCACTTCGCGTTCTCGACTCGCTCGTGGAGGAAACTCGTGATGCGCCAGCGCGCGGGATACATCCCCGTGATGATGCCGCAGCGCGACGCCGAGCAGATCGGCGCGGTCGAATAATACTGCGTGAACCGCGTGCCCTCACGCGCGAGCCGGTCGATGCGCGGCGTCGGCGCCTGCGTGCCACCGTAGCAGCCGAGGTCGCCCAGCCCCATGTCGTCGGCGAGGATCACAATAACGTTCGGCCGGCTGGCCGCCGGTGCGGCCGAGAGCGACGCCGCGGTGGCGACCGTGGTGGTCAAGAAACGAAGCAGGTTGATTAATTTCATGAGGGGAAATCGTTCAGGTCATTGCTTGATGATCCAGTCTTTGGGCGCCTTGAAACCCTGGCGGCCATCGCCGTATTCAGCGACGCCCTCTCCGCGTTGCAGCGTGCCGAAGCCCGCGAGGAGTTGAGCGAGCTCGCGCACCACGTCCGGGTGGTCGGCGGCGACATTGTGCTGTTCCTTTGGGTCGGTGCTGAGGTGATAGAGTTCTTGTCTCGCCATTTTTTCAGGGGAGAGCACCTGCCCGCCGACATGCACGAGTTTCCACTCGCCGCGGATGACGGAGGCTCCGGGTGGATTCCCGCCCTGCGCAAAGTAGGAAAACCAAGGGCGCTCGAGCGCGGCGGCTTTGCCCTGCAGAATCGGCAGCGCGTCGATGCCGTCGAAGGCGCGATCGCCTTGGGGCCAGGCCACGCCGGCCGCGCGGAGGACCGTCGGGGCGATGTCAATGTAGCCGAGCATCGCGTCGGATTTTCCGCCGCCCGCGAGACCGGCGGCGGGCCAGCGGATCGCGGCGCAGACGTGAATGCCACCTTCGTAAACTGAAAACTTGCCGTCACGCCACGGCGTGTTGTCGGCGTGGGCGAGGAGGCCGCCGTTGTCGCTCATGAAGAGGATGAGCGTGTTGTCGGCATCGGGCCGCGCCTCGACGGCAGCGAGGATGCGACCGACGGCCTGATCGAGGCCGTCGACGAGCGCAGCGTAGTCGCGGCGCTTGCCGGTGAGCTGCGGATATTTCGCCACGTCCCCCGGTTTCGGCAGGAGCGGATCGTGCGGCGCGGTGAAGGCGGCGTAGAGCAGCCACGGTTTTCCGGCCGGCGAGCCTTCGATAAACTTCACGGCTTCGCGGGCCTCCAGATCGGTCGCGTGCCCCGGCTCCTTCACGGTGCGGTCTCGGTCGTGCCAGTCGGTCTCGCCCTCGCGCTCGTGCGTGAAGTAATCGATCGCGCCATTGTAGTGGCCGTAGTAGTGCGTGAAACCGCGTTGCGGCGGGAGCATGGCCCGCGCCGCGTGGCCGAGGTGCCACTTGCCGACCATGCCGCGGCGCTCGTAGCCGGCCGTGGCCAGCAACTCGGGCAAGATTGTTTCCGAAGCCGGCAGGCCGAAGTCCGACCACGGCGGGATGACGGCCTTCATCAGGCCGAAACGAATCGGCCAGCGTCCCGTCAGAAGGCCGGCCCGCGTGGGCGAACACACGGGGCACGCGTAGAAGCGATCGAGGCGCAGGCCGGTCGCGGCGAGGCGGTCGAGTTGCGGAGTCTTGATGTCCTTCGCGCCGTTGAACCCGACGTCGGCAAAACCGAGATCGTCGGCGAGAATGATGACGACGTTGGGCGAGGGTGGCACCGGGGTCGCGGCATGAGCCGTGGCGGTCAGAGCCGCAAACGCCGCAAATGCACAAGTGAAGGGCAGGGGGAATTTCACGGGGTGAATAATTTGGAGTCGTCGGGTGTGGAGGAGAAATAGTCGAAACCGCCGGCCGCACCGTCGGTGCCCGAAACGTAGACGCCCACGCGCACGCTGCGCTCCCATGGCGGAAGGAAACTCGCAGGGGATTCGCCGGTCAGCTCCGTCCACGCGCCGTCGCCATTGCGCACTGCGAAACGGAAACGAGTCCCATCGAGACACGCCACGCGCAGGCGAATCGATTCGCCCGCTGCGGCCGCAGTCTCGGCCACGATGCTGCGCTGACCGCGCCGCTGATTCCATACCTGGATTTTTTTGCCGTCGGTCACGAGGGCGAGAGAACCGTCCGGATCGCCGTGTAAGACGAGGCCCGCCGACGCACCGGCCGTGAAGCGCCGCGTCGCGACCGACGTCTCCGCGACGAATGACGGCCCGGTGATCGAGCGCACCGCCAAGGCCGCGCCACCGTGGGCCGTGAGGACGAGTGCGCCGTCCGCGATCCGCGCGTCGGGGCGGCGGCCGAGGGGCCATTGCCAGCCGGGAGCGAGTTCACCGCTGCCCGTGAAATCAGCGCGAAATCGCGTGCTGTCCGCCTGGGCGACGGCAGCCGTGGGGCCGGAGGCGCGGGTGCTCGGGCCTCGGCCGCCGTTGATCGACGGCCAGCCGTCGGAGCCGAAGACGACTTCATCGAGTAAGATTTCGCGACCGGTCGCTAAGAAACCCTGATGGGTAAGGGCGTGGTAGAGGAGCCAAGAACGGCCGTCCGAATCATCGACGATGCTGCCGTGGCCCGGACAGCGCCACGCGGCGTTGCCGGCGAGGAGGGGATTCGCCGGCGCTTTTTCCCAGGGGCCAGTCATCTCGGTGGCGCGAGCGACGCCGAGGGCGTAGTTGCAGTTGGGACCGCAGCACGAGGCTCCCGAGTAGAACAGATAGTAGTAGCCGCCCCGCCGCAGGACAAACGCTCCCTCCACGACGGCACCTTCCCACGGGCGGTCGTTGCGGAGGATTTCCCGGCGCTCGCCGACGAGGGCGAGTCCGTCGTCCCGGAGACGTTGTATCCAGATGATCGAAGGAGTTTTTCGGCTGTTGCCATCTTCCTTCCAGAGGAGCCAGCGCACGCCCGTGGCATCGGTGAACGGCACCGCGTCGATCGAGCCCGCTTCCTGCGCGACGAGCGGGCCGTGGTCCGTGTAGGGGCCGCCGGGGTGATCGGCCGTCGCGACCGCGACCGCGAGCCGATTGTCGGAGATCTGGCGCGCGGTGTAATAAATGAAAAATTTCCCGCGGTCCTGCGCGATTTCCGGCGCCCAAAAGTTCGCCTTCGCCCAACCCGGGGCCGTCGCAAACACGTAACCCTTCACCTCCCAGTTCACCAGATCGCGCGAATGCAGCAGCGGGAAATGCGGCGCCCACTCGCCCGAAGTGGCAGTCGCCCAGTAGTCGGCACCGACGCGAATCACCGAAGGATCGGGATAGTCGCCCGCGCGGACGGGATTCGCGAATTGGAACGGAGCCGTCGCAGCGGACACCACCGAACCGGCCGCGAGCACGAGCATACCCAGCACAGTGCGAGAAATCATTTGATGGGATTAGAAGGCGAATGTCGTGCTGAGCACCATCTGGCGCGGCTCGGTGCGGCCCCAGTCGAGGACGCCGCCGCCGAGGTTGGCGCGAAGTTCCTCGAGGGGATGTTCGTCGAGGAGGTTGCGAACGTTGAGCTGAACTTTCCAGCCCACTTTGTGGCCGGCCACGATCGACGTTTTTCCGCTGTAGCCGAACAATGCATCCACCGCAATGCGGGCAGGACCGAAGATCGGCCGGGTAACATCGTCGCCACTCGTGCCATCGGGATAGGTCGTTTGTTTCAGCCCGATCATGGTGTGGCTCAGCCAGCGGACTCCGCCGCCCACGTTCAGGCCCTTGAGCTTGCCTTCGGTGACCCGGTAATTGGAAAACAAACTCGCCCGCCATTCGCGCTGCCGGAAACGCGGGAGGTTGTCGCGCAGACGTTGGCGCGCCGCTTCGGCGGCGAGGGCCTCGTCGTAATACTGGTGCACGGTGCGCGGATCGGTCGTTGAGATGGCGACCTTGTCCCAACCGAGCCCGCCGAACTGCTGCCAAACCGGTAGTCGGCGCGCCGACCATTCCGCGAAGTCGCGGGCCTTGTTGGACACCAACGTCTGCTGCCGGCCACCGGCCAGACGCAGATCCCAATTGCCGGTGAGGCGAGCCACGAGCGTCACATCGGTGCCCTGGCCCAACTTGCTCGCGACCGAGCGATAGACGTCGCCGCGCGTGACGGGATCATAACCATCGGCTGGCACGTTGGCGATGCCGGCGGGCCGATCCGTGCCGCGCAGGCGTTCCTCGATCACGGCGGCAGCCTGCCGCACTTCCTTGGCGTCACTGATATTGAATTGCTGGTCCTGCTCGTAAAAATTAACCCGCAGCGAAATCGAGTCGTCCCGGAGCGCCAGACTGAAGCCAACGTCATGGCCCTTGCTCGCGACGCCGGGCAATTGCTGGTTGTTGGGATCAAGAAAACCCGGGGGCAGCGCGGTGTTGTTGGAGCGGCTGCCGAAGAGCGAGATCTGACGCGTGGCGTGGAGCACCGCGCCGTAGGAGTAGGTGGCGGTGCTGTCATCGAGCGCGGGCGTCTTGTCGAAGGCGGCGCGCGAAAGCGGCAAATACAGTCCTTGCCGATCTCCCGGAGTCACGCGATCGCCGCGCTCGAGCGCGCTCGGCGCGATCAGGTAACTCTTGAACTGGTCGATGCGACGGCCCGCGAAAACGTTGAGACGGTCTTTCAGGAAAAAACTCTGCACAGCGAGCAGGCCGGACGTGACGTCCTTGCGCGAACCGCCCGTCGCCGACGAGCGGCCCGCGGGATGATCGAACATCGTCGCTTGAAACGTCTCGTTGCGGACAGAATCGGTGAAGGTCCATGGGCCGAACATCCCGGTGTCGCCACCCGCTCCGGGCAAGGCGCGCGCGGTGAACGACCCGGTGGCGGGATCGACGTAGTAGCGGGCGCGAGGCAAGCGGCTGTTGTTGAGCAGATCCCCCGTCGCGAAGGACGGATTGCCGAGCACCATGGCGCGGGAATCCTGCGAGCGGTCCTCGTCGATGCGCACCGACGCCAGCGCGGCAAGGCGATGGCGACCCAGCCCGCGCGCGTTCCCGGTGGCGTGCTTGGCGAAATCGAATTCGTAGGACGTTGTCAGGCGCGCTTCCTTGGTGACGTTGCGCAGCTCCGTGCCCGACGGGAACGATTCGATGTAGAGCCGGCCGGAATTCGGGTTGAGTGCGGTCTGGCGCGCGGTCGCGGTGCCGCCCGGAAGAAAGTGATTCGGGTCGGCAAAAATATTGATCGACTCGGCCCGGTCGAAGGGACCGCCGCGCAGCTCGGACACCGCCTCGTAGTTGAAACCAAATTCCACAAAGAGATCGTTCGTGATTTTTTGTTCGATCGCCCCGCGCAGCACTTGGCCGTGGAGATTGTTGATCCGCCCGCCGACGCGGACGTCGCGGTCCGTGGGGAAGATCGTGTTGTCGAGCAGCGAGCCGTCGCGCGTGTCGACCGCGCCCGCCAACTGATGCGGGCCACGGGTGATGCCGGAGCCGTTCCAGACGAGCACGGACGGTGAGCCGGTGCCGTAGGCAAACACGCGGAGCGCGTTCGTGTTGCGATTCAGCAGCGGAAAGGCGGCGGCGGTGATCGACGCATTGCCCGCCGAGTTGTCGTATAGAGGTTTGCCCGCCGCGATCCACGGGCTGAGGTAGTCTTGGGCGATGAAGTTGCTGGCGTTGGAGGCGTGCTGGTCGATTTTTTCCGCGTTGAGGCGCAGGGTGGTCGTCGACGTGATCCTCCAAGTGAGGGCGCCAAACACGCGCGCCTGCCGGTTGAACGCGTCTTCGACGTAGCTTTTTCCGTCGCTGCGCATCGCGGCCAGCCGGAGCGCGAGTTTGTTGGGAAGCAAGACGCGGTTGAGATCGAGGGTGCCGCGGAGCGAGCCTTCGCGGTCGGTGCGGAAACCGAGCTCACTGGAGTTGCGGAAGAGCGCGCGCTTGGTCGAGACGTCGATCACCCCGCCCGCGCTGGCGAGGCCGAAGAGAATCGACTGCGGGCCGTTGGCGACGGTGAGGCGTTCGACGTTGTAGAGATCGCTCGGAAGATTCGTCGCGTAGAAATCGGAGGAGGTTGACGAGGAATCGAAGCCCCGGGCATTGCCGGTGCCGCGGGTGGTCGTGATGTTGCCATTGGCCCCGACGTTTTGCTCGGTCTGGTTGCCATTGTTCGTGCTGAACAAGACCGCTTCGTCGATGCTCGTCGCCGCGATGTCATTGAGGAACTCCGGGGTCATCACGTCGATCTGCGCGGCGATGTCCTTGAGCGGCGTGTTGACGCGACTGCCGGCGAGCGAACTGGCGGCGACGTAGCCTCTGTCCGAATCGACGCTCGTGACAAAGGGCGAAAGCTCGATGATCGGATCGGTGGCCTTCAGGGCGGCGGAGGGCACCGGCGCGATCGTCTGCCCTTGCGCCAAGGTGACGATGAGCAGAGCGGACGAACTGAGAGCAGAGCGCAGCGGCGGGAATTTTGCTTTCATAGTGCAGGGTTCAACAAACCGGGAACGAGAACGAAGGGTGCGGCTCAAAAGGTGAAGGTGCTGGTCAGCGAAATCAGCCGCGGCGGGGTCCGCCCCCAATCGAGGACGCCGCCGCCAAGATTCGCGCGGATGGGCTCAAGGTCATCGTCGTCGAGGAGATTGCGGACGTTGAGCTGCACGCGCCAGCCGATCTTGTGGCCGGCGATCTCCTTCGTCTTGCCGCTGTAGCCGAGCAGGACATCGACGGCGAATTGCGCGGGGCCGAAGATCGGTTTCGTCACGTCGTCGCCGGTGGTGCCGCCGGGAAAAGCGCGCTGCTGCAGGCCGATCATGGTGCGATCAAGCCAACGGACACCGCCACCAAAATTCAGGCCCTTGAGGGCGCCTTCGCCCACCCGGTAGTTGGTAAACAGGCTCGCGCGCCATTCGCGTTGGCGGAAACGGGGGAGGTTGTTGCGGAGTTGTTGGCGCAAGATTTCTGAAGCGATCTGCTGATCGTAATACTGGTGCACGGTGCGTGGGTCGCTCGTGGAAATGGCGACGTTGTCCCAGCCGAGGCCGCCAAACTGCTGCCACACGGGGACGCGGCGATCAGTCCAGGCGCTGAAGTCGAGGCCCTTGTTAAACACGCGCGTGCGCTGCTGGCCACCGGCCACGCGCACATCCCAATTGCTCGTGATCCGGGCCACGAGCGTCACGTCGATGCCCTTGGCTACTTTGTCCTCCACGGAGCGATAGACATTACCGCGCGTGACGGGGTCGTAGCCATCGGCAGGCACGGTCGCGATGCCGGCGGGTCGCTCGGTGCCACGGAGGCGCTCTTCAATCACTGCGGCCGCCGTGCGCACGTCTTGGGCATCCCCGATCAGCGCGTGCTGTTCTTCCTCGTAGAAGTTCACCCGCAGCGAAATCGCGTCCTCCCGCGCGGACAGGCTGAAGCCGAAGTCGTGGCCCCGGCTAAAGATGCCGGGAATCTGGCGATTGTCAGGATCGAGGAAGCCGGGCGGAAGACCGGCGTTGTTGGAGCGGCTGCCAAAGAGCGAGAGCCAGTGGGTCGCATGGACAACCGCACCGTAAGAAAAAGTCGTGCCGCTGTCGTCGAGCGCGGGAGTCGTGTCGAACGCCGCTCGCGAGAGCGGAACATACAGGCCCTGGCGGTCACCGGGGGTGAGGCGGTCACCGCGCACGAGCGCGGACGGGGCGATGAGGTAGCTCTTGAACTGATCGACGCGCCGGCCGGCGAAGAGGTTGAGGCGGTCGTTGAGAAAAAAACTCTGGAGCGCGAGCATGCCGGTCGTGATGTCTTTGCGCGAACCGCCCGTCGCCGACGAACGGCCGTCGGGGTGATCGAACATGGTCGCTTGAAACGTCTCGTTGCGGGCCGAATCGCTGAAGGTCCACGGTCCAAACAAGCGCGCGTCGCCCCCGCCGCCCGGCAGCGCGCGCGCGGTGTAAGAGCCGCTCGCGGGATCGAGGTAGAAGCGGGAGCGCAGAAACCGGCTGTTGTTGAGGAGATCGCCCGTGGCGAACGAGGGATTGCCGAGAATCAGCGCGCGGGAAGCCTGCGAGCGATCTTCGTCGATGCGCAGCGACGCGAGCGCAGCGAGACGGTGCCGGCCGAAATGACGGGTGACGCTGCCAAAATGTTTTTTGAAATCGAATTCGTAGGAGGTCGTCAGCCGGACCTCCTTGGTGACGTTGCGCACTTCGCTCCCGCTGGGAAACGACTCGATGTAGAGCTGGCCGGCATAGGGGTTGAGCGCGGTCTGGCGGGCGGCGGTGCTGCCGCCCGGGAGGAAGCGGTTGGGGTCGGCGAAGATATTGATCGATTCGGCGTTGTCGAAGGAACCGCCGAGCAACTCCGCCACGGCCTCGTAGTTGAAGCCGAGCTCTACAAACAGGGTGTCCGTGATCTTTTGTTCGACGGCGCCGCGGAGCACTTTGCCGTGGAGGACGTTCATCCGCCCGCCGACGCGGACATCGCGGTCGGTGGGATAAATCGCGTTGTCGGTCAGCCCGGCATCGCGGGTGTCGACGGCGCCGGCGAGTTGATGCGGCGCGCGCGTGAGGCCGGAGCCGTTCCAGACCAAGACCGAGGTCGTGGGACCACCATAGGAGAAGACGCGCAGCGCGTTGGAATTGCGGTTCAGCAGGGGGAACGCGGTCGCGGTGATCGCGGCGTTGCCGGTGGAGTTGTCGTAGAGCGGACGGCCGGTGGCGACCCACGGGCTGACGTAATCCTGAGCGAGGAAGTTGCTGGCGTTGGACGCGCGCTGACCGAGCCGCTCCGCGCTGAGACGGAGCGTCGTGGTCGGCGTGAGTTTCCACGTGAGCGCCCCGAAGAGGCGCGCTTGGCGGTTGAACGCGTCCTCGACGTAGCTCTGATTCTCGTTGCGGACGGCGGCGAAGCGGACGGCAAGTTTCTTCGGCACCAGCACGCGGTTGAAGTCGAGCGTGCCGCGGAAGGAACCGTTATTGTCCACGCGGAGGCCGAGCTCGTTGGTGTCGCGGAGGAGGGCGCGCTTCGTCGAGGTGTCGATGACGCCGCCGGCGTTGCCGAGGCCGAAGAGGATCGACTGCGGGCCGTTGGCGATGGTGATGCGCTCGATGTTGTAGAGATCGCTGGGAAGGTTGGTCGCGTAGAAGTCGGTGGAGTTGCTGATCGCATCGAAGCCGCGGGCGCGACCGTTCGCGCGGGTGGTCGTGATGCCGGCATTCGGGCCGGTGTTCTGGTCGTTCGGACCGCCGTTATTGGTGGTGAAGACGACGGCCTCGTCGATGGTGGTGGCGCCGATATCATTGAGAAACTCGGGCGTCAGCACGTCGATCTGCGCGGCGATGTCCTTGAGCGGCGTGTTGACGCGGCTGCCCGCGAGCGAACTGGTCGCGACGTAGCCTTTGTCGGAACCGACGGTGGTGACGAAGGGGGAGAGTTCGATTGGGGTGTCGTTGGCGGGGGCGGTGGTGGCCGCGGACGGAGCGGGGGCGGTCTGGGCGAGCGCGAGGAGGCCGAGCGCGGGAGACAGCGCCGCAGCGACGACGAGGGCACGAGGGGCGGATAGAATTTTCATGGGAGGCCGGAGTCGGGTGGAAGGGCGGGGAGCGCGACGTTTAGAAGGAGCCTTTGATGCCGAAGGTCCAGAGGGAGGCGAAGTCGGTGGACTGGCGGAAGCGGGCGCTGGCGGGGGTTTGCGGGCCGTAAATCACGATGCGCTCGGTTTGGTCGTTCACGTTGCGGAGGTTGAAAAAGAACGCGAGGTTCCGGCGCAGGGAAACCTCGCCGAGCACGTCGATGTAGAGGCGGTCGTCGCGCCAGTTGTAGATCGCAGCGCCGATGCGGTCGGTGCCCGTCGCGGTAATCTGGCCCTGCCGGCGCTGGCCCTGATAGTTGAAGTTGACGCGGAGGTTGTAGCGGGGGCGCGTGAGGCTGACGCCCCAGTTGGCACCTTTCGGTTGATAGCCGGAAAAGAAATCGGCGGCGCCGCCGGTGACGCGCTGACGGCTCAAGTTGCCGAAGACCTGGAGGCCGCGCGCCCAGTGCGGGAGAAACGTGAGGGCCTGCTTGTAGTTAATGTCGAAGCCCTCGACGCGCGTGGTGGTGGAGAGATTATACTGCGTCGCGACGTCGTATTTGCCGTAGACGGCGGGATCGAGGCCGTAGAGCGCGAGGAACTCGGGGGTCGCGGCGGCATTGCTCTGGGCGAAGAAGTTTTCGAAATCACGGCGGAAGGCTCCGGCGGAGAGGACGCCGACGCCGGGAAAATAATATTCGAGGCGAACCATCTTTGTGTGGGCGAACCACGGTTTGATTCCGACGTTGGCGACAGTGGTGACGTTGGTCGGCGACGCGGGCGACTCGGTGTCGGGGAGCGCGACGCCACCGGTGTAGAGATCGAAATTGGGGCGGCCGATGGAGTGGTAGTAGGCGGCGCGAGCGGTGAGGTTTTCTCTGAGCTGGTAGCTGGCGTTGATACTCGGGAAAAGCGTCAGGTATTCTTTTTTCGCCGTGGTGCCGCGGAAGACACGCGTGAGCTGGGCGGAGGCGAGGGCGTCAGACGTGATCGGCAGTGGACGGCCGTTCGCGCCGAGGATAACTTTTCCACCGGGGTCGCGCTGATAGTTGCGGGTCGGATCGTTGAGTGGGCCCTCGCCGTCGATGTTCGTTTGTTCGGCGCGCAGTCCGACGACGAATTTGAGCCGGTTGTCCATGAAGCTCACGTCGCCGCGCACGAAGGCGGCGCTGATCGTCTCGCGGGCGAACCGCGAGTTGGTGACGTTGGAAATGTGGGTGGTGGCGGCGTTGGTGGTGAACTGGCCGGGATTCGCCTGATAGAATTGGTAGAGCGCGTCGTTGCCGACGCGCTGGGTGAGGGGAAAGCCAAACGGCGCGGTCTCTTGTGAGAGGGAAGGATCGAGGAAACGCGCAGCAGAATCGTCGTTGCCGACGGGGGTGGTGCTGGCGCGGCCATCGGCGCCGACGAAGTTGTAGGTCGGCTGGTTGAAGGCGTTGTCGCGCTGGGAGACGAGCCAGTTGACGCCGGTTTTCAGGGAGAACGGAATCGCGCCGCGGAAGTCGCGGCCGGCGGTGAAGTAGGCGTTGCGCCGGAGATCGGCGATGACGCTCTCAGTGCTGTTGGCTGTCGCGAGCGAGTAGGAGGCGAGGCTGTAAGGATCGACGACGGCGCCGGTCGTGCCATCGGTGACGGTGATGCGATTCGGGCGGCCGGGGTAATCGAGTTGGATGTCGTCGAACGCCATCGTGAGATTGGTGCGGCGCGAGGTGGCGTTGAAGAAGCGGCCGACCTGCACGTCGACGTGGTGGTTCACGTTGGAGGAGTAACTGGTGGCGGCCTCGAATTTCCAGACCGGACCGCGATGAAACCAGAAGAGCGTGGGCATGGCGGTCTTGTTGACGCGCTCGCGGCCCTCGGTGGCGAGGCTGAGCTCGGCGGTGCCGGCGCGACTGCGCGTGGACGTGAGCGAGAAACCGGCGGGGTCGACCTGGTTGATCTGAAACGCGAGGGTCTTGTTGAGATAGCCGATGGTGGTGCGCGCAGCGTGGAAGCCGACGGAGATGCGATCACGCTCGCTGAGGCGGAAGTCGAGGGTGACGCCGAGGGAAAGGCGGGTGGTAAATTTTCCGCCGTCCTCGTAGGAGAAGCGCGAGAGGTAGGGCTGGTCTGGAGTCGTGTAGGGAAACGCGACGCCGTTCGTGATCGCGCTCGCGCCGCGCCAGAGGGCGACGGGCGTGTCCTGTGGAGAAAACTGGGACGCGGTGCCGGCGGAGACGGTGTAGCCGAAGGATTTGTTGACGGGCGCGGAATAGCTGAAGTCCGCGCCGGGGCGGATTTTGTTGGTCGGGTGGCCGCGCGGGCCGGGCGTGGCGCTGAGGCTCTTGTTGTTGTCCCGCATGAGCGCGGAGACGGAGTAATTGAAGAGGGGCTTGGTGCGCTCGAATGCGCTGCGCGGGATGAGATTCACGGTGCCGGCGAGCGCGGAGCCGGGCGATTCGGGCGTGGGCGAGTATTCAATTTCGACGCGGGAGAGATTGTTCGTGGAAAAGAAATCCATGTTGAACGAACGGCCGCGACCGCCGTCGCCACTCGAGCTCGCCATGCTGAGACCGCCGAGGGTGACGGGCACATTGTCGGGCGGCACGCCGTTGATGGAGATGGAGCGGGCGTTGCCGCCGACGTAGTCAACGGAGACGCCAGGGAGGAATTTGAGAAACTCGCCGACATTGCCCTCGGCGACCGCGCCGAACTCGTCGGTGGAGACGACGTTTTTCACGTTGGCGGCGAAACGCTGCTCGTTGATCGCGAGCGCCGCGGCGTCCATCTCGCGCGTGGTGGCGACGACGAAGGTGTCGAGCTTGACGGTTGCGGCGGTGAAGCGATCGGATAAAGGAGTGGAGAGCGCATCGAGGGTGATGTCGCGCGTCGCGGGCTGGCCGGCGGCGATCGTCAGCGGAGCGGCGAAAGGTTTTAGGCCGGTGAAAAATGCCTTGAGCGTGGCGCTGCCGGCCGGCACCCCGGCGAGGCGATAGGCGCCGAGTTCATCGGTGAACGTTTCCAGCGCGGTGCCCTCGACAGTGACGCGGACGTTGACGAGGTAGCGCCCGGTGGCGGCGTGGACCACGCGGCCTTCGACGGAGCCGGTGGCGATCTGCGCAAGGAGCGGCGAAGCGAAGAGGAGGGTGAGCGCGAGCAGCCAAAGCGTTGCGGCAGCGAGACGACGAAGTGGGGACGACGGGGACATGGGCGGGGGCGGGGTTGGTCCGGTGAGGCGACGGGAGCGCTCCGTCGGGCCGGAAATTTTCAGTTGGGGACGTGGCGACGCGCGAGCTTTGTGTCGTGCGCAGCGGCGAACAAGGCCTGGCCTCACACATTCGTCTGATGATTTTCCACCTGCTCTGACGGTCGCCGGGCCGTGGTCGAAAGCTGGAGGACCAACGGCCTGACCCATTCACCCGCATCCGATTCTCCGGACAGGAACTCGGCACGGCGAACTCCCGATGAAACTACCCTGGGAGGCCGGGATCTAACCGCCGTCGTGGTGGAGCCGGACACGGTGTTTCAAAGTGACCAAAACCGGCCAATTGTTCTCAATTTTGTTCTCAGCCGGGATCATGCAATTGAAGGCCAGAGGAGTTGATGAGAACCTGCCCTGGCCGAGAGTGCGGCAACTGCATCGCAGGCGTCGTCGTCGGCCAATTGTCGCAGGAGAACGTGCCACCACTG
>JBBRLB010000142.1:0-14382 GCA_038231575.1 Opitutales bacterium | reverse complement strand
TACGACGACGCGCTCGACACCTTCGGCGTGCACGCCGTCGGCGGCACGATGGGCGCCTTCCTCACGGGCGTCCTCGCCCGCAACAGCGCCAACGGCAACCTCGCCGCCAACCTCAAGGACTACGTCACCGACTCGCCGACCCAGAAGCTCGTCATCGAGCAGGTCAAGGCCATCGGCCTGACGCTCGTCCTCGCGGTCGTCGGCACCGTCGTCATCGCCTACATCGTCAAGGCCGTCATCGGCCTGCGTCCCACGGTCGAGGCCGAACAAGAGGGTTTGGACCTCTCCGACCACGGCGAAGAAGGCTACATCCTCGAAGCGAAAGGCTAATTCCCATGAAACTCATCATCGCCATCATCAAGCCGTTCAAACTGGAGGAAGTGAAAACCGCGCTCGCCGAAATCGGCATCGAGGGCATGACCGTCACCGAAGTGAAAGGCTTCGGCCGCCAGAAAGGTCACACCGAGATCTACCGCGGCAGCGAATACGTCGTGGATTTCCTCCCGAAAGTGAAAATCGAAACCGCCGTGACCGACGCCCAAGCCGGCCCCGCCACCGAGGCGATCGCCAAGGCCGCGAAGACCGGAAAAATCGGCGACGGAAAGATCTTCGTCCTTCCGCTCGACGCCACCATCCGCGTGCGCACGGGCGAGATGGGCGACCAGGCGCTCTAAGTTTCGATTTCTTTTTTTCAGCCGGCTTCCGAAAGGGGGCCGGTTTTTTTGCGCCCGACGCAAGCGCTCGCCTAAACCGCGATTTTTCTTTCGCTGGACGCAACGCGGACGGCGCCTGCGCGTCTCCCCATTCTGTATGCCTCGCACCCCTCGCCTCACCCTCGGCCTGTTGTTCTTCACGACCGCCGCGTTCGCAGCGCCCTTTCCGAAACCAAATCCCGAAAAAGCCTACGCTGACCAGAAGATCTACGACGCCGCCGGCCGCCCCTGGCGCGCCGCGCGCGAGGACTGGGAGGGCGCGAAGCAACGCGTCGCCACCGACCCGGCGTGGACCGACTGGTTGAAACGCGAGCGCGCCACCGTCGATGCGTGGATGGCCAGACATCACGATCGCGTCGAGTGGGTCGCCGGCTGGTCGCACGATGGCATCAGCCCGAAGGACGCTTCCCGCCTCACCTGGACCGAGCAAATCCCAGGCGAAGAGGTGAAATTCCTGACGAGCCCCTCCGACCCCCAAGTCGAGATCACGCCCAAGATCAGGGCGTGGTGGGTCGTCACGTTTCGCGGCAAACACGTCGACACGATGGCGCGCGCCGCCCGGCTTTACCGCCTAACCGGCGACGAGCGCTACGCCATGTGGGCCGCGAACCAGGTCGATTTCTACGCCGACAATTTTCTCAAATGGGAGCCCGCTCGTGAAGGCGCCCGGCTGTTTTGGCAGACGCTCACCGAGGCCTCGAGCCTGGTGAAGTTCACCGAGACCGTGCGCGTGCTCGGTAATTATGTCGCGGCGCCGCGGCTCGCGTCGTGGAAGGAAAAATTTTTCCTGCCCGAGGTCGCCGTCCTGAACGCCAACTTCCAGGCGATTCACAACATCGCCACGTGGCAGCGCTGCTCGGTCGCGCAGGTGGCGCTGCTCTTGCACGACGACGCGATGTGGCGCCAGGCGCTCGACGGAAAATTCGGCCTGCGCCAACAGATGGCCGAGGGCGTGACGAGCGACTACCTCTGGCACGAGCAGTCGCTCGGCTACAATAACTTCGTCGTCAACGCCGTGCTCACGCTCTTCACCGCCGCCGGCCTCTCCGGCCGCGCCGACGAACTCGCGAACGAGATGAACATCGCGGAAAACCTCATGCTCAGCCTGAACACGCTGCGCTTCCCCGACGGTCACCTGCCAAATCCCGCCGACAGCCAGTCGCCCGGCACCGCGCCCGATCGCAGCCTTTACGCCAATGCGTCCCGCGTCTTCCCCACTCCCCTCGGCCTCGAGGCCATCGCCGGCCGCCGTGATTGGGACACGCTGCTCGATCCGCCGCCCGCCGCACCGCGCGCGTCGGCTCTCCCGCCGGTTGTCAGTCGCAACCTGGAAAGCACGCGCATGGCGCTGCTGAAATCGGGGCCCTGGCAGATTTTCCTCCACTACGGTCAACTCGTGCGTTCGCACACGGAAAGCGAAGCGCTCAACTACTCCGCCTATTTCGGCGGCACTGATGTCACGCATGACGTGGGCACCGTCGGCTACGGCTCGCCCCTGCACCGCGACTACTACACGCGCGGCGCGAATCACAACGTTCCCCTCGTCAACGGTGAGGGCGAGGATCTCGGCGCGTTCTCCGAAAAGCGCGAATGGGTCGTCGAGCAAGGCGACCCGCAGTCGCCGCTACGCGGCAGACTCCTTGCCTACTCGGAGTCGCCGGCCCGCGTCAGCGCCGAGCAGCCGCGCTACCGCGCCGATGCCAGCGCCCGCCGCACCCTCGAGTTCAAGGGCGACTCGCTCATCGACACGGCCACCGTCGAGACGACGGCCAAAGCACCGCAAACGCTCGGACTCGCCCTGCACCTGCAAGGCAAAGCGAAACTGCCGGAGTCGTTCGCTGCGGTGAAGGACTTCGCGAAAGATCGCGCCGAGCCGTTCAAGCGCTGGCGCGACGTGAAGGGCGCGACGTTTCATGACCGCGCCGAGTTCGACGTTGAATATCCGAAGGGCGTCGTGCTGCACGTCACGCTTACCGCGCCGGGCGACTTCAAGCTCTGGCATGGTTCGACGCCCGCCGAGCCGCCGAAGCGCCGGGAAAGCTTTTACATCGAACTCGCCGCGCCCGCCAAGAGCGCGACGTTCACGACGACATTCGCGCCGGCGGCCAAGTAGGTCAGGTCTCCGACCGGACCTGGATCGAAATTTGTTGGGGCGTAGTTCGCTGCGCCTTTTCTTTTGGCCCGTCATCCTGAGTGACTACGAATGATCGCTGTGGTCCTACACGGGAACAAACCAGCGATTCTTTGTAGTTACTCCGGGTGACGAAAAAAAAGACCGCTCCTTTTGAAGGCGCCAAAAACCAATGCGCCGCCGATCACAGACTACCCTCACGCCGTCGCCCACGCCCGATCGCCTTTTTTGTAGGGCACATCGCCATCCCACTTGCCCGGCACTTCCACGAAACGCAGCGCCTGCGTCGAGCCGATCTCCGAGGTAAAATAACCGATGATCGTCAGCTCTTTCAAAATCTTGAAATAGTGCGATGCGCCGTCCGACTTGCGGGTGCGCGCGGAATTCTTCTGAGCGGCATCGATCACATTGAGGTATTCCGTGCGCAGGTGTGCCGGCGCGCCGACAAATTCACGCCCGTATTTCACGCGAAAATTCTCCGCGAGTTCGCGCACGCCGCCGGCGAAGTTCGCCTGATCCAGCGGTTCGTAGCAGTCGCGCACCATCATCGTGATGAACGCCCCGATGCCGACCGCCTTCGCGCCCGGCACGTCCGTCGCCGGAATAATCGTGTCGCCGATCTCGTCGAGCAGCGCGAGTTCGCCCGTGGCCGCGCTCCCGCCCGTCGCGGCGGCCTTGGCGTCCAATGCGGCCGCGAACAGGCGCGGGCCGACCATCGTTCCGCCCATCATGACAGCCATCCGCACGATGGCTTCGCGGCGATTCATGGTGCTGGGCTTCATCCGAGATTTCCTTTCTTCAATTCCTCGACAGCGAAACTCGCCGCGCGCGCCGTGAGCGCCATGTAGGTCAGCGACGGGTTCACGCACGCCGCCGACGCCATGCAGGCGCCATCGGTCATAAACACGTTCTTGGCGTCCCACACCTGGTTGTGTTCGTTGAGCACCGAGACCTTCGCGTCGCGACCCATGCGCGCGGTGCCCATCTCGTGAATGCCCTGGCCGAAGATGTAGCCGCTATCGGCCATCTTCACGTCCTTCACGCCCGCCGCCTCGAGCATCTCGGCTCCGTCGTGCATCATGTCCTGGCGCATTTTCTTTTCGTTGTCGCGAATCTCGCAATCGATCGTGAGCACCGGCAGGCCCCACTTGTCTTTTTTCGCGCGGTTCAGGCTGATGCGGTTGTCGTGATACGGCAGGATTTCGCCAAACCCCGTGATGCCCATCACCCAGTTGCCGGGCTCGCGCAGCGCCTCCTTGAGCGGCGCGCCGATGCCAAGCTCTGCGATCTCGCGGGTCCAGTCCTCGCGGCTCGCGCGGCCCTGATAACCAAACCCGCGCGTGTAATCGCGTTTCTCCCCACCGGGCAGGTTCCGAAAACGCGGAATGTAGATGCCGTTCGGCCGGCGGCCGTAAACGTATTTGTCCTCGAACCCATCGACCCGCCCACTCGCGCCGCACCGGAAGTGGTGGTCCATCACGTTGTGGCCGAGTTCGCCGCTGCTGCTGCCCAGCCCGTCGGGCCAGACGTCCGTCGCCGAATTCATCAACACCCACGCCGAGTTGAGCGCCGATGCGCACAGGAAAACAATCTTCGCGTTGAACGCGTAGTTCTGGCCGGTCTCCGCGTCGATGACTTCGACGCCCTTCGCGCGCTTCGTGTCCTTGTCGTAGAGGATGCGACTGACGATCGAGAACGGGCGCAGTGTGAGTCTGCCCGTCTTCATCGCCCACGGGAGCGTGGCCGACTGCGTGCTGAAATAGGCGCCGAACGGGCAGCCGAGCCAGCACTTGTTCCGAAACTGGCAGTTCGCGCGCGAATTGTGCGGCTCGGTGAGATTCGCCACGCGGCCGATGATCATCCGGCGCGTGTCGTTGAAATGTTTTTTGATCCGCGCGGCCACATCCTTCTCGACGCAGTTGAGCTCCATCGGCGGGAGGAATTTTCCGTCGGGCAATTGCGGGAGACCCTCGAGCGAACCGCTGATGCCCGCGTGCGTCTCGACGTAGTCATACCACGGGGCGATGTCCTGGTAACGGATCGGCCAGTCGGTGCCGACGCCTTCCTTGCCGTTCGCCTCGAAATCCAAATCGCTCCAACGATAACTTTGCCGGCCCCACGTTAGCGAGCGTCCGCCGACGTGATAGCCGCGAAACCAGTCGAAGGGCTTTTTCTCCTCGTAGGGACACTCCGTCTCGTTCGCCCAGAAGGAAGCGTTTAGTTCATTCAGCGTGTAGTCGCGCCGCAGCACCGGATGCTCGCTCCGCGCCTCCTGCGTGACTTTGCCCCGATGCTCCACCTGCCAGGGCGGCGTCAGCGCGGTCGCATAATCTTTGATGTGCTCGACATTGCGCCCGCGCTCGAGCTGCAAAACTTTCAGGCCCTTTTCGGTGAGCTCTTTCGCGGCCCAGCCGCCGCTGATGCCGGAGCCCACCACGATTGCGTCGTAACTTGGGTTTGCCATGGGGTGAACGAGAGGTGGCGCGCGAAGCGCCCGCCGTCAACCCTCCGCTCGCGCCCGCGCATCCGCGTCGATCAATTTGCTGAGTCCGTCGAGGGTCGTGCGCACGCGGGCCTTCACCGCCGGGAGTTCGGCCGCCCCGCCCGCCGGCTCGTTCGCGAACAGATAAAACTTCATCTTCGGCTCCGTGCCGCTCCCCCGCGCTGCGAACGAATAGCCGTTCGACAACGAGATCACATAGAGATCCTGCGAGGGAATCGTCTCGCCGTCGGCATCGAGAATTTTCTCGCGGCCGAAATCCTGAAACTTTGTCACGCGCACGTCGCCGAACGCCTGGGGCGGATTCGCCCGGTAGGTCTCGAGGATTTTCTTAATCTTCGCGCTGCCGCTGGCGCCCTCGTAGTAAATGTTGATCACGCCTTCGAGGTAGAAGCCGTGGCGGAGATAAATTTCGTCGAGATACTCCGGCACGGTGAGACCGCGCGATTTCACCCACGCGGCGAGTTCGGCGAACATCAGGCACGCGGAATTGCCGTCCTTGTCGCGCAGGTAGTCGTTCGGCAGGTAGCCGTAACTCTCCTCGGTGCCGAACGCGTAAAACGTGCTGTGCTGCTGGAGCAGCTTCGCCCGCTGCTCGAAGGGCGTCGCTTCATAGTCGAAGTCCGGCCCCATCGCCGTCTTCAACTTCTCTTCGTAGCCGCGAATTTTCGCCGCGATCCATTTGAAGCCGGTGAGGGTCTTGATGACTTTCACGCCGTGCCCGCGACCAATCGCGTCCTGGAGCTGGGTCGTGACAAACGTGTTCACGATCGCGACGCGCTCACTGCCCGCCTGCGGGATCCAACCGAGCTCTTTGTATTTCGCGAGCCGGTAGTCGGCGAGCACCGCACCGATCTGGTTGCCGGTGAGCAGCTCCATTTTTCCGGCGCGATTCCGCACCGCCACCGCCATGCGATCAGCGTCGGGGTCGGTGGCGACGACGAGGTCGGCCTGCTCCTTCTCCGCCAGCTTGACGGCCAGCGCCATCGCCTCGGCGTTTTCCGGATTGGGCGATTTTACCGTCGGAAACCGCGCGTCGAAGTTCAATTGCTCCGGCACGGCTTTCACGTCGCAACCGGCGTGAATCAGCAGCGGCAGCGAATGCACCGCGCCGGTGCCGTGGATGTTCGTGAAGACCACCTTGAGCTTTACCTTGCGAAACACGCCCGGATCGATGGCGGCTTTCGTCGCGACGGCCAGGTAGGCGTCGTCGGCCTCCCGGCCGAGCGTCGTCACACCCTTGAAATCCTTTTCGAGAAACGCGCTCAGCTCGCCCAGCGGAACCGCGTTCACCTCGTCGACGATCCCCTTGTCGTGCGGCGGCACGACCTGCGCGCCGTCGTCGAAGTAGGCTTTGAATCCGTTGTCGTGGGGCGGATTGTGGCTCGCCGTGATGACGACCCCCGCGTGGGCCTTCAGCCAGCGCACCGAGTAGCTGAGCTGCGGCGTCGGCCGCGGGCCGTCGAAGATGAACGCCTCGCCGCCGAGCCGCGTCCACGTCGAGGCCGCGAGTTCGCAGAAGTGCCGCGAGAAATGCCGCACGTCGTGCGCAATGACGAAGCGCGGGGTCCCGCCGCCCCGCGTCGCGAGATATTTTTTCGTGTAGCGGTGCAGCCCGACCACCGCGCGAATCAGCGTGAAGTCGTTCAGCATGTTCGCACCGATCGCCGCGTGCTCCGGCGAACCGGTCGCGCTGAGGGTGCCCGTCTCCGCTTGGGCCGGCACGACGCCAATCGTCCGTCCGCGCATGCCACCCGTGCCAAACTCCAGGTAGCGATAGAACCGATCGTTCAACTCGGACCACGCCTGCTTTTCGACCAGTTCCGCGATGCTCCCGTGCGCCCAGTCCGGCAGCTTCGCCGCGAGAAATGTCCCGATATTCCCCGCGGTGCCGGACATGATTTGGCCGGCTTGGGCGGCGGCGTTAACGCGATCGATCGTGCTGCTCATAAGAGTTAGGCGAGATACAGACCGTCGCGGATCGCGGGCGGTGGTGAAAGTTTTTTCCACGCGTCGGCAAACGAATCTTCATCGTAGCCGAACAGCGGTGAAACCTCGATCGCGTCAGCCGGCTTGCCGGTGGCATCGGTTGGGAGTGCCGCGCCCTGCGCCCGAAGCCACCGCGCGAACTGCCGCAATTGGTCATCGCGGCAGGTTTGCGGCGAATCGACGCCTTCCGCGTTTTTCACCGGCGAAAAATCGTCCGCCCGCAGCGTCTCGATCACGACGGGGTGCTTCGCGAACGGCAGCGCATCGAAGACGAACATCTCGAATTTCACGCCATTCGCCTTCGCCGGTTTCACCGGCTGGCCCGCCGCGTCGACCGTCGGGATTTTTTTGTCCGCCCGATGAAACGGCAGCGCCACACCGTCACCACCCGCCGCCATCCGCCGGACGAACTCCCGGTCCAACACATGAATCGCGATGCTGCCGGCGAGATAGCGCAACGACCCCGTGGCGTCGGTCTCGCGCTGCAGCGCCATCGGCAGATCGGAATATTCGACGACGATAGTCTGGCCGCGCTGCGTGCAGAAATGGCCGACCTTCTCCTCCGCGTAGGCCTTCGGCACCATCTTGCTCGACATCTCCGACTGCCGCGTGATGTGCCAGCCAATGAACGCCGGGTCGATGCAGCGCACGAGCGGATTATCGACTTGGAAATAACTCAGCGTGTCGATCCCCTCGTGCTTCATCAGATCGAGCGCGCCGCTGCGATCGAGCGCGCGCAGCGAGCCGCCGTGGCCGTCGGGCGAGAGCGCCAGTGAACCGGTCGTCTCCAGCATCACTTTGCCCTCGAGCGTCACCGCCGGCATCCGCCCCTGACGGAAAAAGTGCACGCGACTGCGATCGAGGCCAAAAAAATTCTGCTCCGCAAAAAACGCCTCGGTCGCCGCGTGGTTCGCATGGCTCGTCATGATGAACCAATGCAGCGGCTTCCCGAAGCGCCGGCCGGCCGCGAGGATTTTTTCCGCGAACACCTGAAAAAGCGGCTTCTGTTTCAGCGGCGTGACGCGAAACGTCCCCTTCGGTCCGTCGTAGCCGAGGCGCGTGCCCTGCCCGCCCGCGACCGTGAACGCCGCCACGCGCCCCGCGCGCAATGCCGCTTCCCCCGCCGCCTTCGCGGTGGCCCACGCGGCCGCATCGCCGCCCTGCTCGGGACGTTTTTCATACGGCGCCGGCGCGAGCCCTTCGAGATCGACGCCGGTGGCCGCGCCTTTCGCGAGCAGTGTGCGGGTCAGCCGGTCGACCTCCGCGAGATCAATCTCGGCGGCTTCCGCAAGGAGATGGTGCTGCGCGCTGGGCGGCAGCCGGTCGAAAAAGGCGAAGACTTGCGCCTGCCCGGCGCGTTGAAATTTCTCGATGAGCGGGTGGGACATCGCGTGATGGACAGCGCCGGTCACTTTTCGAACCGAAAAATATATTCGCCCGGTTTCGCATAACCGAGGCGCTGCCGGATCACTTTTTCGACAAACTCGGGATCGGTGCGCAGGCGTTGGAGGATTTTTTCCTGCTCGGCGAGCCGCGTCTGCGCCTCGGCCAGGCGGCGTTTGCCGTCGGTCTCGGCCTGCTTGAGCTGGCGGTATTCCCGCTGGGCATCGACGAAGAGCGCCCCCGCGCCGATGCTCAGCCCGCCGAACAGCAGGACATACAGGGTGAGAATGAGACGGCGCAGTTTCACGGTGTCCCGTGATCAACGGCGGCACGCCCGCGGGAGTAAAGGACATTTCAAACCGGGCCGCGGCGACGCGCACCGTGAATTTGACGTGCGTTTTTTCCGACGCCCAGCCATCGTCGCGGTCCGCATGTATCTGAGCTATTACGGGTTTCGGGAAATGCCCTTCAATATCACCCCCGACCCGCGTTTTCTTTACCTTAGCCCGACGCATCAGGAGGCGTTGCAACACCTCAAATACGGCGTGCGGGAGAAAAAAGGCTTCATCGTGCTCGTGGGCGAGGTGGGTTGCGGCAAGACCACACTCTGCCGCCGCTTCCTGAATGAACTCGACCCCGCGCACTACGACACCGCGCTGATTCTCAACCCGCGCGTGACCGAGACGCAGATGCTCAAGGCCATCCTGACGGAACTCGGCGAAACCAAGCTCGCCCGCAGCCAGAACGATTTGGTCGCGCAGGTGAACCGCGTGCTGCTCGATCGCATCGAAAAGGGCCGCGACATCGTCCTCATCATCGATGAGGCGCAGAATCTCAGCAACGACGTGCTCGAGCAGATCCGGCTTCTTTCCAATCTCGAAACGGACAAACAAAAACTCCTCCAGATCGTGCTCATGGGCCAGCCGGAGTTGAAACAGGTCCTCGCGCAGGAGGAGCTCCGCCAGCTTCGACAGCGCATCCTCGTCCACTATGAGTTGCACCCGCTGCAGCCCGGTGACGTCCAGCACTACATCCAGCACCGGTTGTCGCTCGCGGGCGGCTCGGGGCGGCCGAGCTTCACGAAATGGGCGCTGCGCGCGATTCACCGCGGGAGCGGCGGCATTCCGCGCATCGTGAACAAACTTTGTGACAAGGCCATGCTCTCCGCCTTCATCCGCGAATCTGACGAGGTGAATTTCTGGGACGCCCGCCGCGCTGTGCGCGACATGCAAAACCTCGTCGACTGATGCGCCTCTCTCCGCCCCTCTGCCTCCCGCGATGAGCCTGATCAACGAAGCGCTGAAGAAAGCGCAGAAACTGCGCAGCGGCGATCCCGCCGGCACCCTCGCGCCCATGCCCGGCGGCACGCCCCGCGTGACAAAACGCGGCGAGGCGCGCAGCACCCAGCAACTGGTATTGATCGCCTCGGGTGCCGTGGTGCTCGTGGTGCTTTCCGTCGTCGCCACATTTTGGTTCCTCAACCGCGCGCCCGCGCCCAAACCCGCGCCGAAGCCGGTCGCGGTCAAGCCCGTCGACAATTCTACGCCGGAGCCCGTCATCATCGCGCCCTCGCTCCCGCCGCCAGTCACCACGCCGGAAACTGCGCCCACCAAACCCGCGACCGTCGTCGTCGAACGGAGTCCTCCGGCCACCACGCCCGGCGCCGCGCTGGTCACGACAACCGCCTCGAAACCGCCCGTCACGACGCCGCCCGTGAAGCCCGTGACTGAAACTCCGCCGCCCGCCACCGACACCCCTTCGCCTGCCGCCGCCGCTCAACCCGCGACTCCGACGGCGCCCTCGCCGGCTCCCGCCGCGGCCGCAGACCCGGTCGCGACCGACCCGCGCGTGCATGCGTTCGTCGATGCGGTCAAGGTGGCGGGCATCCGCTCTTCCGGCGGTGACAGCCGCGTGCTGATGAACGATCGCGTCTTTCGGGTGAACGACATCGTCGACCGCAACCTCGGCGTCCGCATCACCAAGGTCGAGGCCAACGCGCTCACATTCACCGACTCGAACGGTGCGATCTACGTGAAGAATTTCTAAGCGGAGCGCCGCCGCTCACGTTGCCGATGGCGACGGGGCGCCCCCCCCCCCCCGCGAGTTGCCGCGCCCGATCGCGCCGAGCCGCGTGGTCGGGACACCGGCCCCCACGGAAAGTCGCCCGTTCCAACCCGCTCAATACGCCGTCTGCGGGGGCCGCGCGACCTGCCACAGCGTTCGCGCCGTGATTTGGAGATCGAGCCAGATCGACCAGTGCGTGATGTAGTGCACGTCCCAATAGACGCGCCGGCTCAGCATCTCCTGCTCGAGAATTTCTCCGCGATAGCCGAGACTCTGCGCGAGCCCGGTGATGCCGGGCTTCACCAAGTGACGCGTGCGGTAGCCGCGGGTCTGCTGGCGGAATTCCTCGTCGAGCAGCGGCATGTAAGGTCGCGGTCCGACGATGCTCATGTCGCCCACCAGCACGTTCCAGAACTGCGGAAACTCGTCGAGGCTGCGCTGCCGCATGATGCGCCCGAAGGGAAAAATCCGTTGGTCCTCCGCATTCGCCTGCCGCGATTCCGCCGCCGCGTCCGCCACCGCCACATACATCGAGCGGAATTTCAACATCCGGAAAATTTCCCCGCGTTGCCCGCGGCGCTCGCGCACGTGAAACAGCGGACCCGGCGCCTGCCCGCGCTGCATGAGCCAGACCCACGCGCAGAGCGGCGGCAAAATCAGGAGCACCACCGGCAGTGACAGCGCCACGTCGAACGCACGCTTCAGCAAGCGATTCAAAGGATCCTCGAGCGGTTCCTCCTGTAGCGTGTAGAAATGCCGGCCCTCCTCCAGCGTCGGCACGAGCGGATGCGTGTAACGCTCGGCGAGATTGTTATGAATCAGGAGCCGGCAGCCGTGATTCTGGCAGATGTCGATCAACTGGCGCGCCTCCTCGTCGGTCGCGGGCAGCTCGAGCAGCAGCACCTGGCCGACGTGCTTCTCCGTCAGGATGCGTGGCAAATCCGCGACTTTTCCCAGCCACGGCGCCGGCAACGGCGTGCCGCCTTCCGGCGGCTGATCGTCCGAGAGCAGCGCGACGGGATGAATGCCCAGCGGCTCCTTGTCCGCGATCCATTCGTTGAGCCGCGCGAAGGACGCGCGGCGGCCGATGAAGACGGTCGGCAGTCGGTCCCCCCGTTGGAACACCACGCGGGCGATCGCGCGCGGGAGTTTCGCGTTGAGCACCGCGAGGCCCAGCCACGTCCACACCAGAAACGTGCCAAGAAAAAGCCGGCTGATGCTGTGGTCCTGCGTCGCGAACATCATCGTGAACGTCAGCAGCGCCATCAATCCCACCTGACGCGCCGCGAGCTGCGCCGCCCCGCCCAAATCGAGCACGTGAAACCGCGCCGCCAACCGCGAGAGGTCGCGCGCCGACAGCGCCATGCCGCCGATCACGCAGAGAAAATACGGCAGGAGGTTGACCGTCGGGCTCAGCTTCACGATCGGCACGTAGGCCATGATGAACTCCGCGTAGACCCAGAAAAAAATCGCGACCAGCAGCGTGCTCGCTCCGACGTGGAGATTGGCCAGTCCGCGCGCGCGGGTCGTAATCATCGAGAGTTAGTTAGGCGGGTGCGCAGAAGCGCGCAAGCGATGGTTTGAACTGTCACCGCGCAGGGGTCCGCGATGGGGCGGGGCTTGTCCCGCCATGCCTTGGCGCGCCTAAAGCCCGCGCCGCCTCAGCACGCCCGCGACTCACCCCACCACCTTTACCGCCGCGCCGCGAAAAACGCTTCGACTTCCCTTTGGCTCCGCGTGTTCAGGACCTGCGCCTTCGTCAGCCAGGCCTTGCGCGCCGAATTGAGGCCCGCCCGCACATGCGCGAGCCCCGCCGTCTCGTGCGCATCGGGATTGATCGCACAGAGGAGCCCGCGTTCGGCGGCCTTGCGCCAGAGCCGCCAGTCCATGTCGAGCCGCCACGGGCTCGCGTTCAACTCGATGACCACCTGGTTCGCGATCGCCGCGTCGATCACCTTCGCCGCGTCGACGCGATAGCCTTCGCGCCGGAGCAGCAACCGGCCGGTGAGATGCCCGAGCATCGTGGTGTGCGGATTCTCGATCGCGCGGATGATGCGCGCGTTCATCGTCGCCTCGTCCTGCGTAAAGACGTTGTGCACCGACACCACCGTGTAATCGAGTTTAGCCAGCAGCGTGTCGTCGAAATCCAATTTCCCATCAGGCAGGATGTCGCACTCGGTGCCGGTGAAGACGTGGGTCTTGAATTTCTTCGACGCGTTGAGCGCCCGGATTTCCTCGATCTGTTTCAGCAGGCGCTCCTCGCTCAACCCGTTGGCCTGAAAACTCGACTTCGAGTGGTCCGCGATGCCGAGATATTCCCAGCCGAGCGCGGCCGCCGCCGCGGTCATTTCGGTCAGCGTGTTGCGCCCGTCCGACGCCGTCGTGTGATTGTGCCACGCGCCGCGCAGGTCCGACAGCTCGATCAATTTCGGCAGCTCGCCGCGCTCGGCCTCCTCGATTTCGCCGAGCCCTTCGCGCAGTTCCGGTGGAATGAACTTCAGTCCGAGCTTTGCGAACAGCTCGGCCTCGTCCTTCACCTTCACGCTCAGATGGCTTTCGGCCTTGGCTTTCGCGGTCCCCTCGCCCTCCGCCGGCACCAGCCCCCACTCACTCATCGACAAGCCGCGCGCCAGCGCCCGTTGCCGCATCTGGACGTTGTGATCTTTCGAGCCGGTGAAATGGTGCAGCGCGAAAACGAACTGTTCCTCCGGCACCACGCGTAGGTCCGCCTGCAGGCCGCTTTCGAAGCGCACGCTGGCCTTGGTCTCCCCCTTGGCGGTCACCTCTTTCACGCCCGGCATCGCGACAAACCAGTCGACCACCGGCGCCACGTCTGTCGCCGCCACGAGAAAATCCAAATCCCCGATCGTCTCCATCCCGCGACGCAAACTGCCCGCCGCCTCCGCGCGCTTGACCTGTGGCAGCGCACGCAATCCCACCACGATCGGCGCGGCGATCTCCGCCGCGTCCCACCACAAATGCCGCCGGCCATAGGCCTCGCGATTTTTAATTCCGGCGAGGATTTTCTCCTGCGTCTTCTCGCCGAAGCCCTCGAGCGCGGCAACGCGCCCGTCGAGGCACGCCGCCGTCAGCGCCACGATGTCCGTGATGCCGAGCTTGTCCTGCAACGCGCGGATTTTTTTGGGACCGAGCCCGGGGATTTGCACCATTTCGATCAAGCCGGGCGCGACCGACGCCTTCAGCTTTTCAAAATACTCCAGTTTTCCCGTCGTGTGCAGCTCGGTGATTTTCTGCACCAGCGCCTCGCCGAATCCCTTGATCGTTCCCAGTTTCTCCTCGGCGATCAGCCGCGCCAGGTCCGCCTCTTCGATCGCTTCCAACGCGCGAGCGCCGGTCTGGTAGGCGCGGGTCTTAAACGGATTCTCGCCCTTCAACTCAAGCAGCGTCCCGATCTCAGTCAGCACGTCGGCGATTTCATTCTTAGTCATGACCAAATAAGTTTGCCCACCGAACCCATGGAATCCACGGAAAAGATTCCGGCAAGGATAAGGCTTTGCTCCCTTCCGGGTTTTCCGTGTAGTCCATGGGCATGCCTTTTGTCTACGATCGCGTGGTTCGACTCGCCGACACCGACGCCGCGG
>JBBRLB010000141.1:0-14403 GCA_038231575.1 Opitutales bacterium | reverse complement strand
TAGGCCCGGGCGGTGACCGGGCTGTCTTGGCCTTGCTTGCGTCCGAAAAGACCGGTCACCGCCCGGGCCTACAAGTCTTTCTGTGTAGCGACAGCCAGTTGCCCGCAGCCGGCGGCGATGTCGATGCCGCGGCGTTGGCGGACGGTGCTCGGGAGTTTGAACTCCGTGTCGAGGATGTGCTGGAAATTTTTCGCGGCGGCGCTGTGCGTCGGCGTGCCGGCGTAACCCGTCGTCGGGTTGAGCGGGATCAGGTTTACTTGGGAAGGGAGACCGCGGAGCAAGTTGCCGACGGCGCGGGCGTCCTCGGGGGAATCGTTTTTTCCCTCGATGAGCGTCCATTCGTAGAAAATTCGGCGGCCGGTCGTCTCACTGTAGGTACGGCACGCGGCCATGAGTTCGTCGAGCGGCCATTTCGTCGCGACGGGCACGAGCGCGGCGCGACCGGTTTGCGTGGCGGCGTGGAGCGAGACGGCGAGATTCAGCGCACGCTTTTCCTTCGCGAGCCGGAGAATGCCGGGCACGACGCCCACCGTGCTCAACGTAATCCGCTCGGCGCCGAGGGCGAGGCCGGCCTCGTCGCGCAGGATGTCGATGGCCTGCATCACGGCCTCGTAGTTGTGCAACGGCTCGCCCATGCCCATGAGCACAATGTTGCGGAGGCGGTTGGTGGTTGGCCCGGACGCTGACCGGGCGTCGGAGGATTCGGATGCCCGCCCAACGTGCGGGCCTACATTGCGGAGCGCGCGGGCGACGTGCACGGCTTGGGCGACGATTTCGCCGGGGGTGAGATGGCGCGTGTAGCCCATCTGGCCGGTCGCGCAGAACACGCAGCCCATCGCGCAGCCGACCTGCGAGCTGACGCACGCCGTCACGCGGCCGGTGAAGCGCATCAGCACGGTCTCGATCGCTTCGCCGTCGGTGAGACTGAGGAGATATTTGCGCGTGAAGCCGTCGCTCGAATCGGTTTCGCGCGCGGTCGGCAGCAGGCCGATGCGCGTTTCCTGGTTGAGGCGCGCGCGGACTTTTTCCGGCAGCTCGGGCATCGCCGCGGCGGAAAACGAATCGGCGAGCGCGAGGTAGAGGTAGTTCCAGAGCCGCGCGGCGTGCACCGGCGAAAAATCCCAACGCACGAACTGCGCGCGGAGTTGTTCGCGCGTGAGATCGTAGAGATTGAGCGGAGCGGCGGACATGGCGGAGGGACGCAGACGAAGCGAAGGCGATTAACGCAGGGAGTCCAGCGCTGCCGGGATCGGGAGGGTCTGGCGGTGGCGATCGAGGAAGTAGCTGACCTCGGTGTAGCCGGCGTCTTGCAGCGTGCGGAGCGCGTTCGCGTAGCCGTCGCCGACGCGCGTGGGGCGGTGGGCATCGGCGCCGATCACGACCGGGATGCCGCGGGCGTGCATCAGCGCGAGCATCGGGGGGCTCGGGTTGATCTCCCGAATGGCTTTGTTGGCGCCGCTGGTGTTGAGCTCCATTGCGACCCCGGTTTTCGCGATGCGATCGAGGGCGCGTTCGATGAAGGGCTGGATGCGCGCGAAATCCCAATCCGACGGTGATTCGTTTTTGATCAGGTCGGGATGAGCGAGCGTGTCGTAAAGTCCCGTCTCGGCGGAGCGGGCGAGGTGATCGAAATAGGTCTGCTGGTATTCGAACCAGTTACCGCGGAAATATTGATTGCGGTAGTCGGGCACCTGCGGGTGGACGGAGCCGAGCACGTGGTGCAGCGGGACGCGCGCGTGGAGTTTTTCCAGCCACGGCTCCACGCCGGGGTAATAGTCGCTCTCGAGGCCGAGCCGCACATCGAGCCGGCCGGCAAATTTGGCGCGGGCCTCGGCGACGATCTCGACGTAGCGATCGAATTGCTCGGGTGCCATGCGCACGGCGTGCGAGATGCCGTCGGGCAGCGGGCAGTGGCAGGTGAAGATGATGCCGCGGAGTCCGCGCGCGAGCGCCTCGGCGGCGTAGTCCACAGGCTCACCGTGCGCGTGTTTGCACAACGGCGTGTGGCAGTGCGATTCGTAGAGGAGCGGTGTGGGCAAGGCGGCAGGTCGGGATCTTTCTCTTTATTATTTATCTTAGTCGTTCTCCTGGTCGGCGCGGCGGAGGGTGAAGATCACGGCCGGCGAACGACCGACTTGACGAATGAGAAAGACTAAAAGGAAAGAGAACGAGTCCTCAGAAGAACGTATAATATTTTTCCGCCGCGAGGCGCGAGATGAGCAACGCGAGTTCCATCGCGTGATAGTCGCCCCACATCGATGATTCACCGCAAGGCACTTGGCGGCCGGCCGGGATATGATCCCAGCCGTTCGGGCGGTGATAGACGCTGTGCAGCAGGAGACCTTGGTGCTTTTTGTCCGTCGAGAGATACGGCTCGTCGAACAGCGTGTCGGCGATCGTCAGACCGGCTTGGAAATACTTTTTGCCGGCGGCTTTTTCACCACGGGCCGTGAGGTAGTTGCCGAGGCGGAGCATGCCCTGCGCGGCAATCGCGGCGGCGGAGCTGTCGACGGGCTCGTGAGCGTTGAACGGATCGGCGTTCTTCTTCGTGATGTCGCCGAGCTTGTGGCTGTTGAGCGCCATCGAATCCCAATACGGCACGCCATCCTTCGCGGCGTAGCCGTCGATGTAATAGTCGCTCGTGGCGCGCGCGGTTTCCAAAAACAAATCCGTCACCGCGCGACGGCCGCCGACGGCGTCAAGTTCGGCGCCGGGCAGCGTGTCGAGAAATTCGAGCTGCTCGGCGTAGCCGCAGATGATCCAGGCGGCGCCGCGCGTCCACGTCGTGAACGGCGAGTAGCCCTGCTGCGAGCTCGGGCAGCGGAACTGGCCGTCGTTGCGGTTGAAGACCGACTCGTGTGCGACGCGGCCGCGCACATCATAGCTGTCGCGGCCCTGGCCGAAGAAGACGTTGAAGCGCGCGGTGGTCGCGGCGTGCTCGATCGCGCGGTGGAGAAGATTGATCGGCTTGTCGCCCTCCCCCATCAGCGCGTGGCCGAGCTGATGCGCGACGACGAGCGAGCGCATGGACCGAATCGTGTCGGCGAAGAGCGACTGCGGGCCGTTGAACGAATAAACGTAGCCGCTGGGCGCGACGCCGGCGGCGCCGGCGATCGGCGACCACGCCTGTTGGTAGGCGGTCGGCACCCAGCGGGCAGCCTGCACGGCGCCGGAGGCCTTGAGCGCGAGTTCGGTGAAATTGATTTCGTCGCGGTTGCCGGCGGCGCGTCCCTCGAGGATGAGACGACGGAGATTGCCGTAGGTGGAGACGTTGTTGAAGCCGTGATCGTGCACGCCGACATGCGACACGTGAGAGGCCATGAGCTTCACCGTTTTTTCCCGGCCGAGTTTCAGCGAGGACGTGTCGCCGGTGGCGTCGAAGTGCAGGAACGCGAGGCCGAATTGAAACCCCTGCGTCCACTCCGTCCACCCCCGCGAGGTGTAGCGGCCCTTGACCGTGAACACCGGCGTGCCGTTGGCGGGATCCCAGGCGGCGTCGAGCGCGCGGATTTTCTGGCCGGCGAGCTCGAAGACCCGGCTGGTTTTCTTGCGCAGCTTTTGGGGCGTGAGGGAGGCGTTGATTTTCATGGCAGGCGAAAATGAAAGGGCCTGCGACCTTGTCGGTCGCGCCCCGGTGAAACAAGGGCGAAAAATCTGCGCCGGCCTGTAAGGCGTTTCGTTGTAACCCGTCTTGCTTCGTCCGCCAAACTGGTAAGTTTTCGTCCGATGTCGGTTGCGATCTTGATCCCGTGGGCTTTGCTCGCGCTCGTGCTCGCGTTTGGTTGGTGGCTGCAACGCCGCTACGAACGCGGGCTGCGCGTGCACCAGCAGGCGGAGCGCACCCTGAAGGTGACCGAGGGCACGTTGCGGCGCATGAGCCAGGCGATCGAAAGCGCGTCGGATGCGATCGGGATCGGCGACATGGAGGGCACGTCGCTTTATCACAATCGGGCGCACATTGGGTTGTTTGGTTATTCCGTGGACGAGTTGAACGCCGTGCCCGGCGGGGGCGTCCTTTTTGCCGATCCGCTGGTCGCCCATGCGTTGCACGCCGCAATCCGGGCGGGACATTCCTGGGCGGGCGAAACCCCGGTGCGCACGAGAGACGGCCGGGTCGTGCCGTGTTTTGTGCGCGCGGACATTATTCGCGACGAAATGAACCAGGCGGTGGGAATCTTCGGCGTCTTCACTGATATCACGGAGCGTCAGCGCGCCAAACGGGAGATCGAGGAGGAACGCCAACGATTACACGTCACCCTCCAGTCGATCGGCGAAGCCGTGATCACGACCGATGCCGCTGGTCGGGTCATTCTGCTCAATGCCACCGCGGAGCGGTTCACGGGCTGGACGCAGGAACGTGCCACCGGCAAACCGCTGAGTGAGGTGGTCTGCCTGCTCGACGAAACCACGCACGAACGGCGCGAGAGTGCGGTCACCCACCTGCTGGCGGATCGCAAACAGGCGCGGACGACCGAGACCGCGTTGCTCGTCGGTCCGGGTGGTGAGGAGCGGTTGATTGCGGAAAGTGCCGCGTTGATCGTCACGGCCGACCACCGGCGCGCCGGCGCCGTGTTGGCGATGCGTGACATCGCGCGCGAGCGCAGCAAGGCCGAGGATACCACCCGCGCCACCAAACTCGAATCGCTCGGCATGATGGCCGGCAGCATCGCCCACGACTTCGGCAATCTGCTGGTGGCCATCGCGGGCAACCTGGATTTGGTCCGCATCGATGATAGTTTGTCCGAGTTCGTGCGGGCCCGCATCGAGGATGCCGATCGCGCGGTCTGGCGCGCGCGCGACGTCACGCAGCAACTGACCTCCTTCGCCAAGGGTGGCGCGACCCGCAAGAAAGTCGTGGCGGTTTCGAACCTGTTGCATGAAGGCGTCGGTTTCGCGGTCCAGAACACGCCGGTGACCGCGATCTTTGATTTACCGCCGGACCTCTGGCCGGTCGAGGCGGACGAAAGCCAGCTGGTGCAGGTGTTCAACAATCTCGCGGTCAACGCCGTGCAGGCAATGGGGGCGGGCGGGACGCTGCGAGTGGTCGCGGAAAATTTCGCGGCGGACGCCGACACGCAGTCGCCGCTGCAAGGTGAGCGACACATCATGATCACCGTGACCGATACGGGGTCTGGCATCGCGCCGGAAAACCTCAGCAAGATTTTCGATCCGTTTTTCACGACGAAAAAAACGGGCAGCGGATTTGGGCTGGCCACCTGCTATTCCGTGGTGAAGCGCCACGGCGGACACATTCGCGCCGAGTCCACGGTGGGCCGCGGCACCACCTTTCAGATTGTGCTGCCGGCCGCGGAGACGGCTGCCCCCCCGGCTCAGGAGAGCGAGGAGCCGAAAGCGGCCGGCCGAATTCTCGTGATGGATGACGACGAGGCGGGCCGCCAGTCGATCGGCGCCATGCTGGAATTCATGGAATTCGAAATGGTCGAAGCGGCCGATGGCGCGGAGGCGATGGAAAAATATGCGGCCGCTCAGGCCCGGGGGCGTCCGTTCGACGCCGCCTTGTTCGATTTGCGCGTAAAAGAAGGGCTGGGCGGCGTGGAAGTGGTGCGGCGGTTACGGACCCTCGATCCGGCCTTCCGGGCGATCGCGATCAGCGCTTATCCGGAAGAGGCGGCGATGAGTGATTGCCGGGCGCACGGCTTTGGGGCCGCCCTCGTGAAACCGTTCAAAATGGCGCAGCTCGAGGCCGCGCTGAGGAGCGTGCTCGCGGGCCGGACCGCGGAATGAGTCCCGCCGGCGCGCGGGCCGACCACCCGCTACACCGATGGACGCGTGGCGCCGGCGCGGGCCCGCCACGAACGCAGCGATTCCTCGGACAGCAACTCGAGCGCCGAATCGATCGAGGTGACCGCGCGGGAAATGTAATCGCAGGCCCGCTTGGTTTCGTCCGGCCGCGACTCGCGGAGCACGGACATGGCCTCGATGACCTTGAGTTGCTTGCTGATCTCATCGCGCAGCATCGACTGAATCTCGGTGATCGCTGCCCGGCGGACGTCGCGCTGCCGCCGGCGCACGAGCCAAAATAAGACACCGTGAATCACGCCGACGAGTCCCGCGGTGATCGCCGCGATCTGCCACGTGCTGGTGCCCCGGGAGCTGAACAACGCCGTCACGCCGAAAATTACCGCGAGGCCCACCACGGTGAAAACCAGTTCGAGATAGCGCAGAATAAACTTCATGGCCTAACCGAATAGTCGATCGGGCGACGTTGCAACCGAGCAGACTCGACGCCGCGTGCCGCCGGCGCCAGCGTGGCGGCGTGCCGGTGCTCGTGAAACAATTTCTCCAGGCGTTCATCCCGCTCTTCGTCGCAATCGATCCGATCGGGCTGGCGGCGATCTTTTTCGGGCTGGGCCAAGGCGTGCCGCCCGCGAAGCGGCAGCGGATCGCGCGACAGGCGGCGATCACGGGTGGGGGCGTCGCGCTGGCCTTTCTGTTTCTCGGGCAGTCGATTTTCAGCGCGGTGGGCATCACGGTCAGCGACTTTCAAATCGCGGGCGGGCTGATTCTTTTCATCCTGGCGGCGCGCGATCTCGTGCTGGCTACGCCGGAAAACGAAAAAGTTTCGGACGACTTCGGCGTCGTGCCGCTCGGCATGCCGTTGATTGCAGGCCCGGCGCTGATCACAACGCTGCTGATTCTCGCGCAGACGCTCGGCTGGGCGCTGGCGCTGGCGGGTCTCGTCGCGAATCTCTTTTTGATCATCCTGGCCTTCAGCTACAGTGAGTGGCTCAGCCGAAAAATCGGCACGACGGGCCTGCGCGCGATTTCCAAAATCGTCTCGATGCTGCTCGCCGCGATCGCGGTGAACATGATTCGCCGCGGAATCGCGGGTTGAAGCGCTGATTTTTATCGCGCAAGCGCGGCGGCCGAAAGTTCGGAAAGAGAATTCCGCTCCTTCGCGTTTCCGCGATCGGTCGGAAACGGACTATCCGCCGAACGTCGTCAGCAACTCGGCGTAGATTTTCGCGCTCGCCAGGAGTTCGCTGAGCTGGGCGGCTTCGTCGACGGCGTGTTCCTTGCGGCCCCCGGGGCCGTAACCGAGCGTCGGAATTTTTCGGACGCTCGCGAAGAAATGCATGTCGTTGAAGCCGGTCGAGACGTTGAAGACGGCGGGCTCCTGGCGCACGCGCGTCACGCAGCCGGCCATCGCGGCGAAAAACGGATGCGTCGGCGGCGTGAAGCAGGAATAATTTTCCGAGACCTTCGCGACGGAGATCCGGCATTCCGGAATGCGGCGCGCGGCCGCGGCGAGAAACGCCCGCAGGTCGCGCTCGGCGCCGGCGTGGCTCTCGATCGCGAGCACGCGGCGATCGAGCGTGAAACTGGCGAAGGCGGGCACGGTGTTGATCTTCGCGCCTTCGCCGCAACTGAAGACGCCGCCGACGTTGAGCGTGGGCGAGGCGATGCGGCCGTCGGGTGTCCGCCAGCGGCGGCGGGCGAGCTGGCGTTGATAGGTTTGGAGTTCGCGCACGAGCGCGGACATTTTCTCGAGCGCGTTGAGGCCGAGATCGGGACGCGAGCCGTGGGCGGCGCGGCCGCGGACGGTGACCTCGAGCCAGACCGTGCCGTTGTGGCCGCAGCACACCTGGTTGAGCTCGCCGCCTTCCATCACGACGGCGTAGTCCGGTTTGATTGGCGCGTGATCGACGATCCAACCGGTGCCGAGGGCGGAGTCGGTTTCCTCGTCGGCGGTGAACGAGACCTCGACGTTGAGCTTGGGCTTCGCACCGGTGGCGCGGAGCGACTGCAACGCGAGCAGGAGGCTCGCGATCGAACCCTTCATGTCGGACGTGCCGCGGCCGTAAATCCAACCACCCTCGATCGCGCCGCTGAACGGGCTGCCGTGTTTCCACGTGCCGGAGACGGGGACGACGTCGTAGTGCGCGTTGAAGTGCAGGGTTTTTTTGGCGCCGACGGCGGCGAGCTTGCCGAGGACGTTGTAGCGCGGGAAGCCGTGCTGCGCGGGCGGCAGGGATTTTTTCAGGAGCGCGCGCGGCAGAGTGAAGCGCTGGGACTTGAGGCCAACCGCGGCGAGCTCGCGCGTGAGCCACGCGGTGATGGGCGTGTAGTTTTCGCCGGGCGGATTGACGGTGGAAATGCCGACCAGGTGCCGGAGCCGGCGGATGAGATCGGCGGAGTGGCGGTCGATGTAGGAAGCGGGGGTCACGGGCAAAGGGTTGGGAAACGATCAGCCTCGCGGAAACAGGAGGAAAACGGAAGCGCGGAAACAGGGGGAAGAAGCCGGCTTAGCGCGGTCATTCTGATCGTGCGGGGGGCACGGGCGGGAGGTCCGTGCCACGCGCGCAGAGATGACTTTTGACAGCGTGCGCCCCCGAGCGCAGTTTCGCGGCCATGCCACTGGCCGATTTGCGGAAAGACTACGCGCTCGCGGGACTCCTCGAAAAGGATCTCGCGCGGGATCCGTTCCGGCAGTTCGAAAAATGGTTTCAGGAGGCTGAGGCGGCGAAGCTCACGGAGCCCAACGCGATGACGCTGGCGACGGCGACGCGCGAAGGCCGGGCGTCAGCGCGGACGGTGTTGCTCAAGGGGGTCGATGGGCGCGGCTTTGTTTTTTATTCGAACTACGACAGCCGCAAAGGCCGCGAGCTCGAGGCCAACCCGCGGGCGTCGCTGTTGTTTCCCTGGCTCGCCATGGAGCGGCAGGTGGTTGTCGAGGGGACGATCACAAAGGTCGCGCGTGAGGAGTCGGAGGCGTATTTTCATGCGCGGCCGCAGGCGAGCCAGCTCGCCGCGTGGGCCTCGGCGCAGAGCACGGTGATCGCAGGACGCAAGGAGCTGGAGGATGCGTTCAAGGCGATGGAGACAAAATTCGCGGGGCAGCCCGTGCCGCTGCCGCCGCACTGGGGCGGCTGGCGGCTCTCGCCGGAGACGGTGGAATTCTGGCAGGGCCGGCGCAGCCGGCTGCACGATCGGCTCCGCTACCGCCGGGCGGCGGACGGCTGGACGGTCGAGCGCCTCGCCCCGTGAGTGGAAAGAAAAAAGTCCGCCGGACCGCGCCCCGCGCGCGGGCGGTCGCCCCGGCGCTGCTCGCGGCGGCGTTGCGCGCGCAGAGCGAGGGCGTGTTCATCGCAGCGCCACGGCTTGGGGCGAAAGGAGTGAAAATCCTTTTCGCGAATGACAGCTTTTGCGCGATCATCGGCCGGACGGCGGCGGAGGTGGTCGGCCGGGGGCACGCGGAATTGCACGACGGCCCGGCGGACTTGGAGCAGTTGCGCCAGTGGTTGAAAAAAGAAACGCGCAGCCGGTCGCTCGCGGGCGAGGGTTTTCTGCGGCACACGGATGGGGCCATCGTCAGCGTGGCGTGGAGTTTCGATCCGTTGTGCGATGCACGCGGTCGCGTCACGCACGTGGTCGCGACCTATCGCGATCAAACGGAGAAGCGCAAGCTGCAGGAGGGCCTGGTGCACGCGCAGCGGCTTGACGCCGTGGGCCGGCTCGCGGGCGGCGTGGCGCACGATTTCAACAATCTGCTTTCGGTCATCAACGGCTACTGTGAAATGCTCGCGGCGCACGTGGCGGCGAATCCGCAGGCGCTGCGGGAGGTGGCGGAGATCCACGCGGCGGGCCGCAAGGCCGAGGCAATCACGCAGCAACTGCTCGCCTTCAGCCGCCGCCAGCCGTTCGACGCCCGCGTGATCAACTTGAACCAACTCCTGCGCGAGAACGGCGAGATCCTCGCCCGGTTGCTCGGCGCGGCGGGCAAAATCGAATTCGAACTCGCGGACAAACTGGCGAACGTGCGGACCGACCCGGCACAGTTTCAACAGGTGCTGCTCAACCTCGTGCTCAATGCGCGCGATGCGCTGCGGACCCGTGGCCGCGTGACGATTACGACGGCGAATCGCGAAATTCGGGGTGGGCTGCATCGCCGCCTGATGGACATGCCGCCGGGCCACTACGTGGCGTTCAGTGTCGCCGACAACGGCATGGGGATGGACGCGGAAACGCAGAAGCATCTCTTCGAGCCGTTTTTCACGACGAAGCCTGAGGGCAAGGGCACGGGGCTCGGGCTCGCGCTGGTTTACGGCGTAGTGCAGCAGAGCGGTGGTTTCATCACCGTGAAGAGTTCGTTGTTCGTCGGTTCGACGTTCGAGATTCTATTGCCCGTGACGCGCGCGCCGGTCGAGGTGGCGCCAGCCACCGTGGCGCCGCTCCCGGTGACGAGCGGCAGTGAATCGGTGCTGCTGATCGAGCAGGACGAAGTCGTGCGCAAGATGGTCGCCGGCATTCTCACTGCGGATGGCTACCGCGTGCTGGCCGTCCAATCGCACCGCGCGGCCCAAGGCGAACTCCGCGACCACTCGCGCGGCGTGCGGCTGCTGATTGCGGACCTCGCGGGTGAGGGCGAAAAATTTGCCCGCGAGCTGTTCAAGCACGAGCCCGATCTCCGCGTGGTGTGCACCGCGAACCACGACTCCACGCGGCCGGTGACCTGGCTCGCGCCCGATCGCCAGGCGCTGCTGAACAAGCCTTATGCGCTGAGCGAATTGCTCAAGATTGCGCGCCACGTGCTCGACGTGTGACGCCGGTCGGCGGATTGTTTTGAGCTGATGAACGTGTTTCTCACCGGAGCCTCGGGTCTGGTCGGCGCGGCGGTGGCGCGGGCGGCGGCGCGACGCGGACACCGCGTCGTCGGCGTGGTCGGCAGTTACGCCGGCGCGATTGAGGGTGTCGCGACGAAACTCGCACTCGATCTCGCGGACGAGACCGCGCTGCACGCGGCGGTGCTCGAGGCGTTTCCCGACGCGATTTTCAACTGCGCCGCCGTCTCCGTGCCCGAGGCGTGCGACACCGATCCGGCGCGGGCGCAGGGGTTGAACGTCGCCCTGCCCGTGGCGCTCGCCCGGCTGGCGCATCATCTGAGCGCGCGGTTCGTGCACCTGTCCTCGGAGCAAGTCTTCGACGGCACGCGCACTGCGCCCTATGCGGCGGGCGATGTGCCCTCCCCGCTCAATCTCTACGGCTGCCAAAAACTCGAGAGCGAACAGGGCGTGCACGCGGTGGCCGCGGAGTTTGCCGCGACGATTCGCGCGCCGCTGCTGATGGGCGACAGCCTGGGTGGACGGCGGAGCGTGCACGAGCGGTTGTTCGCCGACTGGATGGCCGGCAAAACACCGAGGCTCTACACCGACGAACTGCGCCAGCCCTGCACCGCCGAAAATCTCGCGGAGGTGATCGTCGAACTCGGAGAGCGCCGCAAGGTGTGCGGGGTGTTTCACTGGGCCGGCACGGAGCTGCTGTCCCGTCACGCGCTCGGGCGGCGCGTGCGCGAACATTTCAAGCTCACAGAAAAACAGGCGCCGCTCGCCGCGGTCACGCGCGCGGAGACGCCGGAGGCGGCGAAGAAGCGCCAGGCCGTGCTCGCGCTCGATATTACACCACTCGCGGGAGAATTAAAAACGCGCCCGCAGTCGATCGCGGAACAGCTCGACGGCTTGAAGGTGCCGCCGCCGGCGCGCGCATGGTTTCTCGCCCAAGGCTGATCGCGAAAATGCGGAGGGGCGGAATCACGGCAGGGAAGATTTGTTTTTTTCGCGTTTCCGCCGTTCCGTGCTGCCGCGATGGCTTCGATGACTTTTGAAATTCTTCCCACCCGCACGTCTGGCGCCGCTGAAAATATGGCGACGGATTTTCTGCTGCTCCAGCGTTACCCGCGGGCGGACGCGGTGCGTTTCCGCCACTACGACTGGCGCGGACCGGCCTTCACGTTTGGCTATAGCCAGAAACGCGATTTCATCCAGACGCAGTTGCCGGCCGATTCCGGGTTTGAACTTTGCCGGCGGGCGACGGGCGGCGGCTTGGTTGATCATCGCGACGACTGGACGTTCGCACTGGTGATCCCGCGCGGGCATCCGCTGGAGGAATTGCGCGCGACGCAGAGTTATCGCGAGGTGCACGAAGCGCTGGCGGCGGCGCTGCGCACGCAAGGGGTGTCGGCGATCACGAAAGTCGGGCGCGAACCGGCAGCGTCCGAGGCCGGCCCGGCCGGCGTGTGTTTTCAGCGCGCCGAAGTCTACGACGTCGTGAACGAACGGAGCGGCGAAAAAATCGCCGGTGCCGCCCAGAAGCGCAACAAACGCGGCCTCCTCTTCCAGGGATCGATCTGGCGGCCGGCGGCGGGCGCGGCGGTGGACTGGGATAAATTTCACGACGACTTCGTCGCTGAGCTCGGGCGCATGCTGACCCTCGCGCCGAATCCCACGCCGTGGCCGGAGTGGGCGGAGGAGGAACTCGCCGCGCTGGTCGAACAGTATTCCGCGGTGGAGTGGAACGCGTCCCGGTGAAGCGCGCCGAATTTTATTTTGCCGGAGCCGCCGGCGCAGCGACGGGCGCCGGCGCGACCACGACTGGCACCGGGCGATCCTGCCAGAAATAGCGGGGAAGATCGTTGGCGTCTTTGTGCTGGGTCGCGTCCCACCGGATCCAGATTGCGGCGGCGAGGAGCCCGATCAGGACGATGAGCAGCGTGGCGCGTCGTGTTTGTTTCGCGGCCTCTTTGTCCTCGTAAGGATCCTCGAGCGAGCGGCGGGAACCGGGCGGCAGGGTGGCGACCCGGGTGAGTGCCGAGCCGAAGGGGATGTTGATTTTCACGCGGCCGTTGATGGCCCAGCCGTTGGCATCGAGGATCGGGCCGAGCGTGCGCTGACGAAGTTTGAGGAAGGCAATGATCACGGCGGGCAGCGAGATGGCGAGCATCACCGCGACGACGACGAGGGGGAACTGCCACCACGCCAGTTTGCCGAGGGTCGCACCGGCCGTGGCCAGCGCGCCACCGATCGCGCCGACGGCGACACCCAGGGCGGCGACGACTCCGACATCGAGTTTCTTGGGAGGGGGCGGGGGTGGCGGGGGCGGGGGCACGGCGGCTCTGGCCGCGGCATCGGCGGCCGCCGTGACGACCTTGTCCGAGACTTTGGCGAGGCGATCATTTGCGGCGGCATCGGCGGCGGCGGCGCGCTTGGCCGCCATCTCGTCGAGCATCCGGATAAATTTTTTGTAGGGCGACCAGAAGGCTTGGCGCAGGCTGATCGGATTGCCGACAATGCTGGTGATAACGGCGTCCCAATCGCGACCGGCGCGATCATAAAATATTCCGTGGCGGCCGGCGAAGAGGTAGTCGCTGTCGCCCTGCATGAAGCACGCGGCGATCGTCATGGTCTCTCCGCCGGACCGCGTGCAGGAACAGTAGGCGATGTAGGTCTTGCTCATGGCAGCGAGCGGGTTCGGACCTTCCACGCGGAGGCAGAGTTCGGTCGAGCGGCTGTCGAGGTAAAGCATGCCCGCCTGGAACGTCGCCCAGCGATCTTGCGAATAGAAATCGGCGAAGTTGACGAAATTGTGCAGCAGGGTGCGGAGATCGCGATGGTAACGCGTGAGGCGTTCGACATCGCTCATCGCCTTGAACGCGGGCTCCAGCGCTTTGTCCAGCGCGACGAGTTGCGCGAGCTCGGCGCGGCCGGAACCGGCGAGGATTTCCCGAATGCGGGCGAGGCCGAGTTTTTCGACCGGAGTGCCGGCCTTGCCGCCGAGCCAGGTCTCATAGGGCGCGAACTGCGCGTTGAGCGCGGCCCATTCGTCGGCGGTGAGACTGGTTTTAGCCGCGCCGAAAATCGGGGCGACCGCCTTGGCCTGCAACGTCGCGAGGGCGGCGGCCCAGGCGGGGTTGACGCCCTCGATCAGGGGGAGCGGCTTGCCGGCTTCGATGCGTGCGAGGGGGAACGCGTTCACCTCCGCGGCGGTGATCGTCATGTCCTTCGCGGCGATCGCGAGATACTCGGTCTCGCTGCGGTTGAGGGCGGCGAGGGCGCGGGCGTCGAAGGCGGCCAGCCGGTTGCGGGCAAAATAATCGTCCACCTTCGCGCGCACGGCCTTGATCGCGGTGCAGGCGGCATCGGTGGCGTCGCCGAGGATGGCGATGTCCTTGGTGGCACTCTTCTCGACCCACGCGGCGTAGGCCGAGAGGTCGGCGAAGAAGGCGTCGATCTTTTCCGCGGTCACCCCGACTGAGCCGGTGCGATCGGCGGTGCCGCCGGCGCAGGCGATGATATCCTTGATGAGCGCCTGCACGGCAGGGTTCTCGGTGGCCTCGGGTGGGATGACGCCATCGCCGTTGAGCGGGCTGGCCGAAAAGATCTTCGTGGTGTCCGCGGTTTCGGTGACCATGAGGGCGGACGCGTCTTTTTTGCCGAGATTGGTCAGGATTTGCTTTGCGGAGGAGAGCAGGATTTTTCCCTCGCCGGTGGCGGCGTTGATCGCGGCGAGCGGCAGGGCGTCGGCACCGTTCAAAAGATCGGCCGGATCGGCGAGCCGGGCGGCGGCCCACTTTACCGCGGCGATGAGCTCGGGCACGCGGATGCGGCC